>JBDTRO010000259.1:0-1977 GCA_039931635.1 Betaproteobacteria bacterium | reverse complement strand
GTGATCCTGATCGATGAAATCCTGACGGCGGATTCGTCGCGCTTCTGGCCCGCGGACCAGTACCAGGTCGGCGTTTCGCCGCCGTCGTACGACAAGCAGTTCGTGCGCGACTATCTGGAGACGCTGACCTGGGACAAGACGCCGCCGGCGCCCAGGCTGCCGGCCGAGGTGATCGCGCGCACCTCGGCGAAGTACCGCGAAGCACTCGAGAAACTGACCGGAAAGAAAATCGCATGAAAACCCTTGTCGGCATCGTGATGGGCTCCACCTCCGATTGGGAAACCATGAAGGCGGCGGCGAAAGTGCTGGAAGAGTTCGGCGTGCCTTACGAAGCGAAAGCCATGTCCGCGCACCGCACACCCAAAGCGGTGGCCGAGTGGACGGAAGGCGCGGCGGGCAGGGGCGTGCAGGCGATCATCGCGGCGGCGGGCGGCGCAGCGCACCTTGCCGGCGTGGTTGCCGCTCACACGACGCTGCCGGTGCTGGGCGTGCCGATGCCCTCGAAACACCTGCAAGGCCTGGATTCGCTGCTCTCCACCGTGCAGATGCCCAAGGGCATTCCGGTCGCGACATTCGCCATCGGTGAAGCGGGCGCAGCGAACGCGGCCCTTTTTGCAGTCGCCATGCTTGCGCTTTCCGACGCCGACATGCGGAAAAAGCTTGCCGCTTTCAGGGTCAAGCAGACTGAAGCGGTGTTAAAGGCTGCGCCGCTGAAGCTGTGAAGCAGGATCTCCGCCGCGCGGCGGAAATCCTGCGCGCTGGCGGCCTGGTCGCTTTCCCCACGGAAACGGTTTACGGCCTGGGCGCGGACGCCTCCAGCGCCGACGCGGTGGCGCGGCTGTATCGAACCAAGGGCCGCCCGGAAGATCATCCCGTCATCATCCATTTTTCCTCCGCTGAAAATGCCTTCGAATGGGGACGGGAGATACCCGCTGCCGCGCGCAAGCTGGCGGCGCGCTTCTGGCCCGGCCCGCTCACGCTGGTCGTGAAGCGATCGGCGAAGGCGAAAGACTTCGTCACCGGCGCCCAGGACAGCGTAGGACTGCGCGTGCCCTCGCATCCGATTGCCCAGGCGCTGCTGCGCGAATTCGGCAGCGGCGTCGCGGCACCCTCGGCGAACGTGTTCGGCCATGTCAGCCCGACCACCGCCCAGCACGTGCGCGACGACTTTCCCGGCCGAGTCGATCTCGTCCTGGAGGGCGGCGCCAGCGAAGTCGGCATCGAATCCACCATCGTGGATCTTTCGGATGGCGCTGCGACCCTCCTCAGGCCGGGCGGCATCTCGAAAGCGAGGCTGGAAGAAGTGCTGGATTCGAAAGTCACGGATAAGAAATCGGGCTCTCCCCGCCACTCCGGTGGACTGGAGCGGCACTACGCACCTCAGACGCCTGCCGTGCTGGTTGCGCCGCATCAGCTCGACGCCGAGATCGGCAAACGCCATGCCGCCGTTGCGGTGCTCGCTTTTTCCCGGCCCGACGAGCGCGTCGAATACTGGATCCGCATGCCGCGCGAGCCGCAGGCCTACGCGCAGCGGCTATACGCGGCGCTGCGCGAACTGGACGGCGCGCAATGTGAGACGATCCTGATCGAGATGCCGTCAGAGACCGCCGAATGGACCGCTGTAAGAGACCGGCTTTCACGCGCTACAGGGTGACGCGTACCTTTGCTCTAGCGCTTGCCCTGCTGCTGGCTGGATGCGGCGGGAATTCCAATGTCCAGTTTGGCTCGAACACGACGCCCGCGGGCGGCGTGTACGTCCAGATAGGCGCCGTCGATTGGGTGTGGCCGGAGGACGAAGATCCGCGCGGCGCAACGATCGACGGCCGCGCACTTTTTCTCGCCCCCTTCGATCCGATCGTGTGGGATCGGCGCCGCTTCGAGCTCTTCTGGGGATGGGCCTACCGATTCGAGGCCTACACGCCGGCGCCGAAGCGAAAGCTCGGCTACTACGCGTTGCCCCTTTTGTGGCGCGACGAG
>JBDTRO010000258.1:0-5232 GCA_039931635.1 Betaproteobacteria bacterium | reverse complement strand
ACGATCACATCGCCGGGTTTGGCCAGCTGGAGCGCGGCGTGGATCATCAGGTTGTCGCCAGGGCGCACTTCGACCGTGAACGCGGGCCCCGCGACTTTCATGCTTTTCGACAGCGGCTGGATGCTTCCGCCCAGCGAGCCGCGCCGCCCGCCGACGTCGGCAAGGATGGAAGCCTGGAATTTGCTCGCCGCCTTGACGAGGTCGGCCGGCACGCGTTCGATGGAACGGCGGATCGCGGAGTTGTCGCTCATGGATGGATTTCCACTGTGGTGTAAGGGGGAACGAGGTCGAACAATTCAACGATTTCGGCGTTGCGCATGCGCACGCAGCCGATGGAACCGGGCTTGCCCATCTCCGCCGGATCGGGCGAGCCGTGAATGTAGATGTAGCGGCGCATCGTGTCGACATCGCCGAGGCGATTTCTGCCCGGCTCGCAGCCCGACAGCCACAGGATCCGCGTCAGCATCCAGTCGCGCGCCGGGTACCGCGCATGCAGCTCGGGCGTCCAGATTTCCCCGGTAGGACGGCGGCGCACGAATACCGCGCCCAGCGGCTGGCCGCTGCCGATCTTCGCGCGCACGATGTGCCGGCCGCGCGGCGTGCAGAAGCTGCCGTTCTTCTCCCCCAGGCCGTTCTTCGAGGTCGAAACGAGGTAGGTCCGGTTGCCCAGGATGAGTTTCTGCCCGGCGACGTCGATTTCAATGTTCATCGGCGCGCCGCGAAGAATTCCGTAAGCAGCCTGCCGCATTCGTCGGCAAGCAGTCCGCCTTCGATTGTGGTCTGCGGTTTCAGGACTTTTTTCTTCGGATCGGCGGCGCCGTATACGGCGCGCGCGATGCGCGCATGGAACATCGCGCCCAGGCACATCTCGCAGGGCTCGAGGGTCACGTACAGCGTCGCGCCGGTGAGACGGTAATTCTTCAACGCGCGGGCTGCGGCGCGCATCGCCTGGACCTCGGCGTGCGCGGTCGGATCGCAAGCGGCAATCGGCCGGTTCCAGCCTTCGCCGATGATCCAGCCCTCGTGCACCACCACGCAACCCACCGGGACCTCGCCCTCCTCCTTCGCGCGTTGCGCGAGGACCAGGGCTCGCTGCATGAAAGTTTCGTCACTCATGACCGGCTATCGTGCCACAACCCTCAGGCTTGTTTCCCGTGCACGATGGCCGACGCCTTGCGGTCCTGCCCGAGCAGCTTGACCAGGGCCGGCATCACCGGCTGCAGGGCCGATTCCAGCTTCCAGGGCGGATTGAAAATGAACATGCCGCTGCCGTGCAGGCCGAGCCCGTCGCGCGCGGGCGCCATCACCTTGAGCGTGGCATGCAGCCAGCTTTTCCCGGCCAGCTGCTGGAGCTGGCCCGGCAGGTTTTTCGATTCCGGCCGCTGCACCTGCGGATACCAGACCGCGTAGACGCCGGTGGCGAAGCGCAGCAGCGCGTCGCGCATCGCGTCCACCACTTTTTCGTAGTCCGCTTTGTCCTCGTAGGAAGGATCGATCAGCACCAGGCCCCGGCGCGACGCGGGCGGCAGCGCCGCCTTCAGTCCTGCGAATCCGTCCGTCGGCTGCACGGAAACCTTGCGCTTCATGTTTGCATACTGCTTCTGCAGGATTTCGCTCTCGGTGGTGTGCAGCTCGAACAACTGCAGCCGGTCCTGTTCCCGCAGCATCTGCAGCGCGATCTGCGGCGAGCCCGGGTAATGGCGCAGCGTGCCGTCCGGATTGATTTTCCTCACCTGCTGGAGGTATTCCGCCAGTGCGGGAGGCAGATCGCCCTGCTCCCACAGCCGGCCGATACCGGTCTTGAACTCGCCCTTCTTCTGGGCGAAGGCGCTGTCAATCGAATAGACGCCGGCGCCCGCATGGCTGTCCACGAACCAGAGCGGCGTTTCCTTGGCCGTCAGATAGGACAGCATCTGCACCAGGACGACGTGTTTGAGCACATCGGCATGGTTGCCGGCATGGAAACCGTGGCGGTAACTGAACAGACCTTGCTCCGGCTCAATCTTTAGCGTGCACTTGCCGAGTCCACAGTCATTTTCGCCCACGGCTTGATCTTCGCCAACGCCTTCGTGAGCGTCGCTTTTGCGATATCGGTGTCGTAGTCGGCCTGCAGGCGCAGCCACCAGCCATCCGAAAGCCCGAAGAACCGGCACAAGCGCAAATCGGTATCGGCGGAAATCGCGCGCCGGCCAGCGAGAATCTCGCCGATGCGCTGTGCAGGCACGGCGATCTCCTTGGCCAGCCGGTAATTGCTCATCCCCAGCGGCTTCAGGAATTCCTCCGCCAGCATCTCACCGGGCGAAACGGGTTTGAGTTTCCTGCTCATGTCAGTCTCCGTCAGTGATAGTCCACGATCTCGACATCGCCGGCATCGTCGCCTGTCCAGCGAAAGCAGATGCGGAACTGGTCGTTCACGCGAACACTCCACTGCCCGGCACGATCTCCCTTCAACTGCTCGAGCCGGTTCGCGGGGGGTGCGCGCATGTCTTCGATACGCCGCGCAACGTCGAGCTGCTTGAGCTTGCGCAGCGCCGGGCGCTCGATATTCGCGAAGCGGGCAACGCGCCGGAGCCGGAACAAAGCTTCCGTGTCGGCGCAGTTGAACGTCTTGATCGCCACGGCAGGATAGTAACGCGGCCCGTGATTAACGTCAAGAGTGACTAAAGCGCCGGCTCACTCCCACTCGATCATCAACGGCATAGGTAAGCCATTGTCCCATCTAGAGCTTCGATCTGCGAGCAGCCTATTTACCGCCAGAATCTCTACGCTTTAGCTTTTCACTCCAGCGCTTGCTCCATGTGGCCGCCAGGAGCAGCTCGTCAGTTTCGCCAGCGAGCTAGCTCGGAAACCGCGGACTCAAGCGTCACCGGCGCTTTCACGCCGCTGGGACGTTTGCGGATGCCTTTGACGCCATCGCCGCCAGCCCAGATCGCCGTTTGCGGAGGAAGCGACGCGCGCAATTCGGCGAGGCCTTCGAGCGCTGCTTTCGCCGGGTGCGCGGCGCTGAATGAAAGTGCCACGATGTCGGCATTTCCGGCGGTGGCTGCCTTCACGATGTCACTGATGGGCGTCTGCGTGCCCAACGGGAGGCACTCCGCCCGTTCCATGGCAAGGATAGCTTCAAGCATGAGCAGGCCGATCTTGTGTTGCTCGCCAGGAAGCGTCGTGAGAAGGACCTTCGGTCCGATTGGTTCGACCAGGCTCTGCGCAGTTGCGGCACGCAGGACCGTTTCGATCTGCTCGCTGTAGAGATGCTCCCCGCTGACGAGGATTTCGCCCCTTGCCCAGGACTCGCCCACGGCGCGGTTCAGGTCCGCAACGAGTCCCATGACGAACTCACGCATTCCCAGCGTGGCAAGTTGCCAACGCAGGCGCGTTCGCAGCAGCCGAATGTCGCCGTCCCGGATAGCGCTGACAAGGATATCGAGCTCGGCTCCGAATCTGGACCCCTGCGGTATGGCGGGTCCTCTGTCCAAGGCCAGCTCGCGTAATTCGTCTACGTTCTTGCGAAGGATGTTGCCTGGGCGATATCCGGCGTCCATCAAACGCCGTACGACGCGCAGCTTCTCCACCTGTCCTACGGGATAGGTTCGCTCGCCATTGATGTCCCGCACTGGCTGGGGGAATCCATATCTGCGCTCCCAATTGCGGAGATTTTCTTTCGCAATCCCTGTTTCCCGCGCCGCGGCGGAAATTCCAATGGATTCAGCTGTTTGTATCAAAAAGCGCTCCTTAGAAAGATCCATTTAGTGGAGCTATGGAACTATCTCAGATTTACAACGTCTGAAAAAGTTCTCATGTTGAATACATCAAATTGTAACATCTTTTGTTAATAATTATTTAATAGTGACATTTGAGTTGTTCAATTAATCTAAAGAAATATATAGTGCACTGCATCAATTGCCGTTCCTGCCCGATTTGCTTGGATCAATCAACATTCTTTGGCCACTGAAGCCTTCACAGATCTCTGACCCTCGTATGGATTCAACTGAACAGAGGATTTCACCCGTCTCGGGCCGCGTGCTGATGGCGCTGGTCCTGCTTGCGGGGATCGTTCCGGCTTTGATCGGGCTGACCGCCTTGTCGGGCTGGGCGTTCGACATAGCCACGCTGAAAAGCGTGCTTCCCGGCGCTGTCGAAATGAAAGCTAATACGGGTGTGGGCCTCGTGCTGTCGGGCCTTGTTTTGACCATCCTTGCCTGCCGGCCCCCGCTGCCGGTCGAGCGACTGGCGCGGATCCTGGCGCTGGCCGTTGCCGCATTGGGTCTCGCCACGCTCGGCCAGTACCTGTTCGGCTGGCAATTGGGGATCGACGAGGCGCTTTTCCGTGACACGGCCAATGCATACAACGCCACTCCCGGTCGGATGTCTCCTTATAGCGCCGTTACTTTTGCCTGCCTTGGCCTGGGATTGGCCGCCCTGAGACAGCCCCGGCTCGGGTGGCTGGGATGGTCGGGCGCTGTCATTGCAACCGCAATAGGTGCGCTGTCGCTGCTCGGGTACCTGTGGAACGCCAGCGAGGTTGTTACGGACGCGTGGCTCCCGCCTGTTGCCTTGAATACTGCCCTGGCGTTCGCGCTGCTGGGCGGCGGAACCTTGCTCTCAACGGCAAGACTGATTGGGCCGGGCGCCGCCCCTCGAACCGGCTTCTCCACCATCGAGAACAAAATCTTCGCTGGCTTCGCGGTGAGTCTGCTGCTGTTATTGTTTGCGGGCGGGTTGACCTACACCGCCAGCGTCGATTTCGCCGACTCTGCGCGCGTCGTGTCCCGCACGCAGGAGGCACGCGCTGCCCTGCACATGTTGTATGGCGACATCTCCGACGCCGAATCAGCGCAACGCGCCTACTTCATCACAGATCAAAGAAAATACCTGGACCGATACGCGCTCCTGGTCACCGAGATTGACATTCACCATAGGAAGCTGGTGAGCCTCGCTACGGATAGCGCCGCCCTTGGGGCCATCGCAGAACTCAAGTTGTTGACCGACCACCGCTTGAGCCTGCTCGAGCGCGGAATCGCCCTGCATCAAAATCAGGGATTGGCGGCGGCCGCGAAGTTCGTAGTTTCCGGGGATGGCGCCGAAGCCATGGCGTCACTGGAAAAGGCGGTCGAGCGCCTGGAGGCCACAGAACTCATGCTTCTCGCGAAACGGGAGACGGCACTGACGCAGGCTCGCGTGCGTACCCTCATCTGGCTCCTGCTGACTATCGGACTCGCGACGTTCGTCTTC
>JBDTRO010000257.1:0-3230 GCA_039931635.1 Betaproteobacteria bacterium | reverse complement strand
GGCCGCTACCGGCCGGACATCCTCGAAGCGGCGCGCGCGGCCGTCGCGGGCGCGGCCGACGATCTCGGATTCCTCAGGCTGGACCCGGCACCCTTCCTCGCCTGTCCTTCCGAGGCCATCGATCGCGCCGTGATGGAGCGTACCGCCGAGGCCGCAGTAATTCCAGCCGAATTCGAATGGAGCGACGTCGGCTCCTGGTCCGCGCTCTGGGAACTCGCTCAGAAGGACGCCTCCGGCAACGCGACGCGCGGCGACGTGCAGCTGCAGGATACGCGCGGCTCGCTCGTCTTCGGCGACCGGCGCCTGGTCGCCACGCTCGGCGTCGAAGACCTGATCATCGTCGATTCGGACGATGCGCTGCTGGTCGCCGACCGTTCGCGCAGCCAGGAGGTGCGCGAAGTGGTCGAAGACCTGAAGCGCGCCAACCGCTCCGAGCACCTGAGCCACCGGCGCGTCTACCGCCCTTGGGGCTACTACGAATTGGTCGATGCCGGCGAGAGCTACCAGGTCAAGCGCCTCATGGTCAAGCCCGGGCACGCGCTGTCGCTGCAGCTGCACCGCAAGCGCGCCGAGCACTGGGTCGTCGTATCCGGGCGCGCGCGCGTCACGCGCGGCGAGGAAACGCTCATGCTGGAGGAAAACCAGTCCACGTTTATCCCCGTCGGCACCCGGCACCGCCTGGAAAATCCCGGCGAGGAACCCCTGATGATCATCGAGGTGCAGTCGGGGAGCTACCTCGGCGAAGACGACATCGAGCGGTTCGAGGACCGTTACGGGCGCGGCTGACGGTGCGCGCGTGAAAATCGAGGTCAGAGCCCGATTTCCCTCGCAATGGTAAACTGCCGCCATGAGAACTACCATTGATGGCGCCGGACGCGTGGTCATTCCCAAGGCGCTGCGGGAGCGGCTGGGCCTGCTCGGCGGGCGGGCGGTCGATATCCGCGAGCGCGAAGGACGCCTCGAGATCGAGCCCGCGCCGACGCCGATGACGCTGGTGCGGCGTGGACGCGTGCGCGTGGCGGTGCCGGCCCGCAAGCTGCCCGCGCTCACCGACGAGATCGTCAGGGACACCATCGAACAGATGCGCCGGTGATCGCGGTCGACACCAGCGTCGTCGTCGCCGCGTTCGCGTCCTGGCACGACGGCCACCGTAGCGCCGCCGCGGTGCTTGCGCGCAGGCCGAGAATCCCGGCGCATGTTCTGATCGAGTCGTATTCGGTCCTCACGCGCCTGCCGGCGCCGCACCGCTCGCCGCCCGAGGTCGTCGCGACATTCCTCGACGAGCACTTTCCCCAGGCGCCCCTGAGCCTGCCGGGGCCGGCGCTGCGCTCACTCGTGCATGCCGCCGTGGCGGCGCGCATCTCCGGCGGCGCGATCTACGACGCACTGATCGCCGAAACCGCCAAACGCGCCGGGGCGACGCTGCTCACGCGCGACAGGCGCGCCGTGTCCACCTATGAACGGCTCGCCGTCCGCCACGAACTGATCGGGTAGCACGGTCCTCCAGCAGATTGCGCGATGCGCGACATAACCGTGTCAATCGTCAGCCATCGCCAGAACGCGCTGGTCAACGATCTCCTGGAAGATGTGCGCCGGGTATGCGCGGACCGCATCGCGCTCGTGCTTACGCAAAATGCCCCCGATTCCGTTCCCCTCGCGACTGGCGACCTAACCTGTCCGGTCGAGGTAATCAGCAACACTTCCGTGAAAGGCTTCGGCGCGAACCATAACACCGCGTTCAGGCACTGCCAGACACCGTATTTTTGCGTGCTCAATCCTGACATCCGCTTGAGGACAGACCCGTTTGCACCGCTGCTTGCCTCCCTTGAGGGCGATCACGCCGGTGTGGCCGGTCCCCTGGTTCGCAACCCGGCAGGCAAAGTGGAAGACAGCGCACGGCGCTTCCCGACGGCAGGAATCCTGGTCCGCAAGGCGCTGGGCGCGCGCCCCGGACCCGACTATCCGCCGAACCAGGGTGCACAGGACGTCGATTGGATCGGCGGCATGTGCATGCTGTTTCGCAGCGACACCTATCGTCTCGTCGGTGGCTTTGACGAGGCGTATTTTCTTTACTACGAGGACGTCGATCTGTGCCGACGCCTGCGTGCGGCCGGCAAGTCCGTCACCTATCAGCCGGCTGCGGAGGTCATTCACGATGCCCGGCGCGCGAGCCGGCGCAATCCGCGGCTTGCGATGCACCACCTGACGAGTGCGCTCAGATTCCTTTTGCGCCGGTGACTCGCGCCGCCGCGCGGCGATAGTGAGATCGACTGGTGAGAAATGGCTTCTCAACCAGGTGCCAGCTCAGGAACGCCATCAGCAGGACCAGCGCCGCAGCCGCCGCGAAGGAAGCCCAAGGGGCACTTGCGAACAGGCCTGCGGCCACCAGCACCTGAATCGTCGGAAAGTGCAGGATATACACACCGTAGGAAAGATCTCCGAAGCGCGCGACGTTTCCCAAGTGCGGCAGCGCGACCGCCGCATAGATCACGCAGATGCCGAGCGCCAGGGGCTCGACAAGCATGGCAAGGGGCGGGCTCTGCGAGATCGCAACCAACACGAACATCGCCGCCGCCGCGGCGAGCAGCGTAAGCCACCTGCCAGTCACTCGGTCTCTCAGAAGATAAAACCCTATGCCCACCAGAAAGTAGACCAATTGCCCCGGGAGCTGGCGCTGCAATTGCAGCCAGAACGGGTCGCCGGTTCTGACATGCATGTGGCCGGCTGCGACAGAGTAGGCTACCGAGAGGAGATAGAGCGCGCCGAGCGCCCGCCAGCGCCCAAACCGCGCCAGCAACCAGGCGAGCACCGGCACGAACAGGTAGTACATGACTTCTATTTTCAGCGTCCATAGCGCGCCGTTCACTTCTTCGTACGGCTGGCCAGCGAACACACCGGGAAGCGTGGGTGCAAGAAAATTGAGAAACGCGAGGTTAGCCGCGACGTACTTCGCGAAATCCATGGAAGAAAAATACCCCGCGGCCGGCAACGCAGTTAGAAACGCTCCCGCGAGCGCGCATGCAAGCACGACCGCCGCATATGCGGGATAGATCCGCCGCACGCGTTTGGCGCCGTAGTCGCGCAGCGAAGCGGAGTTCTCGTAGCTCATCATCACCAGGTAACCGCTGATGACGAAGAAACCCTTCACCGCCACGTCTGCGGAAAACAGGCGGGACAGGGGCTCGAGCGCCGTCGCCCTCTCCTTTGCGCTGCGTTCGCGTTCGAACTTG
>JBDTRO010000256.1:0-11320 GCA_039931635.1 Betaproteobacteria bacterium | reverse complement strand
GGAAGGCAATGGCGTCGAGCTCAAGGGCCCTGCCGACGGCAGCGCCAGGCCGCCGGCCTGAAAAAGATGCGTGAGATCGCACTCAGCCGCTTCGGCGGCCCGGAGGTGCTCGAGCTGCGCACCGTGCCGGACGCCGCGCCGGAAGCCGGCGAGATCCGCATCCGGCAGACCGCGATCGGCGTCAATTTCACCGACGTGCACGGCCGGCGCGGTGACTATGGTGATCTGCGAACCGCGCCGATGCCGCTGGTCATCGGCATGGAGGCGGCGGGCGTGGTCGAGGCGCTCGGTAAAGGCGTCGAGCGTTTCCGCGTCGGCGATCGCGTCGCCTATGCATCGCGCCCGCTCGGGTCCTATCGCGACTACAGGAATTTTCCCGCGGCGCGCTGTGTCGCGCTTCCGGCGGGTATTTCGGACCGCGATGCGGCAGCGGTCCTCCTCAAGGGCCTGACAGTGCAGACGCTGGTACGCCGCGTGTTCCGCGTTGTGCCGGGCTCCTGGGCTGTGTTCCACTCGGCAGCCGGGGGCGTGGGTTCGCTCGCGGGCCAGTGGCTGCGGGCGCTCGGCGCGCACGCGATCGGAATCGTCGGTTCGGAAGACAAGGTCGGCGCCGCCCGCGCCGCGGGATATGAAGCTGTTTTCGTGCGCGGCCGTGACGATTGGCCGGCGCAGGTGCGCGAACTCTCCGGCGGTGGCGTGCCGGTGGTCTACGATCCCGTGGGCCGCGAAACCTGGCAGGGTTCCCTTTCCTGCCTCGCACCGCGCGGCCACCTGGTTTGCTTCGGCAATTCCTCGGGACTGGTGCCGCCGTTCTCCGTCAACACGCTGCGCGATCGCGGCAGCCTGGCCCTCTCCTGGATACGTTTCGGCGACTACACTGCAGACGCCACGGAACTCCAGGACGCGGCACAGGAGCTGTTCGACGCGATCACCAGTGGTGCGTTGCGGCCCGCCACGCCGCGCTGCCTTCCACTGGAGCAGGCGGCCGAGGCTCACCGGTTGCTGGAGAGCGGCCAAACCACCGCCACGCTGGTGCTGGTTCCCTGAGAGCTGTTCCGGCCACGGTCAGGGAAGCAGGAGGACCTTGCCGAAGATTTCCCTGGAGTCCACGGTCCGGTGCGCTTCGGCGGCCTCGGCAAGCGGAAACGCGGCGTGGATGACCGGCTTCAGCCTGCCCTCCGCAACCATGCCCATGACGGTCCTGAGTTCGGTCGTCGAGGCGTTTTTCGAACCGACAAGCCGAAGCTGCTTGCGGAAGAACGGGATGATGTCCAGGGACACAACCTCGCCGGCGTGCGCGCCCACCGTGACGATCACGCCATCCGTCTTCAGGCATTCGAGACTTCGGGTAAATACGTCGCCGCCGATATGCTCCATGATGACGTCCACTCCCTTGCCGCCCGTGAGGTCGCGGACGCGCTCGGCAAAATTTTCCTTGCTGTAATTGATGACGTGGTGGGCGCCCAGCGCCTTTGCCCGCTGGAGCTTCTGTTCGCTGCTGGCCGTGGCAAAAATAGTGGCCCCCGCCAGTTTGGCCACCTGGATGGCGGCGCTCCCTATGCCCGAGCCCGCTGCCTGGATGAGGACGGTGTTGCCCGCACGAAGGCCCCCGCGGTTGATGAGCACATGCCAGGCGGTGCCGAACGCGATCTGGCTCGCTGCGGCGTCCTGGAAGCTGACCTGGGATGGCAGGGGTTGCAGCGAGGAGAGCGGGACTTTCACGTACTCCGCGTAGCCGCCGGGCAGGTCCATGCCGAAATAACCTCCCCGTTCGCACAGATTGTCCCGGCCGCTCAGGCAGAACTCGCAGGTGGCGCAGGGAATGCGGCATGAAACCCAGACACGGTCTCCCTCCTTCAGAGGGCTGGCCGGATCCGCGATGGCGGCGACCTCGCCCGCAAATTCGCGTCCCAGAATGTGCGGAAAGATCAGCGGAATGCGGGCAGTGCCGGCGCGGACGTCCAAGTCCACATGATTGATGCCGACCGCCCGTACCCGCACCACCGCTTCGCCGGCTCCGGGCGCCGGCTTTTGAGTCTCCTCGCAGACCAGGACCTCCGGACCACCAAATTTGTGAAACCAGGACACTTTCATCATCGCCGCATTGTGGCATGGTCGCATTCGCGGCTTGACATCTTTCACGGGGGCAGCGGAAGATGGATATCACCGTCGGCCGGACGGAAATCCGAAAAAAGGGAATGCACATGAAACGTCGAACTCCGTTACTCATATCCGCGTTCGCAAGCGTCATGAGCCTCGCAGTGGCGGGCGCTGCTTTCGCCCAGGCTCCGATCCAGCTGCGCTGGGGCCACTACCTCGCCGACGGTCCTTTCGTCCAGCTCGAGAAGGAATTCGTCGCCAAGATCGAGAAGCGCACCAACGGGCGCGTGAAGATCGCCATCACCTTCGCTGGCGGCCTGGGCAAGGATACGGAACTGCTGATGCTGGTCGGCAAGGGCGCCCTCGACATGACCGCCACCGCGCCGGGTTACAACCCCGACCAGCTGCGGTACTGGCGGGCGTTCCAGACCCCCTTTGTGTTCCAGACCAGCAAGCAGGCGATGGATCTCCTGGTCAAGGTTGTGGAAGAGTTCCCGGTCTACAAGCAGGAGTTCGAGAAGATCGGGGCGATGTGGCTGTTCCAGCAGCCGCTCGGCGAGTACTACATGACCGGCAAGTCGGAGGACTGCCTCAGCGTGGAAAAGCTCCGCGGCAAGAAGATCCGCAGCTTCGGAGCCGACATTCCCAAGGCCTTTACCGCCATCGGCGCGGTGCCGGTGACCGTGCCTCCGCCCGGCATCTACGAGGCGCTGCAGCACGGCACCCTCGACTACTCGTTCATCAACGCGGGCAACATGCAGCAGTACAAGCTGCATGAAGTCGGCAAGTACAGCTGCGGCCCGGTGATGGCGATAACCGGCCACAACGTCACCATCAGCAAGCGCACCTGGGACCGGCTGCCGGCGGACGTGCAGAAGATTTTCCTCGACCAGTCGCGCGAGACCATGGCGGAATATCTGGCGTGGGTCGGGGATTTCGAGCAAAAAGCAGTGGCCAACCTGAAGGCCCAGGGCGCGGTCTTTACCCCGTTCCCCGCAGCCGAACTCAAGAAGTGGCGGTCCATGACCCCGGATTTCCTCGGGGATTGGGAGAAGGCGACCGCGGCGGCCACCGGCGATGCCGAGACGCCCAAGAAGGTGGCGGCGCGCTGGAGGCAGCTGCTCGCGCAATAAGGCAAAACCTCGCGCCCGGTCATTCCGGGCGCGGGTCGTCGTTGGTTTTCCAGACCGGGCGAAAATTGCATGCAGTGGATTAGCAGGGTGTTGCCGCGCCTCGCGCTGGGCATGCTGTTGCTGGGCGCGGTAGGGATGATCATCTCCATGTTCCTCGGCGTCGCCGACGTGGTGGGGACCAAGTTCTTCGGCAGGCCGGTGCACGGGACACTCGAGATCACCGAGAGCACCATGGTGCTCATCGTCTTCGGCGCGCTCGCCTACACCCAGGAGCGGCGCGGCCACATCCGGGTCGAGCTCCTGTACAACTTTGCGGGCCCGCGGGGAAAGTCGTTCATGGAGGCGGCAACGCACCTGCTCGCCCTCGTCTACTTCGCGCTTCTCTGCTGGCAGGGGTTCAGCGAGCTCCGGTACAGCTGGGAGATCCGCGAGGCGACCATGGGTACCATCCGTTTCCCGCTCTATCCGGCGCGCTTTCTGCTGGTCGCCGGCACCCTGCTGCTGATCGTGCAGCTCGTGCTCGACGTCATTGCGGACCTGGGGCGCATGTGGCGAGGGGAACCGCCCCCGCCGCCCCTCGTCCCGCCGTCAATCGGGGATGAGCTGCCGCGAGGCAGCTAGCACGCGCGCATGCCCTTGCTTACTCCGGAGATGGCCGGTTACATCGTGGTTGGGCAACTGCTTGTCTGGCTCGCCCTCGGCGCGCACATCGGCGTCGCGCTCGGCTTTTCCGGGTTCCTTGGCATCTATCTCACGGTAGGGCCGGACGCGGCCTTCGCGCAGCTCTCCGCGGTGCCCTTCGGCACCACCAATTCGTTCGCCCTGGCGGTGATTCCGCTGTTCATCCTGATGGGTTCCTTCGCCACCGTCGCCAATATCACCACCGATCTGTTCCGCACGGCATACGTCTGGCTCGGCGCTTTGCGGGGCGGGCTCGCCATTGCCACCGTCATGTCCTCGGCGGCCTTCGGCGCGGCGTCCGGCTCGACCATCGTCAACGCCGCTGTGTTCACGAAGATGGCCATGCCGGAGATGACCCGCTTCGGCTACGACGTGCGCCTGAGCGCGGGCTGCATCGCCGCCGCCGGGACACTCGCCGCCCTGATCCCGCCCAGCATCCTCATGGTCATTTACGCCGTAATCACCGAGCAGTCCATCGGCAAGCTGCTCATCGCGGGCATCGTGCCGGGCATCCTCACGGCGCTCATCTACTGCGGCGGGATCTACCTCGTCGCCCGCTTCCGGCCGGACCTCGCGCCGCGGGCAAAGATCAGCTTTACCTGGGGTGAACGGTGGCGGTCGCTCTACGGCGTATCAGGGATCATGGTCCTCTTCGTGATCGTGGTGGGCGGCATCTACGGCGGCTTCTTTCCGGCCACCTACGCGGGGGCGGTCGGGGCCTTCGGCGCCTTCGTCATCGCCCTCGTCAAGGGCCGCCTGAATCGCCGCTCGCTGCTCGAAATCCTCAAGGAAGCGGCCGTCACGACCTCGGTGATCTTCATCATCGTGGTGGGCGGGATCCTGTTCGCGCGCTTCCTCACCTATTCCGGGCTGGTGGCGTTGATATCGACGGCGGTGCTGGACCTCGGGGGCGGCAAGTACGCCTACTTGTTGGGGTTCGTGCTGCTGTTCACCGTCCTCGGCTGTTTCATCGAACCGATCGCGATCATGGTGATGACCCTGCCGATCATGTTCCCGGTAATGCTGAAGGCGGGTTTCGATCCCATATGGCTGGGCGTGATCTCGGTCAAGCTCGCGGAGATCGGTGTGCTCACGCCGCCGGTGGGGCTGAACGTCTTCGTGGTGAAGAGTTCCTCTCCGGTTCCCGTTACCCTCGGCCAGGTTTTCGCCGGGGTGGCGCCCTTCATCGCGCTCGACTTCCTCTCACTGGGCCTCTACGTTGCCTTTCCGGAGATGATCTTGTGGTTGCCTAACCTCATGACTCCGTAGGCAGCGCTTGTGGCCGGCGCTGAAGTCGTTGCGCCCGCTGCGGTCAACGCCCTTCAGCAGCCATAGCGGCCGCTGCCCGAAATTCACCGGCACGCTGATCCGGCTGAGATTCACCGGGCAACTACGCAATAGCGCGAGCAGCGCTCTCGACGCCTTGCGGGTATTCGTCCGGCCTCGTGCTATCCCAATCGGGGAAACGACCACCATTGGTTTGTTACGGCGCGTCACGGTTTGTGTCTCTCTGATCAGAGTGTGAGAACAATTTTGCCGATGTGCTGCGACGATTCCATCAGCTTGTGCGCTTCGCTCGCCTGGGCGAGCGGGAAGGTCTTGTAGATCACCGGCTTGATTTTCCCGGCTTCGATCAGCGGCCAGATCCGTTCGCGCAGGCTTTTCGCGATCGCACCCTTGAATGCCACCGGGCGCGGGCGCAGCGTCGAGCCGGTGATGGTGATGCGGCGCCGCTGGATCTCGAAGATGTCGATCTCGGCTTTCGCGCCGCCGAGCGACGCAATGAAGACCAGCCGGCCTTCGTCGGCGAGGGACTTGAGCTCGCGCGGCACGTAGTCGCCGCCCACCATGTCGAGGATCACGTCGACGCCCTTGCCGCCGGTCGCAGCCTTGATCTCGGCGGCGAAATCCTGCGTCCGGTAGTTGATCGCTTTCTCCGCGCCCAGCTTCACGCAGGCGGCGCACTTTTCGTCGCTGCCGGCGGTGGCGAACACGCGGTTGCCCAGCGCCGCTGCGATCTGGATCGCGGTAACGCCGATGCCGGAACTGCCGCCCTGCACCAGCAGCGATTCGCCCGGCGCGAGGTGCGCCCGGTCGTAGACGTTCGAGTAGACCGTGAAGAAGGTCTCGGGCAGCGAGGCCGCTTCCAGCGCCGACAGGCCCTTCGGCACCGGCAGCGCCTGCACTTCCGGCGTTACGCAGTATTCAGCGTAGCCGCCGCCGTGCACCAGCGCGCAGACCTTGTCGCCCACTTTCCACATCTTCACGTCGGCACCGCAGGCCGCGACTTCACCGGCGATCTCCAGGCCGGGCAAGTCGGAGGCGTCGGGCGGCACGGCGTACTTGCCCATGCGCTGCAGTATGTCCGGGCGGTTGACGCCGGCGGCTGCGACTTTGACGAGGATCTCATTCGCCTTGGGCGTCGGAGTCGGGCGTTCGGCCGGAACCAGGACTTCAGGGCCGCCGGGCTTGCTGATCTGGATGCATTTCATGGGATGCGGATCATAGCAAAGCGGCCATGGCTTTTACATCGACGTTCCCGCCGGACAGTACGACCCCGACCCGTTTCCCCTTCACGTCCAGCTTTTTTTCCAGGAGAGCCGTGGCGGCAAGCGCACCGGTGGGTTCGACCACGATTTTCATGCGCTCCCAGAGGAAGAACATGGATTTCAGCAGCTCCGCGTCGGTGACGGTGAGCATGTCGTCCACATGCTTCTGGATCAGCGCGAAGGTGATCTTGCCAAGCGACATCGTGCGCGCGCCGTCGGCGATGGTGTCGGGCAGGCCGATCGTGACGAGTTTGCCGGCGCGGAACGCGCGCTGGCCGTCGTCGCCCGCCGCCGGCTCCACGCCGATCACGAGGCAGTTGGGAGAAAGGTGCTTGGCGGCGATGGCGCAGCCCGACAGCAGGCCGCCGCCGCCGCAGGGCACGAGCAGCAGGTCGAGCGGGCCTGCATCTTCGATCAACTCCTTCGCCGCCGTCCCCTGTCCCGCAAGAATGTGCGGATGGTCGAAGGGCGGGATGACGGCCAGGCCCCGCTCGGCCGCCAGCTTTTCGGCGATTTTCTGCCGGTCCTCGTTGCTGGCGTCATAGGTGATGACTTCCGCGCCGTAGCCGCGCGTCGCCACGAGCTTCACCTGCGGCGCGTCGGTCGGCATGATGATCGTCGCGGGCACGCCGAGCAATTTGCCCGAGAGCGCGACGGCCTGCGCATGGTTGCCGGAAGAAAAGGCGACAACACCCCGCGTCTTCTGCTCCTGCGACAGTTGCGACAGCGCGTTGTAGGCGCCGCGGAACTTGAACGCGCCCATGCGCTGCAGGTTCTCGCACTTGAAATGCACCGTCGCGCCGGTGTGGGCGTCGATGGTGTCCGAGGTGAGCACCGGCGTGCGGTGGGCGTGCGCGCGAATGCGCTCGTGCGCGCGCGCGACGTCGTCAAAAGTTACTTCCATTGCTTCAATGCCTCGCGTGCGACGTCCTCGCCCCATTCCTGCAGGAAATGCCCGCCCTCCGCGTGGACATAGGGCTCTGGGCAGTGGCGGATCATTTTCCGCAATTGATGCATTACCGGCGGCCCCAGAACCGGGTCCTTCGCGCCGATGGCCATGAAGGACTCGCCTTTCCAGCCGTTCTGCCACCAGTCGCGTGCCATGCGGGAGGTGGCGGCTCCCGGCGCATCGGGCCGGTCGGGTACCAGGTTCGGAAAACGCCGCACACCGGCCTTGGAGCCGGTATCGGGATACGGCGCTTCGTAGGCCGCGGCTTCTGCGGCGCTCAAGTGCGCGCAGGCGCGTCCGAGCAGCTTGCCGCAGTCGATCGCGGGGTTCTTGTTGACGTAGGCGCGCCAGGCGACGAATCCTTCGCTCAACGGGGCATCGCCGGTGCCGAGCGCGGTATTCATGATGAGCAGCCGTTCGAAGCGCGCGGGCATTTCCATCGGCACCGTAAGCCCGAGCAGCCCGCCCCAGTCCTGCACGGCTAGCGTGATGCCGGAGAGGTTCAGCCTGTCGATCAAATTCAAAAGAAAATCGCGGTGCATGTCGAAGGTGTAGAAGCCTTCCTCGGTCGGCTTGTCCGAGCGCCCGAAGCCGACGAAATCCGGCGCCACCACGCGGTATCCGGCGGCAAGGAATGGCGGGATCATCTTCCGGTAGAGGTAGCCCCACGTCGGCTCGCCGTGCAGGCATAGCAAGGTGCGCGGCCCGGTCCCCTCGTCCAGGTAGTGCACCCGCAACCCGCGCCATTCGAGGTAGTGCGGCAGCCACGGAAACCCGGGCAGGTTCTTGAATCGCTCGTCGGCTGTGCGCATGACCCGATTGTAGAATGGACCCATGGACTACTCCAGATATAAAGACCTGAAAATCCGGCGCCTCGAGCCCGGCATCCTGGAGCTCGTGATGGGCGAAGAGGGCGGCAAGCTCTCCACTGCCACCGAGCGGCTGCACAAGGAACTGGCCGAGATCTGGCTCGACATCGACCGCGACCCGGAAACCCGGGTGGCGATCCTGCGCGGCGCGGGCAAGGGTTTCTCCGCCGGCGGCGACCTGGCGATGGTGGAGAAAATCACGCAGGACTTCGAGGCGCGCGCGCGCGTCTGGCGCGAAGCGCGGGACCTCGTCTACAACATCATTAATTGCTCGAAGATGGTCGTGTCCGCGATGCATGGCCCGGCGGTGGGCGCGGGGCTGGTGGCCGGGCTGCTGGCGGACGTTTCGATCGCGGCGAAGAACGCGCGCATCATCGACGGCCACACGCGGCTGGGCGTGGCGGCGGGCGACCACGCGGCGATCGTCTGGCCGCTGCTGTGCGGCATGGCGAAGGCGAAGTACTACCTGCTGCTGTGCGAGCAGGTCTCCGGCGAAGAGGCGGAGCGGATCGGACTCGTGTCGCTGTGCTGCGAAGAAGCCGAGCTGCAGGCAAAGGCGCTGGAAGTCGCGAGGAAACTCGCCGGCGGCGCGCAAACCGCGTTGCGCTGGACCAAGTACAGCCTGAACAACTGGCTGCGCATGGCGGGGCCGGGCTTCGACGCGTCGCTCGCCTACGAAATGCTCGGCTTCACCGGTCCGGAGGCGAAGGAGGGTGTCGCCTCGTTGCGCGAAAAGCGCAAGCCGAACTTCCCGCCGCCACCCAAGGATTTTTAAGCGGGTTTGCTGAAATCCAGCGCGTCGCCGCCTGCGTCCGCCGCTGGCGCGGCCGCGGCAGGCGCTGCTGCCGGGGCGGCAGTTGCCGGGGCCGAAGTTGCCACGGGAACACCGTTAATCAGCCGCTCGAGTTCGCGCGCGATGGCTGCAGGGTCGGCCCCGCCGGCGCGCCCCATGCTCGACATCAGGATGCGTACCGGCAGGTCGACCAGCGTGGGGTCCGGGTGATCGCGCAGGTGGGCGGCGCTTTGCACCGCGGGAACGATGCGGCCGCTGCGTATGCCCGCCATCTCGCTTTCAAGGCCCTGGACGACCGCAGCCTGGGCGCGGCCGATGCCGCTGAGCAACTCGGCAAGCTGGATGGCGGAGATCTGCAGCATGGAACCCCCTATGGGAAATCGGTTTCGCACTGCGATGGTAACATTCAGCGCCTATGTTGAAGCGCGCACTTTTTGCAGTAGCGCTTCTGGTTCTGGCCGCCGTAGCGGGCGTCGCGATTCATGTCGCCACTGCAACCGGAGACACAATGTTTGCCTGGAAACGCCCCGACTACCTGGGAGTGAAGGACGGCAGGCTGGCGCGGCCGAAGTCGACGCCGAATTGCGTTTCCAGCCAGGCCGACCCTGCGGACACCGAGCATTTCATCGCGCCGATCGCGTTCAAGGGCGATGCGGCGGCGGCGATGGCCGCGGCGCGCAAGGCGATGGAAGGCATGCAAGGCGCCACCGTCATCCGGCAGGAAGGAAATTACGTCTACGCCGAGTTCCGTTCGAAAATCCTGGGCTTCGTGGACGACGTCGAGCTTCTGTATGACGACAAGGCAGGCCTGATCCATTTGCGCTCAGCCTCGCGCCTGGGCCGGCGCGATTTCGGTGTCAACCGCGCGCGCGCCGAGGCCATTCGCGCGCGCATCGGCGCCTGACCCGGCAGATCGCCATGACCGCGCGCATGCTAATTTTTCTTGCAGCGCTGGTCGCGTTTTCGGGTGCCGTGCGATCCCAGGAGAAAGGCAGGTCTGCGGCGGAGGCAAGCGCCGAGGAAACGCTCTCGGCGGTGGTGCGCATCAGGACGCGGATCCTGCCCAATGCGCGCAGCATCGCGACGCTGGGACCGCAGCGCGAAGGCTCCGGCGTGCTGGTGCGCTCCGGCTACGTGGCGACGATCGGATATCTGGTGATCGAGGCGGAGTCCATCGAGGTCACCGGTGCCGATGGCAGGTCGGTGCCGGCGTCGCTTGCCGCGTATGACCATGCGAGCGGCTTCGGCCTGCTGAAACTGCTCGCGCCGCTCGCGGGTAAACCGCTGCCGCTGGGCGGATCGGAGGCGGCCGTCGAGAGCGAGCCCGCGCTGGTCGCCTCTTACGGCGGCGATGGCGTCAACGTGGTGCGGGTCGTGTCGCGCCGGCCGTTTTCAGGCAGCTGGGAATACATGCTCGATACGGCCATCTTTACTTCGCCGCCCGTCATGAACTGGTCCGGCGCGTCCCTCATCAGCGCGCGGGGCGAATTGCTTGGGCTGGGGTCGCTGATCGTCGCCGACTCGGCGGGCACGGGCTCGGAGTCGCCCGGCAACATGTTCGTGCCGGCGGAGTTGCTCAAATCCATCCTCGAGGATCTGATCGTTAACGGCAAGTCCGCGGGCCCGGTGCGGCCGTGGCTGGGCGTCAGTACCGAGGAGATGCGCGGCCGCCTGTTTGTCACACGGGTGTCGCCTGATGGGCCGGCGGACAAGGCCGGTTTGAAGAACGGCGACATGGTGATCGGCGTCGCCGGCAACGAGGTGGCTTCGCTCTCCGAGTTCTATCGCCGCGTATGGGCGCTGGGCGCGGCCGGCGTCGATGTGCCCCTGCGCGTGCTGCAGGGCGTGCAACTCAGGGAAGTGACGGTGCGTTCGATCGACCGGCTGGAATATTTCCGCGCCAGGCAGAGCTACTAGAACTACCTGATCACGAGTCCCTTCGGATAGGGCTCGACGCCTTCATTCAGCGTCGAAGGCGGTGCGCGGCGCAGCGTCTGCCGGCTGGGCGCATCGGCGACGGCCTGCGCATAGCGCACGTTCTTCTGCATCTCCTCCAGGTACAGGTTCTGCCCCTTGAAGTGGCGCTCGGCGTATTCGTAGGCGCGCGCGAGCTGCAGGTCGAGCCGCTTCACGGCATTCATGTAGAAGCCGGGCGTCTTGCGCACCAGGTCCTCGCCGGAACTGAATATCACCTGGGTGCGGCCGCCGGCCAGCTTCCTGCTGGCGAGGCCGCCCAGCACGAATTC
>JBDTRO010000255.1:0-5016 GCA_039931635.1 Betaproteobacteria bacterium | reverse complement strand
TCTGGGCTCGATTGCGGCACGGCAGGAAATCGGGCTCTGACCCCGATTTTCTATCTCAGTATTTGCACCAGGTTGGAGTAGTCGTCGGTCCAGGTGCGCCAGTTGGCCTGCTCTTCCGGGGCTTCGGGCGACGCCGCCTCGATTTCCGCCGCCGCCAGCGCCTTGCGGTCGCGCGACACCAGCACCCAGTCGGTGGTGGTGTGGTCGTCGTCGCCGTCCTTGCCCTTGTCCGACACCAGCACCGCGTGCGCGCCGTGCTCCTTCGCGAGTCGCGCGACCACCGGCACGAGGTTCAGGAAGCGGTTGGAGACATGGAACGCGACAATGCCATCCGGCTTCATGTGCCGCAGGTAAACGCCCAGCGCCTCCTTCGTGATCAGGTGGACCGGGATCGCGTCGCTGGAGAACGCGTCCACCGCGAGCAGGTCGAAGCCCTGCGGCGCCTCCCGTTCGAGATTCAGGCGCGCGTCGCCCAGCGCCACATCGATGGCCGCCGCACTGTCGGACAGGTAGGTGAACTCGGAACGCGCGATCGCAATCACCTGCGGGTTGATGTCGTAGAAGCGGAAATGGTCGCCCTTGCGCCCGTAGGCGGCGAGCGTCCCGGTGCCCAGGCCGATCACGCCCACGCGCACCGCGCCCTTCGCCTGCGCGGCGGCCATCGCGGCGCCGACGCCCGAACTCGGCTGGTAGTAGGTGCTCGGCTTGCGCCGCCCGGCCTCGGTCATGTCCTGCTCGCCATGCATGATCACGCCGTGCACCAGCCGTCGCAGGTGATACGACTCCCCGGCCACGCCGTACTCCTTCACCCGGATGACGCCGTAGAAATTGCGTGCCGAGAACTGGACGTCCTTCTGGAAGCGCGAGCCCTCGTAGGCGGCGCAGGCGGCCACGGCCAACACCATCGCGAGGCTCGCCCAGCGCGCGACCGGGTTCACCGGCGAGAAGCGCACCGCCGCCAGCAGCGACAGCACGACGAGGGACAGACCGAGTTCGTAATAGGCGTTGAATGCAAGCGGCGCCACCACGGCGACCAGCAGGCCGCCGATCGCGCCGCCCGCCGAGATGGTCAGGTAGAAGGCGGTAAGGTGGCGCGCCGCGGGCCGCGAGCGATAGAGCTCGCCATGGCAGAACATGCAGGCGACGAACAGGCCCGAGAGGTACATGCCGATCTGGATCCACAGATCGAACTGGTACCTTGTGTCCACCAGCAGCCAGGACATGCCGGCCAGCCAGACCAGGACCACCGACCAGAAAATCTCCACCTTGTACAGGTTGAACCCCAGGACGCCGCCTTCGAATGCGAGGATGAACGTGAGCAGGTACAAGGTGAGCGGCGCGAGCCACAGGAGCGGGATGGCCGCCACGTTCTGCGTCACGTGGTTGGTCACCGCAAGCAGCATCACAGACCCGGTGGCGGACAGGGCAAGCCAGAGCACATAGTCGCCGCGGCCCGGGGGCGGACCGCTTTCTTCTCCTTTGAGTTCTTCCGTTCTCTTTTTCAGGGAGATGGACCAGGCGAGGCCGGCGCAAAGCAGGGCGAAGACCGCGAACAGCGCGGACCACCAGACGACCTGCTGGCGGCTGTCGAAGAACGGCTCGACCAGCAGCGGATAGCCGATGAGCGCGAGCAGCGAGGCGAGATTGGACACCGCGAACAGGCGGTAGGGGTCAACGCCCGGCCGCGCGCGCGTGAACCAGGCCTGGAGCAGCGGACTCGTCGAGGCGAGCAGCAGATACTGCAAGCCCACCGTCACCGTCAGCACCAGCAGGATCCAGGAGACCGGCTCTTCGCTGCCCGCCGGCTTCCATATTTCATCGGGCGCGATCGGCAACAGCGCGAGCGCGATGGCCAACAGCACCGTATGCATTGCCGCCTGCGACCGCGGCTGGAATTTCGCGTTGGTGAAATGCGCGTAGGCGTAGCCCGCGAGCAGCACCGACTGGAAGAACAGCATGCAGGTGGTCCACACGGCCGCGGTCCCGCCGAACCACGGCAGGATCTGGCGCGCGATCAGCGGCTGGACGAGGAACAGCAGGAATGAAGACAGGAAAATCGTCGCGGCGTAGATCATCCGCGGCTCAGATGCGCTTGGCTAGCCGTGCGGCGAGGCCCGTATAGGAGGCGGGGGTCAGAGCAAGCAGGCGTTTTCTTTCCGCCGCGGGAATCGGCAGCGCGCGCACGAACGCGGCCAGCTGCTTGCGCTCGAGCTTCTTGCCGCGCGTGAGCGCCTTGAGCTTTTCGTAGGCTCCCGCCACGCCGTGCCGGCGCATCACCTGCTGCACCGCCTCGGCAAGCACTTCCCAGTTGGCGTCCAGATCCGCGGCGATGCGCTGCGGATCGGCATCCAGCTTGGCCAGGCCGCGCAGGCAGGCGGTATAGGCGAGCAGCGTGTGGCCGAGCGCGTTGCCTGCGTTCCGCAGCGCGGTGGAATCCGACAGGTCGCGCTGCCAGCGCGACACCGGCAACTTGTCCGCAAGGTGGCGCAGCAGCGCGTTGGCGACGCCGATGTTGCCCTCGGAATTCTCGAAGTCGATCGGGTTGACCTTGTGCGGCATGGTCGAGGAGCCAACTTCACCCTTGCGGGTCCGCTGGCGCAGGTAGCCGAGCGAGATGTAGCCCCAGATGTCCCGGTCGAGGTCGAGCAGGACGATGTTGGCCGCGGCGTAGGCATCGAAGAGTTCGGCATAGGAATCATGCGGCTCGATCTGCGTCGTGTAGGGATTGAATTCCAGCCCCAGGCCCCTTACGAAGCGCGCGCAAAAACGCTCCCAGTCGAATTTCGGATAGGCGATGCTGTGCGCGTGGTAATTGCCGACCGCGCCGTTCTTCTTGCCCAGAAGGACGACCGCCGAGATCCGCGCCCGCGCGCGCCGCAGGCGGGCGACGACGTTCGCCATTTCCTTGCCGAACGTGGTGGGCGACGCAGGCTGGCCGTGGGTACGCGAGAGCATCGCCAGCGTGGCGTGCCGGTGGGCGAATTCCCGTAGCACGGTGATGAGTTCATCGAGCTTGGGCAGAATCACGCGCGCGCGCGACTCGGCTAGCATCAGCGCGTACGAGAGGTTGTTGATGTCCTCGGACGTGGCGGCGAAATGGATGAACTCGAGCGCGCCCTGCACTTCGCGGTTGCGGCCGAGCTTCGCCTTGAGCCAATACTCGATCGCCTTGACGTCGTGATTCGTCTCGGCTTCGATCGCCTTTATCTGTTTTGCATCAATTTCATTGAATTTCAAAACCAGGCCATCAAGCAAAGCCACGGTCTTGCGGGAGAAAGGCTTCAATTCGGCGATCGCCGGTTCGGCGGCGAGCGCCATCAACCAGGCCAGCTCGACGCGCACGCGGTAGCGGATGAGCGCGTATTCGCTGAAGAAGGGCCTGAGAGAATCTGCGGACCTAGCGTAGCGCCCGTCCAGCGGCGACAGTGCCGTAAGCGCGCCAATTGCAGACAACGTGGAGACCATGGTTCGTATTATATAATTCGCGCCCTCATGAAACTACTCGGCTCCGTTGCCAGCCCTTATACCCGCAAGGTACGCATCGTCCTCGCGGAAAAGAAGATCGAGTGCGATTTCGAGGTTGCGGACGTCAATCCGCCCGAGAACCCGGTCAACGCCCTGAATCCGCTCGGCAAGGTGCCCACGCTGGTGCTGGACGAAGGCACCGCGCTGTTCGATTCGCGCGTCATCGTCGAGTTTCTCGACAGCGTGTCGCCGATCTCGCGCCTGATTCCGGACGACAACCGCGAGCGCTTCGCGGTGCGGCGCTGGGAGGCGCTCGCCGACGGCACGCTGGATGCGGGCCTGCTGATCCGCTACGAGTCCCTGCGGCCGAAGAAAGAGCAAAGCGGCGCCTGGACCGGCAAGCAGACCGGCAAATTGAAGCGCGGGCTGGCCATGATCGCCGCCGAACTGGGCGACCGGCCCTGGTACCACGGCGACCGCTACACGCTGGCCGACATCGCGGTCGGCTGCTGCCTGGGGTGGGTCGCGTTCCGCAAGCCCGGCAACGTCGACTGGCGGGCCGAATACGCCAATCTCGCGCGCTTCTACGACAAGCTCATGGAACGGCCGGCGTTCGCCGACACCGCTCCGCCCCAGGCTTAAGCGCGCGGGACTCTGTCGCCCCCGCGAAGGCGGGGGCCCATCGTCGAAAACCTGGGTTCCCGCCTGCGCGGGAACGACGTGTTTTTTAGCTGATCACCGCGCCGCCGAGGCACACGGCGCCTTCATAGAGCACTACCGACTGGCCGGGCGTCACCGCCCATTGCGGCTGGGCGAATTCCATCGCGATTTCGTCATTCTCCGCGCGCGTCACAATGCAGGCCGAATCAGCCTGGCGGTAGCGCGTCCTGGCCGAGTGCGGCGCACCCTCCGCGGGCGCATCGCCCGATACCCAGCTCGCATTCTGCGCGCGCAGAGAGTTCCGCAGCAGCAGCATGTGGTCGTGGCCTTGCACCACGACGAGCGCATTGGCGCCGAGGTCCTTCTGCGCCACATACCAGGCTTCGCCGCCGCCACCCGGGGTCCCGCCGATGCCAATTCCCTTGCGCTGGCCGATGGTGTAGAACGCGAGGCCGATATGGGTGCCGATGCGCATGCCCTCCGGCGTGACGATGGGACCGGGTTCGCGCGGCAGGTAGCGGTTGAGGAATTCGCGGAACGGCCGCTCGCCGATGAAGCAGATGCCGGTCGAATCCTTCTTCGCGTGGTTCGGCAGGCCCGCCTCCTCGGCAATCGCACGCACTGCAGTTTTCTTCAGTTCACCTACTGGAAACATCACCCGCGAGAGCTGCGATTGGTTCAAGCGATGCAGGAAATAGCTTTGATCTTTCGATGGATCCATTCCCCTGTGAAGTTCAAATAAATCATTCCGTTGAACAACCCTTGCGTAGTGCCCCGTCGCGATGCGCGTCGCGCCAAGGTCGATGGCATGGTCGAGGAAGGATTTGAACTTGATCTCGGCGTTGCACAGCACGTCCGGGTTCGGCGTGCGGCCGGCCTGGTATTCGCGCA
>JBDTRO010000254.1:0-9038 GCA_039931635.1 Betaproteobacteria bacterium | reverse complement strand
ACATGATCGAGACCATCAACAAGATGAACCGCATCTCGCGCCAGATCCTGCAGGAGACGGGCTCCGAGCCCGATCCGGCGACCCTGGCGCTGAAGATGGAGATGCCCGAGGAGAAGATCCGCAAGATCCTCAAGATCTCCAAGGAGCCGATCTCGATGGAAACGCCGATTGGCGACGACGACGATTCGCACCTGGGCGACTTCATCGAAGACCAGTCCACCATGGCGCCGGCGGACGCGGCGACCTACGCCAGCCTGCGCGACGTCACCAAGGAAGTGCTGGACACGCTGACGCCGCGCGAGGCGAAAGTGCTGCGCATGCGCTTCGGCATCGAGATGAGCACCGACCACACGCTGGAGGAGGTCGGCAAGCAATTCGACGTCACGCGCGAGCGCATACGCCAGATCGAGGCGAAGGCGCTGAGGAAGCTGCGGCATCCTTCGCGCTCGGAACGGCTCAAGAGTTTCCTGGACCAGGAAGGCTGACAGAACACCGGAGGGTGAGGGAGTTGAAAGGGCCGCGCAGAAACGCGGCCCTTCTTTTTTGCAGTAAGCTTTTGTCCGGGGGTGCGGGGGAAGATTCTCCACGCCCCCGCGTCGCACACGGGGCCGGTAGCTCAGCTGGTTAGAGCAGGGGACTCATAATCCCTTGGTCGTTGGTTCGAGTCCAACCCGGCCCACCAAAAGATCGGCTCTCGAACAGGCGTGTTTTTCAGCGAGCGTATCTCTGGAGGGAACATGTTTCCGTTCTGGCCAGTTGGATTCCTTGAGCGTTTGACAACAGCTATTGCGTTCGCGCTATGCGGCATCTGCGCCGCTCGCGCTGATGCGCCGCCTCTGAACCCTGGGCGCGTGGTCGAGTCCCAAGTAATTGCGGACAATCCGAACCACGTTCTGGAGCCGTACACGGTCAACGTGCACGTTATTCTCCAGATCCACGAGACGCCCATATTGGCGAGACGCGCGACGGAGGATGTGGGCGCCCTGATCGTATGCCAGGAACGCGTCCTCTCCACTGCGCTTTTTCTCGCCGAAAAAGGCGTGCCTGCAGTTGTTATCGAAGGGTTCTATGCTGAGGGTACCCTCACGAATCCTAGTCCTCTCAAGGATTTCGAGGTTCCTCGCAGGGATTCGAAAGACGCCAAATGGACGCTTCTTGGACGGAAGGAACTGGCGGTGTATGGCGTCGCCATTCGGTATCTCAACGACTTCTCATCCGCTATCGCGAATGAGCTCGGAAAATCCGCGAGCGTTGCGCAAGACATCGAGAAATCCGCTGGGGGCAAGCCGAGTGCCGCCCAAAAAATGGCGGTCGAAAATCTAGTGCAGGAAGAAATTGCGCGAGTAAATCTTTGGCGAGCCGGCATTCTCCCCACCACGAGCTTTTTAGGCTTGCAAACCGCTCTTGCCGTGGCGCTCGCACGCAACACAAGGCAGGTGCAACTGATCATCGGCAGGGACCATTGGCCCGATCTGATCTATGGAATCAATCGGCAAAAAGACATTCGAGTTCGATTGGTGCCGTACCGATGCTCTTAACTATGACAGCTCAATTTCCTTCCGTCATTCGTTCGATCTCAACGCAACCAATAGTGATATCATGATATCTCTTACATCTGTCCGGGAGATTTACCGATGGCCCAGTTCGTCGTCCGCAATCTGGAAGAAGACGTAAAAGCGCGCCTGAAGCGCCGTGCTGAGCGCTATGGACGCAGCATGGAAGAGGAGGCGAGGCATATCCTGCGCAATGCCCTGAAGCAGGCGAATCAGCCTGCGACAAAGCTTGGATCGCGCATCGCCGCGCGCTTCGCGAAATCCGGACTGACGGCGGACCTTCCAGAACTGCACGGCCAGCCTGTCCGCTCGGCGGACTTCGGCAAGTGATCGTTCTCGATACCAATGTGCTGTCGGCCTTGATGCGCCACGCGCCCGAGGCGCCGGTGGTGGCATGGCTCGACCGCCAGCCGGCAGAATCGGTCTGGATTACAAGCGTGACGTTGTTCGAAGCCCATCTCGGACTGGCCCTGCTGTCCAAAGGCCGGCGGCGGCAAGCGCTCGAAGCCGCTTTCGCGCGCCTGCTTAAAGATGACCTCGAAGACCGGGTACTCGATTTCGACAGCGCAGCGGCGGTCGAGGCGGCTTTATTGGCTGCGGCACGGCAGAAGTCTGGCCGGCCCGTCGATATGCGCGATACGCAGATTGCGGGCATTGCGCTTGCGCGGCGCGCAACCCTCGCGACGCGAAACGTACGGCATTTTCAAGATCTGAAAGTGCCGGTGGTCGATCCGTGGCAGACGCCAGGCAGGTAAATCTTCGCCCACATTGACTGTGCTGAAATTGTGCTAAACGTACTCGGAAAAACCAATAAAAATCCCGGACTATGCCGGGTCTTAATTGGGCATGCATTGGCAGGTCGTCGATTTAATTGACCTGCGATTTCCTCAGTCCCGGCTCACGATCACTTGGTCGTTGGCTCGAGCCCAACCTGGCCCACCATGACTGCCTTCGAAGGGCACAAAAGCCCAGCCGGCCCCTTTCATCGCGCAGTACGTGTCGGTCTGGGGAAAAATAATACGATAAGAATCAATTAGTTAATGTGTATTTCGTTCTCAACTTTACTTCTAATGAAGTGATAATGAGAACGATTTGCTCAACTTGCCGCTGTTAGCGTCCCAGCAAGAACTGAGCGATCAGGCCGGTCGGTATGGCGATCAGGATGTAGTCGCCGTGAAGTCGCCGCCCGACTACCTATTGGTACCTGTGCTCGGCGAGCGGGAGCCTGACCAGGCCTGACGCAAATCCGTCGAAACCTGCGCCTTAGCCCTGATTTCAGGACAGCGGGATAAGGCGCTTCGTTGACAGCGGAATCGGCCCTGTGCATCCTTGATTCGCCTGTGCAGGCCCATAAGAAAAACCAACCAGAAAACATCTAACCGCCAACCGCAGCGCCTGGCAGACGGGGAGGGGCGCTTTGTCGTTGCAACCGGATACGCCCATCGAAGCGGGCGATCTTCTCTGGGCGCTCGCGAGCCTGTGCGGCGCGCAGCGCGTGCTTTTCGACGCGCGCATCGTCCTGCAGCAGTTTCCGCCGCCGCTGGATGTCGCGGCATTCATGCATGCCGCTAACGCGATTGGCTTGCGGGTTTCGCTCAATCCCGTCGCGGCGCGCGACCTGAAACATGCGCTGCTGCCGTTGGTGGCCTTGCGGCGCGACGGTGCCGGCGCGCGCCTGGCGCTGGTGCTGTCGGCGGACACGAAGACTGCGCTGGTGGCCGAGCGGGGCGAGGCGCCGAAAGACATTCCTTTGCTGGAATACGCCGGCCGCTATGCGCCGGACGTGCTGCTGGTTGCCGCGCCGGCAGAGGAGCCCTCGCGCGACGCGCCGTTGACCGATCGGCCATTCGGCCTGCGCTGGTTCATTCCGGAGCTGCTGCGATACAAGGCGATCTGGCGGGAGGTGCTTGCGGCCTCGCTGGTACTTCAGCTGGTCGCCCTCGCGACGCCGCTGTGTACCCAGGTGATCATCGACAAAGTGGTCGTCCATCACTCGAGCAGCACGCTGACGGTAATCCTGGCTGCGCTGGCGATATTCGTTGCCTTCAGCGCCGCGCTTTCGTACGCGCGCCAGTACCTGCTGCTGCATACCGGCAACCGCATCGACTCGGTGCTGGGCATGCGGACCTTCGAGCATCTGCTGCGCCTGCCGCCACGCTACTTCGAAACGCGGCCGACGGGCACGCTGGTGGCGCGCCTGCACGGCGTGGAGACGATCCGCGAATTCATTACCGGAGCGGCTGCCAGCGTGCTCCTGGACGTGCCGTTCCTGATCGTGTTCCTCGCGGTGATGCTCTGGTACAGCGTGCCGCTCACCCTGATCGCGGTGGCGCTGATAGGCGTGCTGGCGGCTGCGAGCTTCGCCATTACGCCGCTGTTGCGGCGGCGGATCAACGAGCAGTTCCTGCTTGGCGCGCGCAATCAGGCCTTTGTCACCGAGTACGTGGCGGCGATGGAGACGGTCAAGTCGCTGCAGATGGAGCCGCAGGTGGCGGCGCGCTTTGGCCGCAACCTGGCCGATTACCTGCGCGCGAGCTTCGCCACGCGGCAGCTGGCGAACGCCTACGGCGTGCTGGCGAGCGGCATCGAGCAGACGCTGTCGGTCGCGATCCTGGGCGTTGGCGCCTGGATGGTGATGACCCAGGAGGGCTTCACCATCGGCATGCTGGTGGCGTTCCAGATGTTCTCCGGCCGCCTTGCGCAGCCTGCCTTGCGCCTGGCCGGCCTGTGGCAGGAATTCCAGCAGACGGCGATCGCGGTGCAGCGGCTCGGCGACCTGATGGACGCGCCGGCGGAGATCTACAGCCTGAACACGGCGCGCGGCCGCGAACACGGAAGGGAATCTGCGGGCCGCATCGAAATCGACAACGTCACGTTCCGCTACCGCGACGAGCAGGCTCCGGTCTGCGAAAACCTCAGCCTCACCATCGAACCCGGCGCCTGCATCGCGCTAACCGGGCCCTCGGGCAGCGGCAAGAGCACGCTCGCCAGGCTGCTGCAGGGTTTCTACCTTCCGTCTTCGGGCACCGTGCGCATAGACGGGCGGGATACGCGCCTGCTGCCGGCGAACGAATTGCGCCTGAATTTCGGCGTCGTGCCGCAGGAGACGCGCCTCTTCTCCGGGACGCTGTTTGAGAACCTGATCGCGGCGCAGCCGCACGCCGGCATCGACGAAGTGATGGACGCCTGCCGCCAGGCCGAGATCCACGATTTCATCGTCGGCTTGCCGCTGGGATATCGCACCCAGGTCGGCGAGAACGGCGTCGGACTGTCCGGCGGCCAGAAGCAGCGCATCGCGATTGCGCGGGCGCTGCTGCGCCGTCCGCGCATCCTGATTTTTGATGAGGCCACTTCCAGCCTCGACCGCGATACCGCAGAAGCTTTCGCGCGCACGGTAAGCCGCCTTCGAGGCAGCGCCACCGTGCTCTTCATCTCCCACCACCTGCCCGAGGGTCTCGCAGCGGACAGGGTGACGAGTCTCAATGGGCGCGTCGCGACGGCAGATCAGTTCGGCGAAAAGCAGCAGAGGTCCGGGACATGAAGCTGCCAGTGCGCGCCGAAGGCAAGCAGTCCGCGGCGCTCTCGCGGCGCGCTGAATTCCTGCCTGCCATTCTGCAACTGCAGGAAGAAGCGCCGTCGCCGCTGCCGAGAGTCGTGCTCTGGACCGTGTTCGCGCTGTGCGGCGCGCTCGTGCTGTGGGCCAGCTTCGGCAGGCTGGATGTCGTCGCCGTCGCCGAAGGACGCCTGGTGCCGAAGTCCCAGCTCCGGATCGTGCAACCCGCGGAAGGCGGCGTGATGCGCGAGCTGCTGGTCAAGGAGGGCGAAAGAGTGCGCGCCGGGCAGGTGCTGGCGCGCATGGACGTGCGCGCGGCCGAAGCCGATGCCGCCACGGCGCGCAATGAAATCGCGCTGCGGCGGCTCCAGCTGCGGCGCATCGACGCCGAACTGGGCGGCACGCGGCTCGCTGCGCTGCCGGACGACCCGCCGCGGCTTCACGCGCAGGTCGAAGCGCAGCGTGACGCGCGCGCGCAGGCCCACGAGGCGAGCCTCGCCGAGCAGCGCACCGTGGTGGCACGCGCCCGGCGCGACATGCAGGTGGCGCAGGAGACGCAGGCCAAGCTCTCGGGCGCGCTGCCGGTGCTGGTGGAGCAGGAGCGCGCGTTCGAGCGGCTGGCGCGCGATGGCTACGCGGGCAAGCTGATGCTGGCGCAGCGCAGCCGCGAGCGGCACGAGGGCGAGCAGGATCTGCGGGCGCAGGAGCACAGAGTCGAAGCCGCGCGTGCGACCATCGACCAGGGTGAACGCCGCACGTCGCAGATTGCGGCCGGCTATCGCGCGCAGCTACAGAGCGAAAGGGTCGAGGCGGAAGGGCAGCTAGCGCGGCTGCTGCAGGAATTGGAAAAGCTGAGCCACCGGCAAAAGCTCGCCGAGTTGCGCTCGCCAGCCGACGGCGTAGTGAAGGATCTCGCCACGCAAACGCCGGGCGCGGTGCTTTCGCCTGGAACGGTGCTGTTGACACTGGTGCCCGATGGCGAGGCGCTGGTGGCGGAAGTCTGGCTCGCCAACCAGGACGCGGGATTCGTCGCCGGAGGACAGAGCGCCAAGCTGAAGTTGGCGAGCTTCCCGTTCCAGCGCTACGGCATGGTCGATGCGCGTGTGGCGCGCGTTTCGGCCGATTCGACCGAGCGCAGCGGCGATGCCGCCAAGAACGGCGGCGCCTTCGCCTACCGGGCGCAGCTGGAACCCGTGTCGCAGGAGTTACGCCTGGGCGAAGCGCGACACGCGCTGCTGCCCGGCATGCAGCTCACGGCGGAGATCAAGCTCGCTGAGCGCAGCGTGCTCGAGTACCTCCTGTCGCCGGTGCAGAAGATCGCGGCCGAGGCGGGACGCGAGCGGTAAATGGGTCCCCGCCTTCGCGGGGACGACGTTACGCGGCCTTCTTCGTCGCCTTGCGGTCCAGCAGCTTGGCGAAGTTGTCGAGCGACAGCAGGTGCGCGTAGACGCGCGCGAGGACGCCCTTCTTGACCAGGTTCTTGAGCTGGCTCGCGTTCAGGTGCTCGATCTTCGCCTCGGCGACGCGGTGCATGCCGGTGAGATGGAAGGGATCGCCGCCCTTGTTCAGCTTGGCCTGCATGGTGAAGGGCTCGAGCAGCCCGTAGTCAGAGAGGATGCCGCACATCTCGCGGCTGCGCTCCAGGTCGACTTCGTATTCCGTGAGCAGGCGCTCGATTTCCTTCCATTTCTCCGCCGGCTGACCTTTGTCGTCGAACATCGCCTCGCCGTTGTCGTCGATGAACGATTTCTCAATGCAGATGAGGCGATTCTTCTGCTCGACCTTGTCCAGCGTGACCTTGGTCATGCAGAACGGGAAGCGCCGCGCGTAGGCGGGGACGTAGACGTTCGCCGCCCAGCTGCCGCCGTTGTTGAACAGGTTCTCGCCCGAGGCCATGCCGAGCACCGCGACCGGCGAGAACTGCTGGCTGCCCGCCATGGCGGTGAAAATGATCGGGTACTCGCGCGCCACCAGCGCGAACTCGGAGTAGCTGATCGGGATCGCGTTCAGGCTGCCGGCGAACTCCGGCATTTCACCCGGGCGCAGCAGGCGGACCTTCTGGGTGCGGTTCAGCGGGACGATGTCGGTGTAGCCGAACGGGGCTTTGATTTCCATGGGCATTCCTCTCAGCCGGGATGATACGGTAGAATTTCGCCCCTTCACTGGGGTGGTAGCTCAGTTGGGAGAGCGCCGCGTTCGCAATGCGGAGGTCGAGGGTTCGATCCCCTTCCACTCCACCAGATACTTCAGCTCAAGTCGAGCGCATGCCGCTTGAGCTCCGCCAGAGGCAGCATCGCCAGCGTTTCTTCGTGCGTCGCCGCCAATATCACGGGCGGCGCCATGCCGGCATCCAGCGCTTCCTTCCAGCGGCCCGCGCACAGACACCATTGGTCGCCCGGCTTGAGTCCGGCGAAGCCGAACTCCGGCACCGGCGTGCTCAGGTCGTTGCCGCATTTCTTCGAGAAGGCGAGAAATTCGCGCGTCACCCTGACGCACACGACATGCATGCCGGGGTCGTCGTAGCCGGTGTTGCAGCAGCCGTCGCGGTAGAAGCCGGTCAGCGGATCCAGGCCGCAGGGCGCCAGCGGCTGGCCCAGGACATTGAGCGCCTCGGCGGCTTGCCGGCGTTCTTTCACGCCGCGGTTCTCTTCTCGATGCGCCGGGCGAAAACGGTCATCTCTTTCTCCGCCTGCTTGTCGCCCTTTTTCTGCGCGGCGGCGATGCCGTCGCGGTAGGCGGCGAGCGCCTGCGCGGATTCTCCGCAAGCTTCGAGCGCCTTGCCAAGCGCGCGCCAGGCGGCCGAGTAGCCGGGGTCCTTTTCAACGGCGTGGCGAAGATGCTCGGCCGCCTTGCCGGAATTTTCGATCTTCAGGTATTCCATGCCCAGGGAAAACCGCAACAGCGCGCCATCGCGCGGCGTGCCGAGCATTTTCTCCAGGCTCTCTAGGGAGGGTGAAGCCATTGGGCTAAGATACCTCTTTATGAAGACCCCGATCCATACCGATGGCGCGCCTGCTGCGATCGGCACCTATTCGCAGGCGGTGCGCGCCGGCGACACGGTCTACGTGTCGGGCCAGATCGGCTTCGATCCGGCGACCATGCAGCTGGTGGAAGGCATCGAGGCGCAGATCCATCGCGTATTCAGGAATCTCGCCGCGATCGCGCAGGCGTCGGGCCTGGGACTGGATCGCGCCGTGCGCATGACTGTCTATCTCACGGATCTCGGCCATTTCGCGAAGGTGAACGAAATCATGGCGCAGTACGTCGGCCAGCCGTATCCCTCGCGCGCGGCGATCGGCGTCTCGAGCCTGCCGCGCGGCGCGCTGGTGGAGATCGACTGCATCCTTTACGCAGGCTAACGCGCGGGCGCGTTCCTTTGTTGCGCGAACCCGCGCCGGCAGTCGCAAAAAGGCTCGCCAAGCTCGGGCTGCATTCCCCCGACGATCTTGCGCTGCATCTTCCGCATCGTTACGAAGACGAAACCCGGCTGACGGCGCCGGCGGCGGCGCTTCCCGGCACGCCGGCGCTGGTCGAGGGGCGGGTGTTGAATTCCGAAGTGAAATACCGCCCGAAGCGCCAGCTGGTGGTCCATGCCGAGGGCCTGGTACTGCGCTTCCTCAATTTCTACGGCAGCCAGCTGAAAGCATTTCAACGCGCGGCGGACGAAGGCCTGCTGGTACGCGCCTTTGGCGATGTGCGGCCGGGATTTTTCGGCGCGGAGATGGTGCATCCGCGCTACCGCATCGTCCCGGCCGGCGAGCCGCTCGCGCAGGCGCTGACGCCGGTCTATCCGACCACCGCCGGATTGTCGCAATACGCGCTGCGCAAGCTTGTGCACGATGCGCTCGACGAAGCGGTGCTGGACGATACCTTGCCCGCGCCACTGCGGCGGCGCTATGCGCTGGCCGGTATCGCCGAGAGCATCCGTGCGC
>JBDTRO010000253.1:0-19006 GCA_039931635.1 Betaproteobacteria bacterium | reverse complement strand
ATACCGAAAGTGTCGCTGGATCTGGATGTCGCCGTCGCGGGCATAACCGCCAAGGCTAAAGTCGACGCGGCCATCAAGGCGAACCTGGCAAAGCAGGATCTGCAGGCCGAGGTCTCGGGCAAGCTGGATGACTCCACTCTGAAAATCAGGGTCGGGTTGACGAATTTCGCGCCGTTGAAAGTGAATTTCGATGCCGAGTTCGACCGACTGAATGTGGATCGCTACATACCGGCCGACAAGAAGGACGGCAAGGGGGACGAGCCTGTCGATCTTGCCGTGCTGCGTCGCAAAACGGTGGATGGAAAGCTGGCGATCGGCGCGCTCACGGCGATGCGCGTCAAGCTCGAGAGCGTAAAAGCGCAGGTCAAGCTTGCCGACGGCAAACTCGAAATCGCGCCGCACAGTGCAAACCTGTATGGAGGGAAGCTTTCGGGCTCTATTGGTGCGGACGCGAACGGCAATCGTATCCAGGTCAAGGAGGACATCCAGAACGTCGCGGTGGGCCCATTGCTGCGCGACTACGCGCGTAAAGACATGCTGGAGGGACACGGCAACATAGTGTTTGACGTGCAGACTGCGGGAGGCACGACACTTGCTCTGAAAAGGGCGCTTGCGGGCAGCGCGCGCGTCCAGGTGAAGGATGGAGCGATCAAAGGCATCAATCTCGCCGAAGGTGCGCGCAACGTAAAATCCGCGCTTGGCGCAAAGACAACGAAGAACGATCCTTCCCAGAAAACGGACTTCTCGGAATTGAGCGCGAGTTTCGCGATCAAGAACGGCGTCGCCCACAATGACGACTTGAAAGCGCAATCGCCCTTCCTGCGGCTCGGTGGCGCGGGCAATCTGGATATCGGTAACAACGGCATTGATTACCTGGCCAAGGCGACGCTCGCCGCGACCACGAAGGGGCAGGGCGGACGCGATATCGCAAACGTCGCCGGCGTCACTATTCCGGTGAAGCTGTCCGGCGCGCTCGACAATCCGGAATGGAACGTCGATTACTCCGCGCTGCTGGGCAGCGTAGCCGGAGGCGCCGCGGGTTCGGTGACGGAGATCGGCAAAAAAGGCGTAGGCGGCGTGACGGACGCGGTGCGTGGTCTCTTCAAGCGCTAGGAGGGGGGACTGGGGGAACCTTGGTTCCCCTGTTCCTAGATCCTGTTTTCTTCCACGGCGTGGCAGGCGCTCGCCGATTCGCCTCGCCAGATCAGATTCGGCCGCTCGGCCTTGCACCTGTCGTTGGCATGCGGGCAGCGCGGATGGAAGGCGCAGCCAGATGGCGGCGAGAGCGGATTGGGCACCTCGCCCGCGACCGGCGTTCGCTGGCGGCCGCTCATCTCCAGATCCGGCACGGCATCCAGCAGCATGCGCGTGTAGGGGTGCCTCGGGCGGGCGAATAGTTCCTCGGCATCCGCGATCTCGACCAGGCGCCCCAGGTACATGACGCCGATCCGGTCGGCAACATGGGAAACGACCGCGAGATTGTGCGAGATGAAAAGGTAGGTAAGGCCGAGTCTCGTCTGCAGTTCGGTCATCAGGTTGAGGATCTGTGCCTGAACCGAGACGTCAAGCGCGGATGTTGGTTCGTCGCACACCAGGAATTCGGGGCTTCCCGAAAGCGCGCGCGCGATGGAGATGCGCTGCCGCTGGCCGCCGGAGAACTCGTGCGGATACTTCTCGCCGTCCTCGGGCGCCAATCCCACCTGCCTGAGCAATTCCGCGACGCGCGCCGCGATCTGCGCCTTGTCCGTGGCCAGCCCGAGCACGCGAATCGGCTCGGCGATGACGTCGCGCACGCGCCAGCGCGGATTCAGGCTGGCATACGGATCCTGGAAAATCATCTGCATCCGGCGGCGGATCTGCGCGGTCGCCGCCTTCGCAGCGGGATCCGAAATCTCCACGCCGTCGAACTCGATGCGACCCTTCGACAGCGGATACAGGCCGACGATCAGGCGCGCGATGGTGGATTTTCCGCAACCCGATTCTCCGACCAGCGCGAAGGTCTCGCCCTTGCGAACCTCGAACGAAACGCCGTCCACCGCGTGCAACAGCTGGCGCGGGGCGCCTTCGATGACGCGGTTCAGCCACGGCCGGGAGACGTCGAAGTCCCGGCCGGCGTCTTCAAGCCGGAGCAGTGTGGCGTTCGTCATAGAGCCAGCAGGCGGTGAGGTTGGCTCCGACCAGCAGCGGCTCGGGGCGCTCGGTCCTGCAGCGATCGAAGCTCTTGCCGCAGCGCGGGTGGAAGGCGCAGCCGGAGGGGATGGCATTCAGGCGCGGCATCGCGCCTTCGATCTGCACCAGCGGCGCATGCATTTTCGCCGTGGCAATGCGTATTTTGGGTATCGAGCCCATCAACCCGGCCGTATAGGGATGCTTCGCGGCGCGAACTACCTCGCGCACCGGGCCGATCTCGGCGATGCGGCCGGCATACATGACCGCGACCCGGTCGGCCGTCTCGGCGATGACGCCCATGTCGTGCGTGATCAGCATTACCGCAGTGCGATGCTCGCGCGCGAGCTTCTTCAGCAGCTGGATGATCTGCGCCTGGATCGAAACATCGAGGGCGGTCGTGGGTTCGTCCGCGATGATCAGGCGCGGCTCCGCGCACAGGGCAAGCGCGATCACAACACGCTGGCGCATGCCCCCGGAGAACTGGTGCGGGTAGTGGTCGATGCGGGCCTCGGGCGCCGGGATGCCCACTTCGCGCAGCAGCGCCAGCGCCCGCTCGCGCGCTTCGCCGGCACCGACGTCGAGGTGCGTGCGGATGGTTTCAACCAGCTGCTCGCCTACGGTGTAGAGCGGATTGAGCGAGGTCAGCGGATCCTGGAAGATCGCACCGATGCGCCGGCCGCGCACGCGGCGCATATCGTCATACTTCAGGTTGTCTATGCGCTGGCCTTCGAGCAGGATCTCGCCGCCAGAGATGCGGCCAGGCGGGTCGAGCAAGCCGATAACCGCGGCTCCGGTGATCGATTTGCCGGCACCCGATTCGCCCACCACGCCGAGAATTTCGCCTGGCGCGATCGAGAACGAGATGCCGTCCACCGCGACCAGCCTGCCGCGGCGTGTCGGAAATTCAATGCTCAGGTTCTTGACTTCCAGGACCATCTGCGGCGCAGCGCTCATTTATCGCAACCTCGGATTCAGGGCGTCGCGCAGCCAGTCGCCAAGCAGATTTACCGACAGCACCAGCGTGACCAGGGCAATGCCGGGAAACAGCGTGATCCACCATTCGCCCGACAGCAGGAATTCGTTGCCGATGCGGATCAGGGTGCCGAGGGAGGGGCGGGTAGGCGGCACGCCGACGCCGAGAAACGAAAGCGTGGCCTCGGTGATGATCGCGGTCGCGATGTGAATCGTGGCGATCACCAGCACCGGCCCCATCACGTTCGGCAGCACGTGGCGCAGCATGATCGCCAGCGGCGGCCGCCCGATGACCCGGGCCGCCTGCACGTATTCCTTGTTTTTCTCGACCAATGTCGAGCCGCGTACCGTGCGCGCGTACTGTACCCATCCCGAAATGCCAATGGCGAAGATCAGTACGGGAATTGCAATCTCGTCGTGCGAGTTGGTGGGTAGCGCGACGCGCGCGACGCCATCTACCAGCAATGCGATCAGGATGGCGGGAAAGGACAGCTGGATGTCGGCAACGCGCATGATGAAAGCATCCAGCCGCCCGCCGAGATAGCCCGACAGGAGACCGAGCGTAACGCCGAGCACGAGGGCGAACAGCACCGCTGCCACGCCGACGCCGAGGGAAATCCGCGCGCCGTACAGGATCGTCGAGAGTATGTCGCGTCCCTGGTCGTCCGTGCCCAGAAGGTACTTCGTCGCGTCCTGCGCCACCCACGCCGGGGGCACGAAAGCCTGGTTCAGGTCGAGTGCCGCGGCGTCGAACGGATTCTGCGGCGCGAGCCAGGGCGCGAGCAGCGCCCCGCCGATGCAGATCACCGTCAGCACGGCGGCAGCGATCGCCACCGGCGACTGGCGGAAGCTGTACGCGACGTCGTGGCCCCACAGGGCTCGCAGGTTCACCGGCGCGGTCCCGCCGCTACTTCAGTGGCAATGATTCCTCGATCAGTGCGGCAAGGAAGCCGGCGCCGAGCGGAATCACGTCGTCGTTGAAGTCGTAGCCGGGGTTATGCAGGAAGCAGTTGTTCGGTCCGCCCCCCTGGCCGAGAAAGACATAGGCGCCCGGCCGAGCCTGCAGCATGTAGGAGAAATCCTCGCCGCCCATGGTGGGTTCGGCATCGGTAAACACGTTGTTCTTGCCGAACACGCGTTCGCCCACCTTCGCGGCGAATACCGCTTCGCGTTCGCTGTTGATGGTCGAGGGGTAGCCGAGGTTGTAATCGACCTCCGCACTCCCGCCCATCGCCTTGGCGATGCCGGTGACGATTTCCTTGATGCGCGCCTCGGCCAGCGCGCGCGTCTCCGGACGGAAACTGCGCACGGTGCCGATCAGCTTGACGAAGTCGGGAATCACGTTGAATACGCCGGTCTGGCTGGTTTCCATCGAGCACACCGACACCACGATTGCATCCACCGGGCTGGCGTTGCGGCTGGCAATGGTCTGGAGCGCGGAGATCACCTGCGCGGTGATCACCACGGGGTCGACGGTGAGGTGCGGCATCGCGGCGTGTCCGCCCTTGCCGCGGACCTTGATCACGATTTCATCGGTGGCCGCCATCACGGGCCCCGGCCGCACCGCCATCTGTCCGGGAGGCAACCCGGGCCAGTTGTGCAACGCATAGACCTCATTCGCGGGGAAGCGGTCGAACAGGCCCTCGTCGACCATGACCTTGCCGCCACCGCCGCCTTCCTCGGCCGGCTGGAAGATCAGGTATGCGGTGCCATCGAAATTGCGCGTTTCCTGCAGATAGCGCGCGGTGCCGAGCAGCATCGTCGTGTGACCGTCATGGCCGCAGGCGTGCATGCGTCCGGCGTGCGTCGACTTGTGCGGGATGCTGCCGGTCTCGTGCATGGGGAGGCAGTCCATGTCGGCGCGCAGGCCGACCGAGCGGCCGCTGGAGGATTTCTTTCCCTTGACCACGCCTACCAGGCCGGTCTTGGCCAGGCCGCGATGCACTTCGATACCCCAGGCCGCGAGTTGATCGGCAACCAGCTGCGAGGTGCGGTTTTCCTGGAATGCGAGTTCCGGATGGGCGTGGATGTCGCGCCGGATCGCGCGCAACTCGCTGTGATAGGACCGGATTCTCTCGACTGGCGAATGCAATTTCCCGGCAGGTGCGTTCATGCGGTTCCTCTAGGGCTCGTACGGGACAGGATTCAGCTGCTGGCAACGGCCCTGTCTATCCGCAAGCGTGGGTCAACTGCATAGTAGAGCAAGTCGACCACCAGGTTGATGATGACGAAAAATAGCGCGATCAGGCAAAGGTAGGCCGCCATCACCGGCACGTCCGCGAAGCCCACCGCCTGGATGAACAGCAGGCCCATGCCTGGCCACTGGAACACCGTCTCGGTAATGATCGCGAACGCAATGATCGCGCCTAGCTGCAGCCCGGTGATCGTGATGACCGGCACCAGCGTGTTCTTGAGCGCGTGGCCGAAGTGCACCGCGCGGTCGGTGAGCCCGCGCGCGCGGGCGAACTTGACGTAATCAGTGCGCAGCACCTCGAGCATCTCAGCCCGTACCAGGCGCTGGATCAGCGTCATCTGGAAAAGGCCCAGCGTGATCGCGGGCAGGATCAGCGACGTCAGGCCGGACACCGTGAGGAATCCGGTGCTCCACCAGCCGAGCGACACGGTGTCGCCGCGGCCGAAGGACGGCAGCCAGCCGAGCAGCACCGCGAAGACGAGGATCAGCAGGATGCCAATCAGGAAAGTGGGGAGCGACACGCCGATGAGCGATACCGCGAGCATCGCCTGCGACAACCATGAGTTTCGTCTGAGCGCGGTGTAGACGCCCATGGAGACACCGCCGACGAGGGCGAGCAGGGCGGCGACCGCGGAGAGTTCGAGCGTTGCCGGCAGACGCTCGGCGATCAGCTTCGATACCGGTTGCACCTGGCGCAGGCTGAGCCCGAAATCGCCCTGCACGGCCCGCGCGACGAATCTCGCGTACTGGACGTAGAACGGCTGGTCGAGTCCGAGCATCTGCGTGATCCGCACGCGTTCCTCCGGCGTCGCGTCCTGTCCAAGCATGAACAGCACCGGATCGCCGACGAAGCGAAACAGCGAAAACGCGATCAGCCCGACAGCAAGCATGACGAGTACAGCCTGTGCCAGGCGGCGGAGGATGAAGGCGAGCATGTGGGGGTGGGGATGCGGTCGCTACCTTGCCATAGAATCGGCATGTGCCGGAATTTGCGCGAAAAATTATTCTGTGGCAGCGGCGTCACGGGCGGCACGGCCTGCCCTGGCAGGGCACGCGTGACCCGTACCGCATCTGGCTGTCGGAAATCATGCTGCAGCAGACCCAGGTCGCGGCGGTCATTCCCTACTACGACCGGTTCCTTGCCCGCTTTCCGGACGTCGCGGCGCTCGCCGGTGCTTCGGAAGACGAGGTTCTGCGGCTCTGGAGCGGGCTGGGTTACTACGCGCGCGGCCGCAATCTGCTGCGCGCCGCGAAGGCGGTGGTTGAAGCCGGGGGATTTCCGCAGACGCCGGAGGAAATTCAAGCCTTGCCCGGCGTCGGCCCGTCGACCGCCGCCGCCATCGCCGCGTTCGCCTTCGGCCGGCGCGCGGCGATTCTCGACGGCAATGTAAAGCGGGTACTGGCACGCTGCTTCGGCATCGATGGCGAGAAGGCGCAGTGGGCGCTTGCGGAAAAGCTCCTGCCAAAGCGTGGCATCGAGACCTACACGCAAGCGCTCATGGACCTCGGGGCCACCGTTTGCACGCGGTCGAAACCGGCCTGCGATCGGTGTCCTGTTGCGAGGGACTGCGTGGCGTTGCGCGATGGCCGCATCGATGAATTGCCGGCCGCGCGCAAGCGCAAACCCTTGCCGCTGAAGCACTCGACCTGGCTGGTATTGCTGCACAGGGGCCTGGTGCTGCTGGAACGGCGGCCAAGCACGGGCATCTGGGGCGGACTCTGGGCGTTTCCGGAAGCTCCTCCGGGGGACGTCCGGTCATTCTGCAGAAGGGAACTTTCCTGTGAAATCACCAAGGCAGTGAAGATGCTGGAGATCGAGCACGGGTTTACGCATTTCCGGCTGAACATCCAGCCCATCCGCTGCAGCGTGGGGAAAGTGCTCCCGCGCGCGGCGGCTCCGGGCCGGATCTGGCTCGATGTGGCGGCGGCGGCCGGCGCAGCGGTTCCGGCGCCGGTGCGAAAGCTGCTGCTAGGACTGGTCTGAGGCTTTCGGCGAGAGGGCGCTCTCCACCAGCAGCCGCTGCAGGATTTCGAGTCGCTTCAGGCTGTCGTCAAGTTCAAGCAGTCTCTGCCGGGCGGCCGAAGGCAAAGGCAGCACCTCGGCCAGGCGCGCGCCAACCCAGGCGCTCGAATCCAGCAGAAACGGCGGGGCGAACAGCCGCTCGCCGTGCTCAGCGACAATGCGCTCGAGGAGCTGCCGGCAGGCGCGGAATTTGTCCGGCATCGGCGTATCCGCATTCGCCGCGAGTATTTCGATGTCGGCGAGGATCAAGCCGTCGGACCGGATCCGTTCGGCGAGCACGCGGAAGCGTTCGCCGCCCTGCGTCACCAACTGCAATAGCCCGAGTTGCTGCATGTCCCATTGCGTGATGCGCGCGAGGCATCCAACATCCTCGTGCGTCGCCGGCGCGCCGACCTCCGCGCCATCGCGAATCAGGCAGACACCGAAGGGCGCGCCGTCGCGCAGGCATGCCTTGGACATTTCCATGTAGCGCTGTTCGAAAATCCTGAGCGGTAGCAGGCCGCCCGGGAAAAGCACCGTGCCCAGCGGAAAGAGCGGAACGTCCTTGCGGATGCCCGTCATTCGGGACTCGCCGCTGCCGCTGCGGCGAGCCCGCGGTGGCGTACCAGCACCCGCGCTTCGGCGCCGAACACCCTGGCAAGCTGCTCGGCGAGGTAGACCGAGCGGTGACGCCCGCCGGTGCAGCCGATTGCGACAGTGAGGTAGTTCCGGTTGTCGCGCCGCACGTCGGGCAGCCAGCGCGCGAGGAAGGCGCGCACATCTTCGAGGAACGCGCCGACCCTTTCCTGGCGTTCCAGGTATTCAATGACCGGCGCATCGCGGCCAGTGAGCGTGCGCAATGCGGGCTCGTAGTGCGGATTGGGCAGCATTCTCGCGTCCACCACCCAGTCGGCGTCCAGCGGAATGCCGTCGCGGAAGGCGAACGACTCGAACAGCAGCGTCAGCGAGCCTTCACCCAGGCCGAGCAGATCCTTGATCCAGTTGCGTAGTACCTTGGGCTGCAGTGCGCTGGTGTCGATGTGGTGTCCGAGTTCGGAGACGCCGGCGAGCAGCTCGCGTTCGCGCTGTATCGCCTCGCCGAGCGTCAGCCCCGCACCCGCCAGGGGATGGCTACGCCTGGTCTCGGAAAAGCGGCGCAGCAGCGCCGCGCCGCTCGCCTCGAGGAAAAGCAGGGTCAATTCCACGCCGCGTGCCTTGAGCGCCGCAAGGTGCTGCGGCAGCGATGAAAGCGCCACACTGCGCGCGTCAACGCTGACCGCGATGCGGTCGTGTCCGGCATCGCCCAGAAATTTCACGACGTCCAGCAGCAGCGTGGCCGGAAGGTTGTCGACGCAGTAGTAGCCGTTGTCCTCCAGGACGTCGAGCGCAATGCTTTTGCCCGAGCCCGACAATCCGCTGACCAGGACGAGCTGCATGCTCGCGTGACGCCGCTATGCGTCGCCCTGCATGGCGCGCCGCTGCCGCTCGAGGAATTCGGCGGCGGAGTCCTTGCCGCGCAGCTGCAGGATGTAGTTGCGGACCGCGGCTTCCAGCAACACCGCGAGGTTGCGGCCGGCGGCTACTGGAATGACCACCTTGCGCACCGTCACGCCGAGAATTTCCTCGGACAACTCGGACAGCGGCAGGCGCTCCGCGGTGTCGCGCGCGCTGCCCTTGGCGGGTTTTTCGAGGTGCGTGACGAGTTTCAACTTCATCTTCGGCCGCACCGCCGTTTCGCCGTAGATGGCGCGAATGTTGATCAGACCCAGTCCGCGCACTTCGAGAAAGTCCTTGAGCAGCGGCGGGCAGCGTCCTTCCAGCGTGGTCGCCGCGATGCGCGAGATTTCAACCACGTCGTCCGCCACCAGGCCCTGGCCGCGGCTGATCAACTCAAGCGCGAGCTCGCTTTTTCCCACGCCCGAATCACCGGTGATCAGCACGCCCACGCCGAGCACGTCCATCAGCACCCCGTGGCGCTCGGTGGTGTCGGCGAGCCGCTTGGCGAGGTAATTCGCCAGCTTTTCGATGACGCGCGCCGCAGGCAGTGGAGAGGTGAAAAGCGGTGTCTGCGTGCGCTCGGCGCCCGCGATCAATTGCGGCGGCGGCGCCACGCCATCGGCGAAGATGAGTGCCGCGGGCACCGGCCCGAACAGCCGGTCGGCGAGCCCGGCGATCGTGCCTGCCTCGTAGGCGCCGATCACCTGCACGCTGTTCGGATGCGTGATGTTCAGATGGCCGATCAGCGCCGCCGCTGCGGCCGATTCGCGGCGCACCGCGGTGCGCCCTTCGCGCCCGGCTACCCAGGCTAGCGAAAGCGCCTCGCGGTTGTCCTCATGCAACTGCGCGACGTTGACCTGAAGCATCCGGCTGCCATGAAGAGATGATCTGGTGAAGCGCCGCGGCATCCGCGGCGCCCAGCATCGAATCGCGCAGCGCGCGATCGCTGAACATCTGCGCCAGTTCGGAAAGAATTTCGAGGTGCTTTTCGGTGGCGTGCTCGGGCACGAGCAAGGTGAAAACAAGGCTGACCGGCTTGCCGTCCGGCGCGTCGAAAGGTACCGGCTGGGCGAGACGCACGAATGCCCCCAGCGCGTCTTTCAGGCCCTTGATACGGCCGTGCGGGATGGCGACTGCCTGCCCGAGCCCGGTCGAGCCGAGCTTTTCGCGCGCGAACAGGCTCTCGAACACCATGCCCCTGGCGATGCCGTGCTGATTTTCGAACAGCAGGCCGACTTGCTCGAACAGCCGCTTTTTGCTCGAAGCGGCAAGATCGGGCAGGACGTTCTGCAACGGGAGCAGCTTCGCGACGAGGCTCATCGAAGGGCGCGGATTATAACCCCAGGCAGGGTGCCGCGCGGCGCTAGACCGGGTCGTGCTTGGATGCGCCGCCGTGCGGCCTGCCGGAATGCAAATCCTTGTATTTGAGTACCTGCCGGTCAAGTTTGTCGACCAGCAGATCGATCGCCGCATACAGGTCCGACTGTTCGCAGGCACAGTGTATTTCCTTGCCTGGCACGTGCAGCGTCACTTCTGCCTTCTGGCTGACCTTGGCCGCCGAAAGCGTGACGTGCACGTCGAGCACGTGGTCGAAATGGCGCTTGATGCGCTCGAGCTTGCCGGTGACATGGCCGCGGATCGCCGGGGTAACTTCGAGATGATGGCCTACGATGCTGAGGTTCATTACAGGCTCTTCCTCTGGTTGACAGGCGGAATCTGCAAAGATTCCCGGTATTTCGCGATTGTGCGCCGCGCCACCACGATACCCTGCTCCGCCAGGACCTGCGAGATGCGCGAGTCGGAGAGAGGCGCCTTGCTGTCCTCGGCGCCGACCAGTTGCCTGATCAGCGCGCGGATCGCGGTGGAGGAGGCCGCGCCGCCGGTATCGGTGGCGACGTGGCTGCCGAAGAAATACTTGAGCTCGTAGGTGCCGCGCGGCGTCAGCATGTATTTCTGCGTGGTGACGCGCGAAATCGTGCTTTCGTGAACGCCGAGCACATCGGCGATCTCGCGCAGCACCATCGGCCGCATCGCGACTTCGCCGTGTTCGAGGAAATTGCGCTGCCGGTCGACGATTGCCTGCGATACCCGCAGGATCGTGTCGAAGCGTTGCAGCACGTTCTTGATCAGCCAGCGCGCTTCCTGCAACTGCGTCGCGAGCGCATTGCCGCCGCTGCCGCGCGGCCGCGCCGCGAGTTCGGCATACAGGCGGTTGACCCGCAGGCGCGGCATCGCCTCCTGATTCAGGCTGGCCCGCCAGACGCCCTTCGACTTGCGCACCACCACGTCGGGAATGACGTAACGCGCTTCTACCTTTGCAAAAGCGGCGCCGGGGCGGGGGTTCAAGCCGCGGATCAGCGCCTGCGCGGCGCGCAAGGCTTCGTCGTCGGCGCCGGTGAGGTTTTTCAGGCGCACATAGTCGCGGCTCGCAAGGAGCTTCAGGTGCTGCTCGCAGATCGTGAGCGCGAGAGGAGCGACGGCGCCGATGCCCGGTTCATTCTCCGCCATGGCCCGGATCTGCAGCGCCAGGCATTCGCCCGGCGCGCGCGCGCCTACGCCCGAGGGCTCGAAATTCTGCAGGTGCCGCAGTGCGATGGCGAGTTCCTCGACATTGACGTCTGCCGCTGCAGACATGAGTGCCGCGATGTCCTCGAGCGACTGCGTCAGGTAGCCGTCTTCGTCAAGCGCATCGATGAGAAGTTCGACCAGCGCCCGGTCGCGCGCGCCGAGGTTGGTCAGTGCAAGCTCGCCATTCAGGTGGTCGCGCAGGGTGGGCAGATCCGGCGCCGCGTGATTCCGGTCGCCGTCATCGTCCGTGCCGCTGTCCTCCGTGCCGCGCCAGGGTGCGGCGAAATCCGGCGGCAATTCCTCGTTGCGTTCGGGATTGCCGCCCGGGGCCTCGTCGGACGATGTCCCGGACGGTGCCTCGCGTTCGGGGTTGGCGGGCCCGGTCGCGGCAGCCGCGTCGCTTTCTCCGTCCTCGCGTTCGAGAATCGGGTTCTCCATCAGCAGCCGCTCGATTTCCTGGTTCAGTTCAACCGTGGATAGCTGCAGCAGGCGAATCGATTGCTGCAACTGCGGCGTCAGCGTCAGGTGCTGCGAGAGCCGGAATTGCAGGGTTGGCTTCACGTCAACGGGCTGCCGGCTACATGCGGAAGTGCTCGCCCAGGTAGACGCGGCGCACATTGTCGTTGCCGACAATCTCCCCGGGCCGTCCATTGGCGAGCACAGTGCCCTCGTTGATGATGTACGCGCGGTCGCAGATGCCGAGCGTTTCGCGGACGTTGTGATCCGTGATCAGCACTCCAATGCCGCGCTTCTTGAGGTAGCCGATGATGCGCTGGATGTCGATCACCGCGATCGGGTCGACGCCGGCGAAGGGTTCATCGAGCAGGATGAAGGCGGGCCGGGTGCCCAGCGCCCGCGCAATTTCGAGACGCCGGCGCTCGCCGCCCGAGAGCGAAAGGGCGGTGTGCTTGCGCAGGTGAGATATGTTCAATTCGGCCAGGAGTTCGGCGAGGCGAGGCTGAATTTCCGGCGCCGGCAGTCCCTGCAGTTCAAGCACCGCCTGCACGTTTTCCTCCACGGACAGTTTGCGGAACACGGAGTTTTCCTGCGGCAGGTAGGAAATGCCGAGCCTGGCGCGGCGATGAATCGGCAGCTGCGTAAGTTCGCGTTCGTCCAGGTGGATGCGACCCGCGTCCGCGGGCACCAGGCCGACGATCATGTAGAAGCAGGTGGTCTTGCCGGCACCGTTCGGGCCGAGCAGTCCGACCACCTCGCCGCTCGCGACTTCCAGCGAAACGCCCTCGACGACCGTGCGCGACCCGAAACGCTTGCGCAGATTCTCCGCGCGCAGAACGCTCATTTCGCTTCTGGCTTCGACTTCGGCTGGATCACTGCCTTCACGCGGCCCCCTGGCGCGGCCGGGGCGGCACCTTTCGCCGCGCTTACCGAAAAAAACTCGGTGCGCTGGTCGAGGAAGATGTACTCGCCGTTCACGACGTCCTGGTCGCGCATCACGCGGGCGCGCTCGAACAGCTCGATGCGCTCGTTGCGGTCGTCGATCTCGACGCGCAGCGCCTCGCCCTCGGTCCAGATACCGTCCTTGCCGTCCTTGGGGTCGCCCTTCTGGCGAAAGCGCACCGGCTTGCCGGTGGCCGTGGCGATCTGGTATCCCTCGGCGTCCTGGTGGACCACGATGCGGTCAGCGCGCACCACCACCGACCCCTTGGTCAGCACCACGCTGCCTTCGAAGATGCTCATGCGCTTGGCGTCGTCCGAACTCATCCGGTTCGCCTCGATGTGCGTCGGTTTGTCCTTGTCCGCCTTTTCGGCGAGCGCCGGCCCGGCCAGGGCGCATTGAAGTACCAGCGCAACCGCCAGCGTTCGTTTGTTGAAGCTCATGATCATTTTGTCTTGGGCTCGAAGCTGCCGCGCACCCGCTCGCGCAGGAACAATTCCTTCGTATCGTTGTGGTACTCCATGCCACGACCGGACAGCACCCGGTTCTCCTCGGTGATAACGACATCGCGGTCCGTGCGCATCACCGAGTGCGCACGGACGATGTGCATGAAGGTGGTGCGCATGCGAGCCTCGGAGCGATCCGGCCCGGCTTCGCGCACGACCAGCACATCGCCGTAGAGGAACACTTCCTCGCCGTCCTGCGACAGCGCGCCGCGGTCCGCCGTCAGGGTCACGCGCGGCTCGTTCGGCTTGGTCTGTACCAAGCGCGGCGCGACCAGATCGGTCGAATCGTCGTCAGGGTAATGTAACATTTTCGCCGCCGCGAGCGTAGATTCGACGACGCCCTGCAGGTTGAATCGCGTGTGCTTGAGATTGTCGATCACGTAGTCCGGGTCGTGGCGGCGATTCGACGGGTGCGTGCCTTCTTCCTCCCGGACCGTACGTTCCAGCCAGAAGGTCAACCCCGCAAGCGCGAGCATCAGCAGCAGCGGGAACATCCGGGTGGTCGACAGTCTCACGCCAGGTACCGCGCCATGGCGGGCTCCAGGGTTCCCTGAGCGCGCATCAGGAGATCGCAGATCTCGCGCGCCGCGCCGGCGCCCGCCGGGGCCTGCGCGACGTAATGCACGTGGCTGCGCACCAGCTCGTGCGCCTCGCGCGGCGCGCAGGCGAAGCCGCAGCGGCGCAGCACGGGCAGGTCGATCAGCTCGTCGCCCATGAATCCGGTGTCGTTGGCGTGCATGCCGAGCTTGGCGCAAAGCGTACCGAACGCAGCCAGTTTGTCTTCAATTCCCTGCAGTACATGCGGGACGCCCAGCTCGGCGGCACGCAGCGTGACCGCCGGGGAAGTCCGGCCGCTTAGTAGCGCGACGGCGACACCCGATTGCATCAGCAGCTTGATGCCGTGGCCGTCGAGTGCGCCGAATGCCTTGAGTGCCTCGCCCGAAGGGCCATACCATAGCTTGCCGTCGGTCAGCACGCCGTCGACGTCAAATAACATAAGCCGAACGCGCTGCGCGCGTTCCTGCACGTCGCGACTTGCTCTGGCAAGTGCATCTGGGGATTCGGCTTGCATCCGCTCTAGAGAATCTTCGCCCGCAGAAGGTCGTGGATGTTGAGCGCCCCAACCAGCTCGCCGCGCGCATCGACGACCAGCAGCTGGTTCACTTTGCGGCTCTCCATGATCTCGACCGCTTCCACGGCCAGCGCTTCTGGCCGGATGGAAAGGGGGTTGGGCGACATCACGTCGGCGACGCGTGCCGTGGCGAAGTCGGTGATCCGCTCCAGCGTGCGCCGCAAGTCGCCGTCGGTGAAGATGCCTCGCACACGGCCGGCGGAGTCCAGCACCGCGGTCATGCCGATGCGTCCGCGGGACATCTCCAGAATGGCCTCCTTGAGCGTCGCGCTGTCGGACACCTTCGGCATGTCCGCGCCCGAGCGCATTACGTCGGCAACATGCGTCAGCAGACGGCGGCCCAGCGAACCGCTCGGATGCGAGCGGGCGAAATCCTCCGCTGAAAAGCCGCGGGCGTCGAGAAGTGCCACCGCAAGCGCGTCGCCCAGCGCCAGCGCTGCCGTCGTGCTCGCCGTGGGCGCCAGATTGAGCGGGCAGGCTTCTTGATCTACTGCAGCATCCAGGAACACGGTCGCTTCGCGGGCGAGCGACGAAGCGGCATTACCGCCGATCACGATCAGTTTCGCGCCCTGGCGCTTCACCAGGGGCACGATCTGCAGCAGTTCGTCGCTTTCCCCGGAATAGGAGATGCCGACGAAGATGTCGTCGCGCTGGATCATGCCCAGATCGCCGTGGCTCGCCTCGGCGGCATGGACGAAATACGCCGGCGTGCCGGTGCTGGACAGGGTGGAGGCGATCTTGCGCGCTACATGGCCAGATTTTCCGATGCCGCTGACGATGACGCGGCCCTCGCACGCCAGTACCAGTTCTACAGCAGCGAGAAAGCGTTCGTCCAGGCGCGCGATAAGCGCGCGTACAGCGTCGGCTTCGATCGTGAGCACGCGTCGCGCGAGGTCCAGCGACAAAGCGGTAGCTTCCTTCGCGATCATGCGGCAAAGTATAGCCTAAGCCCTTCATTTTTCTGAGTAATGGACGCCACTGACGCATCGTTGCAACCGATCCTGATCCTGCTCGCTGCGGCGGTGCTGGCGGTGGTCGCATGCAGGTTGCTGGCGCTGCCGCCGATCATCGGCTATCTGGCGGTCGGCCTCGCATTGGGTCCGCGCGCGCTGGGGGTAGTGCCCGATGACGCTCAGACCCGCCATCTCGCGGAATTCGGCGTGGTGTTCCTGATGTTTTCGATCGGGCTGGAGTTCAGCCTGACCAAGCTTCGTGTCATGCGCCGTGAAGTGTTCGGCCTCGGTTCGGCGCAGGTGGCGATCACGATCGCAGCCTGCATCGCTCTGGCGATTGCGATCGGCGGCAGCGGCGCCTGGCAGGCGGGGCTTGCGGTCGGCGCGGTGGTGGCGATGTCTTCCACGGCGGTAGTCTCCAAGCTGCTTGCGGAGCGCTTGGAACTCGATACGCCGCACGGCCGCTCGATCGTGGGCGTGCTGCTGTTCCAGGACCTTGCCGTGGTGGCGCTCCTTATCCTGGTCCCGGTGCTGGGGCAGCCGGTGGCCGGAATCGGCACGGCGATCGCGATTGCGCTCGCCAAGGCGGCATTCGTTCTGGCGGTGTTGCTGCTCGCCGGACCCTACGTCATGCGTGCCTGGTTTGGCGTCGTGGCGCGCCGCAAGTCGACGGAGTTGTTCGTCCTCAACGTGTTACTTGTGATACTCGCGATGGCGTTTCTCACCGCGCTCGCCGGACTGTCGCTGGCGCTGGGCGCCTTTCTTGCCGGGATGTTGATTTCGGAAACCGAGTACCGCTACCAGGTCGAGGACGAAATCAAGCCGTTCAGGGACGTTCTGCTGGGGCTTTTCTTCGTCACTGTAGGCATGATGCTGGATCTGCGCGTGGTTCTGGACCAGATCTGGCGCGTGGCGGATTTGCTCGTGCTGCTGGTGGCATTCAAGTTCGCGCTCATCAGCGCTCTGGCGCGCGCCTTCGGTGCGACCTCGGGTGCGGCATTGCGCACGGCGCTCGCTCTGGCGCACGGCGGCGAGTTCGGCTTCGTGCTGCTCGCGCTGGCCGGCGCGGCCGGAGTGGTGGCGGATGGCCTGGGACAGCCGCTGCTCGCAGCCATGATCCTGTCGATGATGGCAACGCCATTCCTGATCGGGGCCAGCAACCGGATCGTGCTCAGGTTTGCGACCTCGGAATGGATGATGCGATCGCTCGAGATGCACCGCGTGGCGGTGCAATCCCTGGAGACGGAGCGGCACGTCATCATTCTTGGCTACGGCCGCAACGGGCAGCACATTGCGCGCCTGCTCGATGCCGAAAGCGTGCGCTATGTGGCGCTGGATCTGGATACGGAACGCGTGCGCGAAGCAGCCCTTGCCGGTGACAAGGTGGTATTCGCAGATTGCTCGCGGCGCGAGGCGCTGATCGCGGCGGGCGTGCTGCGCGCGGCCGCGGTGGTCATCACATTTTCCGACTCGGCGGCGGCGGTGCGCGTGCTCGCGCACATCCAGTCGCTGAACGCTTCGGTGCCGGTGATTGCCCGGGCAAGAAACGATGCCGATAGCGTCAGGCTTACCGCTGCGGGGGCCTCCGAGATCGTTCCCGAGGCGCTCGAATCGGGGCTTATGCTGGCTTCGCATACGCTGGTGTGGATCGGCGTGCCGCTCAATCGCGTGGTGCGCCGGGTGCGCGCCGTGCGCGACGAGCAGTACGGCCTGCTGCGGGGACTGTTCCATGGCGCCAGCGACGATGCAGAGTCCGTCGAATCCGCGCAACCCCGCCTGCACGCGGTGACGCTTGCCGGTGATGCGAAGGCGATCGGCAAGTTGCTCGCCGAGATCGGGCTCGCCGAAATCGGTGTCGAAGCGAAAGCCGTGCGGCGTCCCGGAGCTGCGCGGCGCCTTGCGCCCGCGGAAGCCGGGGTCCTCGAAAGCGGAGACGTCGTCGTTCTGCTGGGCGTGCCCGAACGCCTGGCCGCCGCCGAGAACAGGTTGCTGGAAGGATAAATCCCAGGAATAAAAAAAGCCGGCCTTGCGGCCGGCTTTTCAGAAGTACTCCTGCGCCTGATCAGAACGAGCGGCAGAGGGTATACAGGGCCGTCCCGGTTTCCTGGTACACATCGGTGGGAAGCACCGTTGCAGCGATTACCGGGTTACTGGTTGCATTCAATTGACCGCGAACCGCGCCAGCGGCAAGAAGGCCGTCATCCATCTGGACATCCAGCGCGATCGCGACCTTGTCCGGGAGGTTGGATGAGCACATGACGATGTTGGTGAAGCCTCCGGTGGCGTTGACGAGCACTGCCGCGGGAGCTGCGGCCCCATCCCCGGTCTGCACTCCCAGCAGGCCGGCGAAAGCGTTGTTTGGCTGCACCGGACCGGCACCGGCGACAAAACCGGAGCGGCGCAGGTGCTCCCACCACAGGCAGCTCTCAGGGGTCGCGGCCACCGCGGTCACGGGGCACGCCGCATTGTAGGTGCCGACCAGGACGCGATTGCCATCGCCGGCGATAACGGCGGCTCCCCAGCGGGATGCCTGGTTGTCGTCGCCAGGGGTCTGCCGGTAGCGATCCTGGTAGCCGAAGTAGGCCGCCGAGACGCCAGAGAAGTCTGCGATCGCGTTCTTGATCTTGGCCTGCGTGATCATCTCCTGGCCCTTCAGGATGCCGCCCAGCAGCAGCCCGATGATCACCAGAACGATCGCAATTTCGACCAGGGTAAAGCCCTTTTGCGTATGTGTACGGGTACTTTTCATGGCTCTATGCCTCCCTTGGAGACTCCAAGTGATGGGATATACGCAATCGGCGTACCAGGGCGAAACTGTTCAAAAAGGCGTGTTTTGGTCAAAATCCTTCAGAAATCCGTCAGAATTTCGACACGGATGACGAAATATCAACGGCTCGGGGCGTGCTGACGCCCCTTAAGGCGCTGTTCCAGCTCTTCCAGGCGACCCTGGAGAAAGCGGCGCTCTTCCGGATCACGAATCCGGCCGGCCGCGAGCATCCCGCCCAACATGATCCTGGCAGCCTCCAACTCGTCCATGTCTTCGAGAATGAACACTTCCATCTGCCGCGCCCAGAGGGGCACCGATTCGTCGGTGGCCAGCCGCTGTATCGCGGCAGCGTAACTGCGCGCCAGAGGCAGGTCGTGCAGGCGGTGTTTGGCCAGCAAGGCCGCGTGCGCGAGGGCCGGCCAGCGGTGGTTCGGGTCGGCCGGGAATGTCTCGTAGATGAAATCGAAGATCAGACGCGCTTTGGCAGGATCAGCGTTCTCGGCATAGATGCGCGACGCCGCGAACAGCGGATATTCGCTGCGCGGATCGGTGGCCAGGATCGCGCGTAACCAGGCCACCAGGCGCAAGTAATCGAGACGTCGGTAGGGAACCGTGTTGTCGCCGCTGGAATCGAAAGCCTGCAGCCAGATCATCGCGAGCCGCGCCAGTGCGGCGGGCTCGCCCAGATTGGCCAGGCGAAGTGCCTGCGCCGAAGGTGCGTGCGGCAGGTCGGCGGCAGGCGGCGCATGCGCGCGCTGGGTGAACCGCGTCGCCAATTGGGTTGCCAAGGCGGCCGCCAGCAGCCACGTGATCCAGGCCGGGACGGTGGATACCGGGCGCTCCCTGCTGC
>JBDTRO010000252.1:0-36824 GCA_039931635.1 Betaproteobacteria bacterium | reverse complement strand
GCGTTCCGCAGCCGGGGCACGTCCAGAAAAACATACAGGCATCCGTCGGCATCGTCTCGACGCTTTCGTGCCTGCATTGCGGGCAACTGAGGGTGCTCTCCAGGACCGCCGCAGTCACGGTTGCTTGCGCAGCGTCGAAGGAAAGCCGGCGTTCGCCGTGGCGCGCGTAAGCTGGTCGAGGCCGGTCGCCGAGTCGTCGTAGGTCACTTCGGCAACCGGTGGAATCAGCGTCACCTTGGCGTCGATCACGCCCGGTGTTTTCTTCAGAGATAGCCGCACGGTGATCGGGCAGGTGGCGCAAGACATCTTCTGGACATCGAGCCGCACGGTGCGCGGTTCCGCCTGCGCCGGCAGCGCGAACAACGTGAGCAGCGCCAGGCTAAGCCAGCAGGTGCGGGGCATAGAACGGAAACAGGATCAGCGCCTTGGCGATCACGAGGGTGACCCAGAACGCGATGCGCTGGCGGCGCAGGACGCGCGGGCTCGCGCAGGCGACTTCGGGCGCGCAGCGCCGAGGGGTGACGTACAGACGCCAGAACGCGAAGCCGAAGGCGCCGATCGCGATCGCGATGAACACCGGGAACAGCGGTTCGAGCGCGCGCAGGGCGCTCACCCAGGCGCCGCCCAGGCCGAGCGCGACCAGCACCAGCGGACCGGCGCAGCAGGCCGAGGCGCCAAGGGCAGAGAGCACGCCAGCGGCCATCGGCGCCGACGCAGTGCCCGGTTGCGGGGAGAGTGCCACGGGTCGCATGCTACGCTCCGTACCTGCCTACGGAGTCAAGCATGGATGATATGACGATTGGGCGGCTGGCCGAGGCTGCCGGCGTGCACCTGGAGACGATCCGCTACTACCAGCGGCGCGGATTGCTCGCCGAGCCAAAGCGCCCGACAGGCGGGATACGCCGTTACGGCGCGGATGCGGTCGCCAGGCTCGGCTTCATCCGGCGTGCGCAGGAGGTCGGATTCACTCTGGAGGAAGTAAAGGCGCTGCTCAAGCTCGGCGAGACGCCTAGCTGCCGAGGCGCGCGAACGCTGGCCGCGAAGAAGCTGGAATTGGTGGAGTCGCGCTTGCGAGACCTGACGCGTATGCGCGGTGCGCTGGCGGATCTGATCCGGCAATGCGATGCCGGTCGCGAACGAAACTGCCCAATCATCAATAGCCTGTCCGGCGCGTAGTCATTTCACCGGCCCAAGCAGTCCGTTCGACGATCCGACCGCGCGTAGCCGGGCGCACTGCGCTGCCGAAAGCCGCGTGTTCTCCGGCGCGGTTTCGTCGCGCATCAGGTTGCCGGGTTCTTCCGAATGTTCGCCGCTGTCCATCAGTACGTGCGCGATTTCATGCGCGAGCACCACGCCAGGGTCGCGTGCGCCGTACCCCACCCAGACCGTGTCCCTGAGCTCGGGGCGGCTGCGGCTGTTGCCACGGCCGATGGCTTCGGCATCGAAGGCTGGAACCTGCCGCGTGCCGTCGACGAAGTAGATCGCCGGTGTTCTGGGCCGCAGGCTGCGCGCGAGTTCGCGCGATGTCGGCGTGTGAAAGACCCGGAAGCGCGCTTCGACATCGGCATGCAGCAGCTCCGTCCCGCCGGAGGCAATACCGCATTGGGCGAGGATGCCCGAGGCGCGCGCCGTCGCCGCCTGGATATCGTTCTCCTGCCATTTGCCGCCCGTGAAATACACCAGAGTGAGCCGCATGACGAGCGGCTCTTGCGCCTGCGCGGGCGGCGCCAGGAGCAGCAAGAGCAGGAGCACGCGCATCTGTGAAATCCCCCCGGAATCGTTTGATTTTAGTCCGCCCTGCCTCTAGGCTTGCTGTCCCTGAGGAGGGTGTGATGAGATTGTTTGGATTGCTGTTCGCCGCGCTGCTCGCGTTGCCGGCGCAGGCGCAGGACTATCCTTCGAAACCGCTGCGCTTCGTGGTGCCCTATCCGCCCGGTGCGCTGACCGACGTGCTCGCGCGCGCGATTGGCGACCGGTTGGGCACCGCGCTCAAGCAGCCCGTGGTAATCGAGAACCGCGCGGGCGCGGGCACCCTGTTGGGCGCCGACCTGGTCGCGAAGGCGCCGGCGGACGGCTATACGCTGTTGATGGCCACCTCGACCACGCTCGGCATCAGTCCGGCGCTTTATGCGAAGCCGGCGATCGATGCGGTGAAGGATTTCGCTCCCGTCTCGCTGGTCGGTTCGGTGAACTTCTTTCTCGTCACCACGCCGGGGTTTCCGGCGAGGACCGTGAAGGAATTGATCGATCACGTGAAGAAGAATCCCGGCAAGTTCAACTATGCGTCCTCTGGCAGCGGCAGCCCGCACCATCTGTTCATGGAGGTGCTGAAGAAGGAGCAGGGGCTCGATATCCAGCACGTGCCTTACAAAGGTTCGGCGCTGGCGGTGTTCGACATCATCGGCGGCAAGCCGGAGATGATGTTCCTGGATTTCTCGGTGGCGGTGCCCAACATCAAGGCCGGTAAGATCACGGCGCTCGGCACTTCCGCCGGGAAGCAGTCGGTACTGATGCCGGAAGTGCCGCCGATCTCCGCGACGCTGCCGGGCTTCGACTGGCAGGCCTGGCAGGGTGTGGTGACGACGGGTGGAACGCCGCCAGCAGTCGTCGCCCGCCTCAATGCCGAAATGCAGAAGTTCCAGAATACCGACGAGTTCCGCGCCATGCTGGTCAAGTTCGGCATGGAGCCCTGGGCACCCAATACGCCCGAGCAGTTCGGAGATATTGTCAGAAACGATGTCGGCCGTTGGGCGGCCGTCGTGAAAGCCTCCGGCGCAAAGGTTGACTGATATGAGCCCTGTAATCGACGTCCATACCCATATGCTCAACAACGAGTGGCTCAAACTGCTCGAGAAGCACGGCCGGCCGCGATACACGCTCAAGGCGGTAACCGGCGGGCTGCGCGCGATTCATCTCGACGGCGCGCCGTTCATGACGCCGGTTCCCGGAATGTTCGACTGGGACCTGCGCATCAGGAACATGAACCGGGTCGGCATCGACGTATCGGTTGTGTCGCTCACCTGCCCCAACGTCTACTGGGGCAGCGAGGCGGTGAGCCTCAAGGCGGCGCAAGTGATGAACGAGGAAATGGCCCGGGCGCGCAAGACCTGGCCCGACCGCATCCAATGGCTCTGCTCGTTGCCTTGGCAGTACGAAAAAGCAGCGCTGGCGGAACTCAAGCGCTCGCTCAAGGCCGGTGCCAGCGGGGTAATGGTGCTCGCCAACATCGGTGGCAAGCCGCTCACCGACCCGGCGTTCGCGAAAATCTGGAAAGCGATCGATGATGCGAAGCTACCGGTGCTGATCCACCCGACCGCGCCGCCCGGGGTGAAGGATATGGAAATGCAGCAATTCCAGCTGGTCGCCTCGATCGGTTTCACGACGGACACGACGCTGGCGGTAGCGCGCATGATCTATGACGGATTCTTCGACCGTTTCGAGAAGCTGAAGATCATCGCCAGCCATGGCGGCGGTACCTTGCCGTACCTGATCGGGCGCCTGGACCAGTGCTATGAGCACATTCCGGCGTGCCGCACCAAAATTACCGAGAAGCCCAGCCTGCACGCCCGCCGCATCTACGCCGACTCGGTGGTGTTCACCGATGAGGCGCTGGCGATGGCGGTGAACGTGTTTGGCTCCGGCAATGTGCTGTATGGCTCGGACTACCCGCACACCATCGGCGACCCGATCGGCTGCCTGGCGCGGGTCGACCGGTTGCCCGACGGCGTGCGCGACCGGGTGCGCGGCCGCAATGCCGAGAGGATCTTCGACTTCCGCTAGCCGTTGGGGGAGGCCAGGCGCTCGGCGCGGCGAATGCAGCGCTCCAGGAAGCTGCTGCGGTGCTGCTCGCTGTTCCCCGGCGTATCGAATACCGCTTCGACTTCGGCGCGCAGGAAGACTTCGTCGTCCGGGTTGTGCACGAACCAGCGGAGCGCGGCTGGAAACGCCCGAATCATCACCAGGTCGTTTTCCAGGCGATCGACAAAGAAATCATGCGTGGTCCCGGTGTCGCGCGACAGCGCCGCATTGCGGATGAAATCGCCCCCCTCGTTGCATTCGCGCGCGCTGTGCGCTTGCGCGACGACGGAGAACGGCCATGCAATTGCCACGACCAGGAGCAGGTACCGCATCGCTGCACCCTATGTCTGCGACCGATTGCTGTCCATTCGCACCGCAGCATGCGACACGCTGCACGGCCGGGACGGCGGGGTTAGACTCACCGGCTTACCCGGGGATATGCCATGACGATTTACCAGGAGAACATTGCCCGCAAAATCCGCGATTTTCCCGTCTCGGACGCGGAGCGGGAGGCGCGCGTGCAGCTCGCCGCCTGCTACCGGATCTTCAACCATCTGGGCTGGGTGGAGATGATTTTCAACCACATCACCTTGCGGGTGCCTGGTCCCGAGAAGCTTTTCCTGATCAACCCGTTCGGCTTGCATTACAGCGAGATCACGGCCTCGAACCTGCTGCTCATCGACATCGACGGCAATCCGGTGCGCGAGGCGAAGTTCCCGGTCAACAAGGCGGGCTTCGTCATCCACAGCGCAATCCACGGCGCCATTCCCGAGGCGCATTGCGTGATGCACACGCACACGACCGCCGGCATGGCTGTCGCGAGCCTGAAGGATGGGCTCTCGCCGACAAATTTCTACGCGGCGCAGCTCCATGGAGGCGTGGCGTACCACGATTTCGAGGGTATCACGGTAGAGGAAGGCGAGAAGACGCGCCTGCTTGCCAGCATCGGACGCAGGAAAGCGGTGATCCTGCGCAATCACGGGCTGCTTGCCTGGGGGCCGTCGGTCGCCGAAGCGTTCATGACGCTATGGACGTTGCAGCGCGCCTGCGATGTGCAGATTGCGTCGAGCAGCGCCGGGCCGCTCAACCCGATCCGGCCGGAAGTGTTTGCCCAGACCGTGCGCGAATCCGGACCGGGCGAGAAGCGCACCTGCGACGACGTGTTCGCGGCAATGCGGCGCATCGTCGACGCGAAGGATCCTTCCTACCGGGATTGATGGCTGCGCTAGGCGGCGACAAGACGGCGCAGTTCCGGGATTCAGGCGCCGCAGGCCAGGGGTCGAAGTGCTCGAACTGCCGGGAATCGGCCATGCCCCGGCGTTGATGAGTTCGGACCAGATCGCGGCGGTGCGCGAGTTCCTGCTACGCTGAGCGCGTGGAATTCCACTTTACTGCCGAGCAATCGGAGTTCGGCGATTCCGTGCGCCGGTTCGCCGAAAAGCACCTGAAGGCCGGGGCTCGCGAACGCGCGCACAGCACCGAATATCCCTGGGACGTGGCAAGGCTCATGGCCGCGCAAGGGTTGCTCGGGATCGTCATCCCGGAGGCCGATGGCGGCCAGGGCGGCACGCTGATGGACGCGGTGATTGCCATCGAGGCGGTGGCCGCGGTGTGCCCGAAGAGCGCGGACGTAATACAGGCTGGCAACTTCGGCGCGATTCGCGTGCTTGCGGAATACGGTTCTGCGCATCAGAAAGATGCCCACCTGAATAAACTGCTGCGGGGCGAGGGCGTCATTTCGGTGGCCATGACCGAACCGGAGGCCGGGTCCGCTGTCACGGACCTCAAGACCACAGCCACCGCCCACGGTGCAGGCTACCGGATAAATGGCAGCAAGGTGTTCGGCACCCATGCGTCCTATGCGGACGTGATTCTTGCCTACGTGAGGTTTGGTCCTGGTGTGGGCGGCATTGGTTCGGTGCTGATCGACAAAAATCTGCCTGGAGTTCGATTCGGCCAGCCTTCCACGTTCATGTCCGGCGAAGAGTGGGTGCAGCTTTACCTCGACGACGTGTATGTGCCCGCGGAGATGGTGGTGCTCGCGCAAGGTGGCTTCAAGAAACAGATCGCGGGCTTCAACGTGGAACGCATCGGCAACACGGCGCGCTCACTGGCGCTCGGCCGCTATGCCTTCGAGCAGGCGCGCGCGTGGGCGCTGCAACGCCGGCAGTTCGGTCGCCTGCTGTGCGAATTCCAGGGTCTGCAATGGAAGTTCGCGGAGATGAAGATGAAGCTCGACGCCGGCCAGCTACTTCTGTATCGAGCCGCGGCGAACGCCGACCGCGGGTTTCCCTCGGCGGAGGAAACCGCGATCGCCAAAGCGTTCTGCAACCAGGCCGGGTTCGACGTCGCCAACGAGGCGCTGCAGGTAATGGGCGGGATGGGCTACAGCCAGGACACGCTGGTCGAATACTGCATGCGCCGCTGCCGCGGCTGGATGATCGCCGGCGGTTCGATCGAAATACTGAAAAACCGCATCGCCGAGGGCGTTTTCGGGCGCACCTTTTCGCAGCGGCCCTGACCCGTTTTGCCTTGACGTTAACGTAAACGTCAAGTACGCTTGCCGATCCCCAGAGGAGGGGGTCCATCCCCGGAGGGGATCCTTCATGACCGACCTGTCCCAGTCCAAGAACCTGGTCTACAAGGCGAAGCACAAGATCCGCTTCGTCACCGCGGCGAGCCTGTTCGACGGCCACGACGCGTCGATCAACATCATGCGGCGCATCCTGCAGGCCTCCGGCGCCGAGGTGATCCACCTGGGGCACAACCGCTCGGTGGACGACGTCGTGACCACGGCCGTAGAAGAGGACGTGCAGGGCATCGCGATCTCGTCCTACCAGGGCGGGCACATCGAATACTTCAAATACATGGTGGAGCAGCTGCGCGCGCGGGGCGGCGGCCATATCCAGGTGTTCGGCGGCGGCGGCGGCGTGATCGTGGCCGCCGAGATCGAGGCACTGCACGCCTGTGGCGTGACGCGCATCTATTCGCCGGAAGACGGCCAGAAGATGGGGCTGCAGGGAATGATCAACGACATGCTGGCGCGCTGCGATTTCAATCCGGTCGAGCACGCGCCTTTCGAGCTCAAGCCGGGCGATTTCCGCGCGCTGGCGAGAGTTATCACGGCATTGGAATTGGGGGTTTGCAGTCCGGAACTGAAGAAAAATATTCTTGCAAGGGCGGCTGGGCAAAACACTCCGGTCCTCGGCATCACCGGCACCGGCGGCGCGGGCAAGAGCTCGCTCACCGACGAACTGGTGCGCCGTTTCCGCATCGACCAGGGCGACCGGCTGAAGATCGCCATCATCTCGGTCGACCCCACGCGCCGCAAGACCGGCGGCGCCCTGCTCGGAGACCGCATCCGGATGAATGCGATTCACGGCCCGAACATCTTCATGCGCTCTCTTGCGACGCGGGAATCGGGCGTCGAAATCGCGGCCTGCGTTCCGGAAGCGGTCGCCGCCTGCCGCGCGGCCGGCTTCGATCTGGTGATCGTCGAGACCTCGGGCATCGGGCAGGGCGACGCGGCCATCGTTCCGCTGGTGGACGTATCGCTGTATGTGATGACGCCTGAATTCGGCGCCGCGAGCCAGCTCGAGAAAATCGACATGCTCGATTTCGCCGACTTCGTCGCCATCAACAAGTTCGACCGCAAGGGCGCGGAGGATGCGCTGCGCGACGTGCGCAAGCAGGTGCAGCGGAACCGGCAGACTTTCGGCCAGTCGCCCGATGCGATGCCGGTATACGGCACCGTGGCCTCGCGGTTCAACGACGACGGCGTGACCGCGCTCTATCAGGGCATCGCCGCCCGGCTGCAGGAGAAAGGCCTGCAGCTTTCCCAAGGCGTCCTTGCGTCGACAAAAAGCAGGAGTTCCTCGGACGTTCATGTTGTCGTCCCTGCAAAACGCTCCCGCTATCTTGCCGACATCGCCGAAGCGGTGCGCGCCTATCACGAACTGGGCTTGCAGCAATCGCGCGTCGCGCGGGATCGGCAAAGCCTGCTCGCAGCAAAGCGAATGAGCGGCACTAGCGTGCTGGACGCTCTAATTGAGGAAAAAAGCGCCGCCCTCGTCGCGCCCGCGAGAAAGCTGCTCGAATCCTGGCCGGATACGGTCAAGGCGTATTCGGGCGAAGAATTCGCGACCGCGAGCCGGGAGCGCGAGCTGCGTACGAAACTGACGACCACGTCCCTGTCCGGCACCAGGGTGCCGAAGGTGGCGCTGCCGAAGTTCGAGGACGCGGGCGAGATCCTGCGCTGGCAGTGGCGCGAAAACCTGCCCGGTGCGTTCCCGTTCACTGCCGGGGTTTTTCCGTTCAAGCGCGAGAACGAGGATCCGACGCGGATGTTCGCTGGCGAAGGCGATCCTTTCCGCACCAACCGGCGTTTCCACCTGCTGTCGAAGGACATGCCGGCCAAGCGCCTGTCGACCGCTTTCGATTCGGTGACGCTGTACGGTTTCGACCCCGACGAGCGCCCGGACATCTACGGCAAAGTCGGCAATTCCGGCGTTTCCATCGCCACGCTGGACGACATGAAAGTCCTGTATTCGGGTTTCGACCTTTGCGCACCGAACAACTCGGTGTCGATGACCATCAACGGTCCCGCGCCGACAATCCTGGCGATGTTCTTCAATACGGCCATCGACCAGCAGATTGAAAAGTTTCGAGAATCGAATTCACGTATTCCGGATTCAATCGAAATTGAAAAGATAAAAAAACAAACGCTTTCAGTTGTGCGCGGCACCGTGCAGGCGGACATCCTGAAGGAAGACCAGGGCCAGAACACCTGCATCTTCTCCACCGAATTCTCGCTCAAGGTGATGGGCGACATCCAGCAGTACTTCATCGAGCACGACGTGAAGAACTTCTACTCGGTGTCGATCTCCGGCTACCACATCGCCGAGGCCGGCGCGAACCCGATCAGCCAGCTCGCCTTCACGCTGTCCAATGGGTTCACCTTCGTCGAGGCTTATCTCGCGCGCGGCATGAACATCGACGATTTCGCGCCCAACCTGTCGTTCTTCTTCAGCTACGGCATGGATCCGGAGTACTGCGTCATCGGCCGCGTGGCGCGGCGCATCTGGGCGGTGGCGATGAAGAACCGCTACGGCGCGAACGAGCGCTCGCAGAAGCTCAAATTTCATTCGCAGACCAGCGGCCGCAGCCTGCACGCGCAGGAAATCGCCTTCAACGACATCCGCACCACGCTGCAGGCGCTGATCTCGTCCTACGACAACACCAATTCGCTGCACACCAATGCCTACGACGAGGCGATCACCACGCCTACCGAGGATTCGGTGCGCCGCGCCATGGCGATCCAGCTGATCATCAACAAGGAGTGGGGCCTGGCGAAGAACGAGAATCCAAATCAGGGTTCATTCATCATCGAGGAGCTCACCGACCTGGTGGAGGAAGCGGTGCTGAAGGAATTCGAGGCGATCAGCGCGCGCGGCGGCGTGCTGGGTGCGATGGAGACCGGCTACCAGCGCGGCAAAATCCAGGAAGAGTCCATGTACTACGAGCACCAGAAGCACGACGGCTCGTATCCGATCATCGGCGTCAATACTTTCCGCAACGCCAACGCCGACGCGGTGCCGCAGAAGCTGGAGCTGATCCGCTCCAGCGACGACGAGAAGCAATCCCAGCTAAGGAGGTTGCGCGAGTTCCACGCGCGGCATGCGGCCGAATGTGGCCCGATGCTCGCGCGCCTGCGGGACGCGGTGATCGCGAACCAGAACGTGTTCGAAGTTCTCGTCGACGCGGTGCGCGTCTGCTCGCTGGGGCAGATCACGCATGCCCTGTTCGAGGTCGGCGGGCAGTACCGCAGGAACATGTGAGCCCGGTAGAAGCAGGGCTGTAATGTTCGACACACTTCGATTCATACTGCGCGCACGCCTGTCGTTGGCCTCGCGCGTATCGACCGGCGCCCAGATCAAGGGCGCCTCGTCCATCGTTCTCGGCCGCAAATGCAAGATCCATCGCGGCGCCTACCTGGACGCGGCCGGCGGCGGGCTGATCCGGTTTGCGGACAAGGTGACGGTCAATCGCGGGGCGATCGTACAGGGGTCGCGCGGCGGCGTGCAGCTCGCCGAAGGCGTCGAGCTGAACAACTTCGCCATCGTCAACGGCGCGGGTGGCGTCGCGATCGGCGCGTACACGCTCATCGGCCCGCACGCGACGATCGTGTCCTACGAACACGAATACCGCGATCGCGCGCAACGGATCCGGGACCAGCCTTACCGGTACGAGCCGATCACGATTGGCGCCGACGTCTGGATAGGGGCGCACGCTGTCGTGCTGGCGGGGGTCACGATCGGCGATGGCGCGGTGGTGGCTGCTGGCGCCGTCGTCACCCGCGACGTACCTGGATACACTGTCGTTGCTGGCGTTCCCGCGCGCGCGATTGGCGCGCGCAACTGATCAGGCGGCGTTCTTCTTCAAGGCTGCCGCATCGGCACGCAGCGCGTGGACGATGGAAATGCTCCACGGCCGGCAGGCGAGCAGGACGCCCAGCGCGACTCTCTTTTTCGCAGGCACCGAGGCATCAATTTCCACTAATTCGTTGATCTCGGCCGCGAAGCGCTCGAGCCGCCGTTTCACCACCACGGCGGATTCGCTGGAGAGTTCCTGCGCCTCGAAATGGAACGCGTCGTGCGGCTGGTCGAAACGCGAGCGCATGAACTCGGTAACCACCCTCAGGCCGTAGGCTTTGCGCAAGGGTCCGCCGGCGCGCCAGACGTAATGCTTCGGCACGCGCAGCCGCACGCGGTTGCCGGGCTGCCAGTCGATCAGGCGCAGGCGCTCGAGCCGCGCATAGAAGGGAGTGATCTGCGCCGCGCCCAGCTTGAACTCCGTGACGATTTCGTCGAAGCGCCATTCGTTGGTGATCAGCCAGAAGACCGAGAACAGGCGCGCATCCTTCGCGAGCGCAGTTTCCTGCTCCAGCGACAATTCGACCGGCCCGCTGCGCCTGCCATGGCTCATGCGGGCCAGTTCGTAAAAGTCCATCTCGAGTACCCGGAGGATTTCTTCCAGCCGCTCGAGGGTGAAGGTGCGCTGCGAGAACATCCGCTTGACCGTCGGCGTTGATACGCGCAATGCAGCCGCCAGGGCCGCATAGGTCATGTTGCGGGCCTTCAGGATCTTCTTCAGCGTCTCAACGATTTCGCGCGTCACTTCGCCTCCGCGCGCCGGTCGGATTCCGGCTCCCGCTACAGCTTACATCGCGGTCACGATCCGGATTATTCCCCGCGTCCGATTCAATTCACCGTGGCGCCGGTGTCGCGCACCACCTTGCCCCATTTCTGATGCTCGGCGCGCAGGAAGGCGCCGAATTCCTGCGGATTCATGATCGTGGCGCTGACACCGGCGCTACGGAAGCTTTGTTGCAGTTCCGGGTCCTGCATGACCCTGGCGGTTTCGGCATGTATGCGGTTGATGATCTCCGCCGGCGTTGCGGCCGGCGCGGCGAGGCCGAGCCAGAGTGTCGCTTCGTAACCCGGGATGCCCGCTTCCGCGACGGTCGGCACGTCGGGCAACTCACTCCATCTGGTCGCAGTGGTTACCGCCAGTGCGCGCAACTTTCCGGACTTGACGGCAGAGATGACGTTCGGTACACCGGCGAAGGATACGGGAACCTGGCCGCCGAGCAGGTCTTGCATCGCCGGGCCGCTGCCCTTGTAAGGCACGTGATTCAGCTCGATGCCCGCCAGGGTATTGAAAAGCGCGCTGACCAGGTGCTGGGCACTGCCGTTGCCGGAACTGGCATAGTCGATCTTCCCCGGCGCCGCCTTCGCCGCAGCGATCAGTTCGCGGACCGATGCCACGGGCAGTTTCTGCGGATTCACCACCAGCACATAGGGGCCGGAGCCGAACAGCGCGACCGGCGCAAAATCCTTGAGCGAATCGTAGGGCAGCGTGCGATACAGGTGCGCGCTGATGACATGCGGCGTGGCGGTAGCGAGCAGCGTATACCCGTCCGGCGCGCTTTTCGCGACCGAGTCGGCGCCGATGGTGCCGCCCGCGCCGGGCTTGTTATCGACGATTACCGGTCTGCCCAGCGCCGCCGAGAGACGGGGCAGCAGCATGCGCGTCGGGACATCGGCGAAGCCGCCCGGAGAGAGCGGCACGACCAGGCGGATCGGGCGCGACGGGTAGGCCTGCGAATGAACTTCGAGGGAAAGCGTCAGCCCGAGAACGAAAGCGCAGATCGATTTCAACCCCGGCGATTTCATCCTCGATACTCCGGTTCGGGCTGGCTGAAAAATGCGTGCAGGATGTGATAGACCATCAGGTAGTTCTTCTGCTGGAAGCTCGCATGCGAGATACCCGGCATGACGCAAAACTGCTTGTCCGGATTGGGCAGAAGCTTGAAGAACTCGATCAGGTCGTCGATGCCGGCGATCCCGTCCCATTGCCCGCGCATGAGGATAGTCGGCACCGAAATCTTCGCGGGGTCCACCAGCGGCAGTTTCGAGCACATGTCCACGTAGGTTCCGGTCGGCACCGAATCGTCCAGCGCGAGGATCGCGTCCGCGAACGCGCTGACGGTGGCCGCGTCCGCCGTATCGGGATGGTCGCGCGCAAAGATGCTCTGCACGAAAGCCCGGTCGATCGGGCGGCGGTTCTTCGCGATGAATTCCGGCAGCCGCTTCCTGCGCTCGGCCAATGTCGGGCTGCCTTGCCCGGTCCAGACGAAGGCGTCCAGCGCGAGGCGCGCTATGCGCTCCGGATGCCGCTCGGCGAAGAGCGCCGCCTTCAACGCTCCGGAGGAAATGCCATAAACCAGAAGTTTCCTGTCCTTGGTCTTCCCAAGAACAAATTCCGAAGCAACGTCCAGGTCGTCCGCGCCGTTCGAGATGTCGAAGTTGATCGCGCGCTTCTTGTCGGAGCGGCCGTAGCCCTCGTTGTCCAGGCACCAGGTATCGAAGCCGCGCGCGGCGAACCAGTCCATCACCGACGAATCCGGCCTGCCCGGCACGTCGAGGTCGAACGTCGGTTGCGACGCCATCGAGGAGCCGTGCACGAACAGGATCGTGCCCTTCGGCGCCTGGCCGGCCGCCGGGGGCTTGCGCCACAGGAACAGCCGGATGTCGCCCTTTTGCGTCCAGTGCTCGGTGCCCCGCATTTTTTTCCCTTTCCGTGCAAAAGTGAAGTTTCGCATTATAAAATCTGTCCGTCCCTGAGGAGGGTGTGATGGCGGAAAGTCTTGCCGGGCTGGACACGTTTCCAAAACTGCTGATGCACCACGCCCGGGTGCGCGCGGAGCGTCCGGCGATCCGCGAGAAGGATCTCGGCATCTGGCAGACCTGGAGCTGGGGGCGCTTCGCCAACGAAGTACGCTCGCTTGCCTGCGGGCTTGCGGCGCAGGGATTCAAGCGCGGCGACCATCTCGCGATCATCGGCGACAACCGCCCGCGCGTCTACGCTGCAATGTGCGCGGCGCAATGCCTGGGCGGCATACCGGTACCGCTGTATCAGGACGCGGTGGCGACCGAGATGGCGTTCCCGATCCAGAACGCAGCGATCGCGTACGCGCTGGCCGAAGACCAGGAGCAGGTGGACAAGCTGTTCGAAATCCTGCCGCAATGCCCCACTCTCGCGCACATCTATTACGACGAGCCACGCGGCCTGCGGCATTACGACCAGCCCCAGCTCATGAGCTGCGACAGGCTGCTTGAGCTAGGCGCCGCATCTCAGCGGCGCGATCCGGCGTTCCTCGAGACGGAGATCGCCAAAGGAGCCGGATCGGATACGGCCGCGATGTTCTTCACTTCGGGCACCACCGGCGCCGCGAAAGGCGTCGTGCTCACCCATCACAGCCTGATCGATCGCGCCCTGGCGGCCGCGCAGATGGAGGGACTGACCGATGCGGACGTGGTGCTCGCCTACCTGCCGCCCGCCTGGATCGGACAGAACATTTTTTCCTACGCGCAGCCGTTCGTCACCGGCTATTGCATCTGCTGCCCGGAATCACCCGAGACCGTGATGAGCGACATGCGCGACATCGGGCCCACCTACTATTTCGCGCCGCCGCGCGTGTTCGAGGCGCTGCTCACCCAGGTCTCGATCCGCATGGAGGATGCCAGCGCCCTCAAGCGTTCGCTGTACCGGTATTTCATGGAGGTGGCGCGCAGGGTCGGCGGCAACCTCCTGGATGGCAAGAGCGTAGGCGCGCTGGACCGCCTGATGTACCGGCTGGGTGATGCCCTCGTCTACGGACCGCTCAGGAACGTGCTCGGCATGAGCCGGGTGCGCGTCGCCTATACAGCGGGGGAGGCGATCGGCCCGGACCTGTTCCGGTTCTACCGCTCGCTCGGCATCAATCTGAAGCAGCTTTACGGGTCCACTGAAACCAGCGTTTTCGTCTGCGTGCAGCCGAATGGGCAGGTCAAGGCCGATACCGTCGGGCCGGCGGTGAAGGGCGTGGAGTTGAGCTTCACGCCGGAGCGCGAACTGCTGATCCGCTCGCCGGGCCTGTTCAAGGAGTACTACAAGAACCCTGAGGCGACTGCGGCGTCGAAGGATGCCCAGGGCTGGTTCCACACCGGGGACGCGGGCTATTTCGATGCCGATGGGCACCTGAAAATCATCGACCGCGTCAAGGACGTGGGCAAGCTCGCCGACGGTTCGCTGTTCGCGCCGAAGTACCTCGAGAACAAACTCAAGTTCTTCCCGTTCATCAAGGAAGCGGTGGCCTTCGGGCATGGCCGCGACCGCGTGTGCGCTTTCATCAACATGGACATGGAGGCGGTCGGCAACTGGGCGGAGAAGCGCGGCATGCCTTACTCGGGGTACGTCGACCTCGCTTCGCGGGACGAGGTTTACGGCCTGGTGCGCGAGTGCATCGAGAAAGTGAACGCCGACCTTGCCGCCGAGCCAGAGGTCGCGGCTTCGCAGATCCACCGCTTCCTGATCCTGCACAAGCAGCTCGAGGCGGACGACGGGGAACTGACCCGCACCAGCAAGGTACGCCGCCTGCACGTCGGCGAGAAGTATGCGGCGCTGGTGGATGCCCTGTACGCCGGCAAGGACATCGTGCATGTCGAGGCGCAGGTGCGCTATGAAGACGGCCGTACCGGATCGATCTCGGCGAACCTGAAAATCCGCGATGCGAAAACCTTTCCGCCGGCCGCCGCGAGGAAAGCGGCCTGATGGCGGGAGAATCAAATACGCGCGCAGGCCGCATCGGCGACGTGATCCTTGCGGTCGAGGGCGTGTCGCTCGCCTTCGGCGGCGTCAAGGCGCTGAACGCGATTTCCTTCGACGTCCGCGAGCACGAGGTCCGGGCCATCATCGGACCCAATGGCGCCGGCAAGAGCTCGATGCTGAACGTCATCAACGGTGTTTATCATCCTCAGGAAGGCACCATCCGCTATCTGGGCCGCGAGTACCACGACATGGACCCGCACCAGGTAGCGGTGAGCGGCATCGCGCGCACGTTCCAGAACCTGGCGCTGTTCAAGGGCATGTCGGTGCTGGACAACATCATGTCGGGGCGCAACCTTAAGATGCACTCCAATATCCTGCTGCAGGCGCTGCGCATCGGTCCGGCGCTGCGCGAGGAGATCGAGCATCGCGAGGTGGTCGAGGGCATCATCGACTTCCTCGAGATCCAGGCGTACCGCAAGAGCCAGGTCGGGCAACTGCCCTATGGCCTGCAGAAGCGGGTCGATCTCGCGCGCGCGCTGGCGATGGAACCGCGCATCCTGCTGCTGGACGAACCGATGGCCGGCATGAACCTCGAGGAGAAACAGGACATGTGCCGCTTCATCCTCGATGCAAACGATCATTTCGGCACCACCATCGTGCTGATCGAGCACGACATGAGTGTGGTGATGGACATCTCCGACCGCGTCGTGGTGCTGGATTACGGCAGGAAGATCGGCGACGGTACGCCCGATGAAGTGCGCGCGAACCAGGCGGTCATCGACGCCTACCTTGGCGTGACGCACTGATGGAACGCACCCGTGCGTTATTGATGGAACGCACCGGTGCGTTGGTGCCATGAAGAAGAACTGGCCCGTCCTCCTCCTTGGCGCCGTGCTGCTGATTGGCCTCGTGCTGCCGCTGGTTACCGGCGCAGCCCCCGGCGGATTCTATGTGGAGGTATTGCTCGGCGGCCTGATGTCCGGAGTGCTTTATTCCCTGGTCGCGATCGGGTTCGCGCTGATATTCAAGGCCTCCGGCGTATTCAATTTCGCGCAGGGTTCGATGGTGCTGTTCGCGGCGCTTGCGGTAGCGCGCATGGCTGAAGCAATGCCGCTCTGGCTCGCGATCGTGCTTGGCACCGTGATCATGATCGCGCTCGCGTGGGTCATCGAACGGCTGGTGCTGCGCCCGCTGGTCAATCAGGAAGGCGTGGCCCTGCTGATGGCGACGCTTGGAGTGACCTATTTCCTCGATGGATTCGGCCAGACCCTTTGGGGCAGCGACATCTACAAGATCGACCTCGGCATAGCCAAGGAACCGGTGATGGTTCTGGATAAAGTATTCAAGGGCGGCATCCTGGTGAACAAGGAAGATTTCGTCGCCGCTTTCGTGGCGGCACTGCTGGTCGCAGGCCTGGTACTTTTTTTCCAGAAAACGGCCACAGGGCGCGCGCTGCGCGCCGTCGCGGACGACCACCAGGCGGCGCAATCGATCGGCATCCCGCTGAATCGCATCTGGATGATCGTGTGGTCGGTCGCCGGCTTCGTCGCCCTGGTTGCTGGCGTGATCTGGGGCTCGCAACTCGGGGTCCAGTTCTCTCTCTCGCAGGTCGCGCTCAAGGCGCTGCCGGTGGTGATCCTGGGCGGCTTCACCTCGATCGCGGGTGCCATCTTCGGCGGTCTGATCATCGGGGTCGGTGAGAAAATGGCCGAGGTGTTCCTCGGGCCGGTGCTGGTCAAGGCCTTCGACCTGGCCGGCGGTGGCCTCGAAAACTGGTTCGCTTACGTCCTCGCGTTGCTGTTCCTCCTGGTGCGGCCGGAAGGTCTGTTCGGCGAACGCAACATCGATCGGGTCTGATCATGCTCTACCGCGAAAACGGCCAGTTCAAATCGACTTATGCCTCGGATCAGCAGATGCTGCCGATCCTGCAGGACCGAATTTTCATGGCGGGCCTGCTGCTTTTTGCGTTCGTCGCGGTGCCGATGCTGGCCAGCGATTACCTGTTCCTGTCGCTCCTGATCCCGTTCCTGATCCTCGCGCTCGCGGCCATCGGCCTGAACCTGCTGGTCGGCTACTGCGGCCAGATTTCCATCGGCCACGCCGCGTTCATGTCGGTTGGCGCCTATGCCGCCTACAACCTGGCGCTGCGCGTGCCGCAGCTGAATTTTCTCGTGGTGCTGGTGCTCGCCGGTCTGATCGCCGCTGCCGTCGGCATCCTGTTCGGCATTCCAAGCCTGCGCATCAAGGGTCTGTACCTCGCGGTGGCGACGCTGGCCGCGCAGTTCTTCACGGACTGGCTGTTCGCGCGCGTGAAGTGGTTCACCAACTATTCGTCTTCCGGTTCGGTGTCCACGGCGCCGATCGAAATGTTTGGCTGGAAGATCGACACGCCGGCCGAGAAATATCTCTTCGTGCTCGGCGTGCTGGTGGGACTCACGCTGGTGGCAAGAAACCTGGTGCGCAGCCATATCGGGCGGGCCTGGATGGCGATGCGCGACATGGATGTCGCAGCCGAGGTGATCGGTATCCGGCCGGTGTACGCCAAGCTCACTGCCTTCGCTGTCAGTTCGTTCTATGTCGGAGTTGCCGGAGCGCTGTGGGGATTCATCTATCTGGGTGCCTGGGAGCCTCTCGCCTTCAACCTGACCCTGTCGCTCAACCTGCTGTTCATGATCATCATCGGCGGCATGGGGTCGCTGCTCGGCAGCTACTTCGGAGCGGCTTTCATCGTCGCCCTGCCGATCCTGCTGGACCAGGTCCCGAACTTGCTCGGCGTATCCATGTCGACAGCTACTGCCTCGCATCTCGCCTCGATGATTTTCGGCGGGCTGATCGTGTTTTTCCTGATTGTCGAGCCCCATGGGCTGGCCCGGCTGTGGGCCGTGGGCAAGGAAAAGCTCCGGTTATGGCCTTTTCCGCATTGACCGGGTTATCATCTTGTCGGGAGTCCACTGGAGGAGGGTTTGAAATGAAAGCTAAATTTGCATTGCTGGCGGTTTCGGCCGCGGTTGCTACCATTGTCAGTGCTTCGGCGCTGGCGCAGGCCAAGGAGCAGTTCTTCCCGGTCCTTTCCTATCGCACCGGCGCGTATGCGCCAAACGGCATTCCATTCGCCAACGGCTATGTCGATTATCTGAAACTGGTCAACGCGCGTGACGGCGGCATCAACGGCGTCAAGATCACGTTCGAAGAGTGTGAAACCGGTTACGCCACGGACAAGGGTGTCGAATGCTATGAACGTCTGAAGGGCAAGGGCCCGACCGGCGCCACCGCGTTCCATCCGCTTTCCACCGGCATCACTTTCGCGGTGACGGACAAGTCGTTCAACGACCACATTCCGATCATCACCGGCGGCTATGGGCGCGCGGATTCGGTCGATGGCACGGTGTTCGGCTGGAATTTCCCGCTGGGCGGAACGTACTGGGACGCCGCCGACATGCTGATCCAGCACATCGGCAAGAAGGAAGGCGGCCTCGCCAACCTGAAAGGCAAGAAGATCGCGCTCGTGTATCACGACTCGCCGTACGGCAAGGAGCCGATCGCTCTGCTGGAACTGCGCGCGAAGATGCACGGCTATGAACTGCTCCTGTTGCCGGTCACCCATCCGGGCGTGGAGCAGAAGGCGACCTGGCTGCAGATCCGCCAGCAGCGTCCGGACTACGTGTTCCTGTGGGGCTGGGGCGTGATGAATTCGACGGCGCTCAAGGAGGCCGTGGCCACCGGGTATCCGCGCGAGAAGATGTACGGCGTGTGGTGGTCGGGTGCCGAGCCGGATGTCTCGCCGGTCGGTGAATCGGCGAAGGGCTACAGTTCGCTGGTGTTCCAGGCGCCCGCGGGCCGCGGCCAGGTCCACAAGGACATGATCAAGTACGTCTACGACAAGGGCCAGGGCACGGGCAAGAAGGAAGAGATTGGCGAGGTGCTCTACAACCGCGGAATGACCGCGGCCCTGATGACGGTCGAGGCGGTGAAGCGCGCGCAGATCAAGTACGGCAAGAAGCCGCTCAAGGGTGAGGAAGTGCGCTGGGGCCTGGAAAACCTGGCGATCGACAAAGCCGCGATCAAGAGGCTGGGCTTCGAGGGTTTCATGACGCCGGTGAGCACCACCTGCGTCAATCACTCGGGCGAAGCCACCGGCGGCATCCATACCTGGGACGGCAAGAAGTGGGTCGTGAGCAAGGACCACTATGAAGCGGACCAGCAGATCATCAAGCCGATGATCCGTGCCTCGGCGGAGAAGTACGCCACTGAGAAGAAGGTCACCCGGCGCGACTGCGCCAAGGAAGCTGGCTGATCTTCGAAGGGTAAAAGGCAGGGTAAAGCGGCGCCGGGCGGACCCGGCGCCGTTTTTTTGAGGAGTTCGCATGTCCAGTGCCCCGGCGATGCTCAGCGTGAACGGCATCGAGGTGATATACAACCACGTCATCCTCGTGTTGAAGGGCGTTTCGCTCACGGTGCGCGAAGGCGGCATCGTCGCCCTGCTCGGTGCGAACGGCGCCGGCAAGACAACGACGCTGCGCGCGATATCGAACCTGCTCAAGGGCGAGCGCGGCGAGGTAACCAAGGGCTATATCGAATACATGGGGGAGCGCATCGAGAGGCTGACCCCGTCGGACCTGGTAAAGCGCGGCGTGGTGCAGGTGATGGAGGGAAGGCGCTGCTTCGCTCACCTGTCGGTAGAGGATAACCTGCTGACCGGGGCTTACACCCGCAGCGGCGCCGAGATGAGCGCCGGACTGGAAAGAGTCTACGAATACTTCCCGCGCCTCAAGCAGCGGCGCAGCTCGCTCTCGGGCTACACCTCGGGCGGCGAGCAGCAGATGACCGCGATTGGCCGCGCGTTGATGGCGCGCCCGAAGATGATCCTGCTCGATGAACCTTCGATGGGGCTCGCGCCCCAGCTGGTGGAAGAAATCTTCGAGATCGTGAAGGGGCTGAACGCGAGGGAAAAGGTCAGCTTCCTGCTTGCCGAGCAGAATACCAGCATGGCGCTGCGTTACGCCGACTACGGCTATATCCTCGAGAATGGCCGCGTGGTGATGGATGGCGAAGGTTCTTCGCTGGCGCAGAACGAGGACGTGAAAGAGTTCTACCTCGGCTTTTCCTCCGGCGGCCGCAAGAGCTTCCGCGACGTCAAGTCCTACCGCCGCCGCAAGCGCTGGCTTTGAAGAAACTGCCCGCCCAGTTCTTCGACCAGCTGGAAACTCGCGCGCCGAAGCAGCGCGAGGCGGCGCTCATGGCGGCGCTGCCGAAGCTGATCGCGCATGCCAGGCGGCGTGCTCCCGGGTTTGCCAGAATTCTTGAAAATATAAAGCCTGAAAAAATCAGAAGCCGCGCGGCGCTCGCTGCGCTGCCCGTCACCCGCAAGTCCGACCTTGCGGAGCTGCAGGCGAACAAGCGCCCGCTCGGCGGCCTGAATGCGACGCCGTTGGCGAAGCTCGCAAAGGTATTCATGTCCCCCGGCCCGATCTACGAACCCGAGGGACGCGGCAGGAACTGGTGGCGCACGGCGCGGGCGCTGTATGCCGGAGGCTTTCGCGCCGGCGACCTGGTCGCGAATACCTTTGCCTACCACTTCACGCCGGCGGGCTCGATGCTCGAGTCGGGCGCGCTGGCGATCGGCTGTACCGTGGTGCCGGCCGGCGTCGGGCAGACCGAGCTGCAGATCGCGGCGATACGCGATCTCGGGATCAACGGCTACATCGGCACACCGTCGTTCCTGAAGCTGATCGTCGAGAAAGCGGGCGAGACGGGCGTCGATATTTCGTCCCTGAAAAAGGCGCATGTCGGCGCCGAATATTTGCCGCCCGCGCTGCGTCAGGCGATGGCCGCGCGCGGTATCCGGGTGACGCAGAGCTATGGCTCGGCCGACCTGGGTTCGATCGCCTATGAATCCCTGGCGCCGGACGAGTCGGTGACCGAAGGCATGATCCTGGACGAAGGATTGCTGCTGGAGATTGTGCGGCCGGGCACCGGCGATACGGTGCCGGCGGGCGAGGTAGGCGAAGTCGTGATCACTACCTTCAACCGCGATTACCCGCTGGTCCGGTTCGGCACCGGCGACCTGTCGGCGGTGCTGCCGGGCATTAGCCCCTGCGGGCGAACCAATACCCGGATCCGCGGCTGGCTGGGACGCGCCGACCAGAGCACCAAGGTGCGCGCGATGTTCGTGACGCCCAGGCAGGTGAGCGAGATCGTGCGCAGGCATGCGGAGGTCCTGAAGGCCCGCCTGGTGGTCGAGGGCGAAACCGGCAGCGACCGCATGACGCTGCGCTGCGAGGTGAAGCAGCGCCCGCAAGGATTGGCCGAGGCGCTGGTGGCCTCGATCCGTGATGTCACCAAGCTGCGCGGCGACGTCGAGCTCGTCGCGCCGGGTTCCCTGCCCAACGACGGCAAGGTGATCGAGGACCTGCGCAAGTACGGATGAACCCGCGGACGGACTTCCCGCCTGCGGGCACGACGTGCAGAACGACTATTTCACCGCAAAGCAGTAGAAGCGGCCGTCGCCGCCGGTGCTCTCGATGCTCTTCGTCGTGCAGCCTCGCGTCGGGTGAGAGGAATTCCATGACGTTGCCCACGGGTGATCGATCGGTCCGGCGCGATCGTGGTGACCCGTCATGGCGGAGCCTTCGGCACCGCTCTTGGTCCAGTTGCCGCAGGTCATGTCGGAGAAAGGCGCCCCGGCAAAGGCCGTTCCATCGGGCCGTGAGCCGGTCAGGATGTCGTGCATGTTCGGTTTTTCGGCGCGGCTGTTGACGATTCCGCCCTTTTCGTTCAGCGCGGTCTCCTTCGTGATGTTGTTGCCCGCCGAATGGAGATCCTCGACACTGCGTGCGATGAGCGCGCCCTTGACGTTATGCCAGGGCCCGGCGCCGATCCGGTCGCGGGCATGCACGACCTTCGGATCGTTCAGCGCTGATCCTTGCGTGCTCAGGTAGGCGCGCCAGGTCCGCCCGCCGGCGCCCGCCGCACCGGCAAGCGCCTGACAGTGGCGATCCGCGCCTTCGATTCCGCCCAGGTCGCCACCCTTGCCGGGATTGATGCTGGTGACGAAGAACGTCATGTTTTCCGCCCCGCCCATCGGTCCGGTCGCGCAGCCGCCGAAGACTGCCAATGCTGCCGCCATTGCTGTGTATCGCATCGCATTGCGCATTATGAAATTCCTTTCGAGAATCGGATTTTTGAACTTCGACGCCTAATCTAAAGCAAAAGACGGTCGAACGCGCCTGATATCTTGGAGCCTTCGCACTGGTTCGCGGCGGGCGGCAAGCGATGGAATAAAACCGCGCATGTTCATGTTTTACGCGCCGCGCTTACCGGTAGCGCGTCGAGGCGGCGCATCTCCGGATTGTGCACTGCAGCCGGATCGGCGAGGAATGCGTTCAGGAACTCCATCGCGTCCGCGCCCCAGAAGAGTTCCCCACCGATCTCCAGCGTCGGCACGCCGAACACGCCCGTTTGGATCGCGTCGTCAGTGTTTTTCTTCAGGGTTTCCTTGACCTCGGGTGCGGCGAGCGCGTCCGCTGCTATATGCAGTTCGCCACACAAGTTCGCAAATCTCCGTTGATCAGAGGCGTCCTCGCCGGTGGTCCAGATCGAATCGAAAATTTTTCGCACGGCATCAGGCTTCGATCCGCAGGCGATGGCGAGACGCAGGTGGTGCAGCGGATTGAACGGGTGTGCGGCGGGATAGCGCAGAGGAATGCCCAGACTGCCCGCCCACCATTGGCTCCAGCGGTAGGTATAGCGGCGCTTGGTCGGCAGCTCGGCCGGCCCCTTCTGGCCCCAATGATTCAGCATTGCCGCGAACAGCACCGGGCGGAGTTCGATCGAGAGGTCGGCAGGCAGTTCCTTCAGCCGGTGCAGGCCGATGTAGGCGAAGGGTGAAATGAAATCGAAATACCAGATCGCGTTTCTCATGAATTGATATCCTAATGCAGGGAGGATTTCCATGGCCTACACAACACTGAAGTTCGCCGTCACTGGACGCATCGCCCGCATCACGCTCAACCGCCCGGCGCGCCTGAACGCCATTGACGACAAGATGCCGCGCGAGATCCGCCGTGCCGTGGAGGCCGCCAACGACGACGAGCGCGTGCACGTCATCGTGCTGGCGGGTGCGGGCAAGGCATTCTGCGCCGGCTACGACCTGAAGAAATTCGCCGAAGGCGATTCGAAGAACCGCTGGAACCAGTCCATGCCCTGGGATCCGATGCGCGACTACCGCGGCATGAAGGCCAACACCGACGACTTCCTCGCCATCTGGCGCAGCTACAAGCCGGTGATCTGCAAGGTGCACGGCTACGCGGTCGCGGGCGGCAGTGACATCGCGCTGTGCGCCGACATCGTGATTATGGAAGACAAGGCGAAGATCGGCTACATGCCGGCGCGCGTCTGGGGTTGTCCGACGACGGCGATGTGGGTCTATCGGCTGGGCGCGGAGAAGGCGAAGCGCATGCTGCTGACCGGCGACACGGTGGATGGAACGACTGCCGAGAAAATGGGCCTGGTCTACCAGGCCGTGCCGCTGAAGGACCTAGACAAGACGGTGGACGCGCTCGCCAAGCGCATGGCCGGGGTACCGAAGAACCAGCTGATGATGCAGAAGCTGATGATCAACCAGGCCTACGAAAACATGGGCCTTTCGAGCACCCAGATGATGGCGACCTTGTTCGACGGCATCACGCGGCACTCGCCCGAGGGCGTCTGGTTCAAGAACTACGCCGAGAAGCACGGCTTCCATGCGGCCGTGAAATGGCGCGACAGCGGCAAGCCGATTCCTTCCGGCAAGGAACGTAAATGACCGTGCGCATCGAGAAGCTGGGCAAGGTCTGGACGGTGATCCATTCCCGCCCGGAAGCAAAGAATGCCATGGACCCGGCGAGCGCGGAGTCCCTGGAGAAGGCGTTCCTCTCCTTCGACGCCGATCCGGAAGCTGCAGTGGCGGTGCTCTGGGGCGAAGGCGGCGCCTTCTGTGCCGGCTTCGACCTGAAACACGCCGCCAAAGGCAGTGGAATCGGCGCGCAGACCTTCCCGGCCGACGCGCATACGCCGCTGCCGCGGGCACCGATGGGTCCGACCCGCCTGGTCCTCGACAAGCCAGTGATCGCCGCCGTCGCCGGCCCTGCGGTCGCGGGCGGCTTCGAGATCGCCCTCTGGTGCGACCTGCGCGTGATGGAGCAATCGGCCTACTTTGGCGTCTACTGCCGCCGCTGGGGCGTACCTCTGATCGACGGCGGCACAGTGCGCCTGCCGCGCATCGTCGGGCGAGGGCGCGCGCTGGATCTCGTCTTGACCGGAAGAAAGGTCGATGCGGAAGAAGCGCTGCGCATCAACCTCTGCGAGCAGGTTGTTCCTGACGGCCAGTCGCGCCAACGCGCCGAGGCGCTCGCGCACGAGATCGCGCGTTTCCCGCAAGCCTGCATGCGCGCGGACCGGCGATCGGTCTACGCACAGGAAGGACTCGGCCTGCGCGACGCGATGCGCTACGAGTGGGAGAACGGCGTGCCCGCGCTTGCAGCCGAGGGCAGGGCTGGAGCCGCGCGCTTTGCCTCAGGCAAGGGGCGCGGCGGGAACTTCAACGATATCTGACCGTCTCGCGGGCAGCTGCGCCATGACCGTGCCGCGTTCTGCGTCGCTCATCTCGCCCCAGTGCGCAATTTCGTCGAGCGTGCGCAGGCAGCCCGTGCAGTAGCGCCGCTCGGCATCCAGCACGCAAACCTTGACGCAGGGCGATGCGATCAAGCTGCCTTGGCTTTCTTCGCGGCAATGGCCTTGCCCGCCTTCGAGCCGGGATCCCGCTTCAATACGGACGAAATCCAGATCCCGATTTCGACGACCTTCTCCAGATTGACGCCGGTCTCGATACCCAGGCCCTGAAGCAGGTAGAGGACGTCTTCGGTGGCCACATTGCCCGAGGCGCCTTTGGCGTAGGGGCAGCCGCCTAGTCCCGATACCGATGAATCGAAGGTGGCGACGCCCAACTTCATGGAGGCGTAGATGTTGGCGAGCGCCTGGCCATAGGTGTCGTGGTAGTGGCCGGCGAGTTTTTCTACCGGCACGCGCTTCAGGCAGGCCTCGATCATCGCCTGTGTCTTCCCCGGCGTCGCAGCGCCGATGGTGTCGCCGAGCGAGACTTCGTAGCAACCCATGTCGTAGAGCGTGCCCGCGATCTCGGCCACTTTATCCGGCTTGATTTCGCCCTCGTAGGGACAAGCGACCACACAGGAGATGTAGCCCCTGATCTTGATCTTGTCTCTCAATGCATTTTCAACAACCGGGCGGAAGCGATCCAGGGACTCCGCGATCGAGCAGTTGATATTCTTCCTGGAAAAGGATTCCGATGCGGCGCCGAACACCGCGACTTCCATCGCGCCCGCCGCTTTCGCCGATTCGTAGCCTTTCAGGTTCGGGGTCAGCACCGGGTAGGAGACGCCGGGCTTTCTGCGGATGCCTTCGAGCACCTCGGTATGGTCCGCCATCTGGGGGATCCACTTCGGCGACACGAATGCCGTCGCTTCGACCGCCTGGAGACCGGCATCGGCGAGGCGTTCGATGAGCTCGAGCTTCACCGCGGTCGGTACTTCGCCCTTCTCGTTCTGCAGCCCGTCGCGCGGGCCGACTTCGACGATTCGAACCTTGCGCGGAAGATTGCTCATGCGGGAATGCTACAGGATGCCGTGGCGCCGGAAGACGTCAGCCAGTTTCTCGCCGCGCGCCAGCGCTTCGCGCGAGGCGTTTTCGCCTGCGACTTTCGTGAGCGCCGCGGCGATGACCCGGTCCTCCACCGCGCGTGGCACGACCACTACGCCGTCGGCGTCGCCGAAGACGAGATCGCCCGGCGCCACGCGCGCGCCGGCGACTTCCACCGGGACGTCGATGGCAGCGACTTTGCCGCGGCCCTTCGAATCGAGTGGTCCGATGCCGTTCGCAAACACCGGAAACTTCATCTCGCGGATGGCGCGCACATCACGCGTGAGGCCATCCATCACGGTTCCTGCGGCACCGCGCGCCCTTGCCGCCGTGGACAGCAACTCGCCCCAGGGCGCGATGCGTCCCGACGCGCCGCAGGCGAATACCGGTACTTCGTCCGCCTTCAGGTCGTCGATCAGGCGGATCTCCAGTTCGTAGGGATTCTCGCCTTCGGGTGCGTCGTACACATCCACGTAGAGGGCAGTACGCGCGCGGCCGCAGAGCACCAGCGCCTCGTCCAGGGGGCGGACGCCGGCGTGCATCGCCTGGTTGCGGTGACCTGCGGCATCCAGGCAGTCCGACAGTACCGCGGTGAACAGTCGCTGGCGAAGCATCGCCAGTGGTTGCGTCATCGGAGACTCCCGCGTTGCGACCAGGCGCGCGCGAGCGGCCAGGCGATGATCGCCATCGTCAGCAGGCCGAGGCCGCCGGCGATCGGCCGCTCAAGGAAGGCGAGCAGGCGCCCGTCGGCCTTGATCATCGAGCTGATGAAATTCTCTTCCAGCATGGCGCCCAGCACCATGCCGAGGATCGCCGGCGCCACCGGGAAGCCGTTTTCCTCCATGAAGTACGCGATCAGCCCGAATACCAGCATCAGCACTACCCCGAACAGAGAATTGTTGATGGCGAACGAGCCGACGACGCAAAACAGCAGGATTATCGGCATCAGCACTTCGCGCGGCGCGCGCAGCAACTGGCTGGCGCCCCGGATCGCCGCGACGCCGAGCGGAATCATCAGGAGGTTGGCGAGGATGAAGACGAGGAAGATGGCATACATCTCCGGCGCCTTCTCCAGGAAAATGGTCGGGCCCGGATTCAGCCCCTTGATGTAAAGCACGCCGATGACGATCGCGGTGATCGAATCGCCGGGGATGCCGAATACGAGGGCCGGGATCCAGGCGCCCGCGATGGCGGAATTGTTGGAAGCACCCGCTTCGACGATGCCCTCGACATGCCCGGTGCCGAATTTCTCCGGCTCTTTCGAAAATTTCTTCGACATCGCATAGGACATCCAGGCCGCGATATCGGCGCCGGCGCCGGGCAGCGCGCCGATTGCGGTACCCAGCGTCGAGCCGCGCAGGATCTGCATCGGGTAGCGCTTGGTCAGTCCCCACATGCCGGTGAAGACGTTACCGATCTTGGTCTGCGCCATTTCCCACGGTTGGTCCATGGTGGCGACGTTGCGGATGATCTCGGAGATCGCAAACATGCCGATCATGATCGGAATCAGCGTCAGTCCTCCGGTGAGTTCGGCGTTGCCGAAGGTGAAGCGCGGATAAGCCGCCGGATTGTCCAGTCCCGCCGAGGCGACCAGCAGCCCGAGCAGCAGCGACACCACGCCCTTGAGCGGATTGCCGATGGCGAGAAACACGGCGCTCGAGAGGCCCAGAATCACCAGCCAGAAATATTCAAACGAGGAGAACTTGAGCGCGATCTCGGCCAGCGCCGGCGCCGCCACGATCAGCACCGCGGTGCCGAACAGGCCGCCGATCGCCGAGAACACCAGTCCGGCACCGAGCGCGATTTCGCCCTGGCCCTTCTTGGTCATCGCATAGGCTTCATCGGTGTAGGCGGCGGAGGCGGGCGTCCCCGGCATGCGCAGCAGGCAGCTCGGGATGTCGCCGGCGAAGATTGCCATCGCGGTGGCCGTGACGATGGACGCGATCGCCGGCACAGGTGGCATGAAGAAGGTGACCGGAACCAGCAGCGCGGTCGCCATGGTGGCGGTGAGCCCGGGAATGGCGCCCACGAACAGGCCGAACGCGGCCGAGGCGACGATCACCCACAGCACGTAGGGATCGCACACCAGCCAGAACGCCTGCGAGAGGATCGCGGCCGTCATGTCAGAAGACGACGCGCTCGAGCAAGCCCCAGGGTAGCGGCACCTTGAGCAGCTTGTAGAACGCGAGGTGGATCACAATTGTGGCGATGAGCGAGCCCGGCAGTGCAAGCCGCCACGACGCTCCAAGCAGCCGCGACCAGGTAAGCAGCAACGCGGCCGCAGTGATGTGGAAGCCCAGCGAGTCGACGACGAAGATGTAGAGCACGAGCCCGGCGATAACCGACGCGACGCTGGCCACTGGCCGCGTGCGCTGCAGCCAATCCGGCAGCTGGAACAGCGGCTCGGGCGTGGCCGCGCGCAGGCGCGACACGATGAGCAGCGTTCCGCAGGCCATCAGGCCGCCCGCGATCATGCCGGGAAACCAGGCCGGGCCGAATTTCTGGCCCGGCATCGGCGGAAAGCCCTGGATGTGCCAGAGCACCACCGCGCCGAGCGCCGCCAGCGCCGCGCCGCTGAGCGCGTCGTTTACCTTCATTTACCGCAGGTACTTACTTGGCCAGGCCGACGGCTTTGAGCGTCGCGCCCATGTCGGCGTCGGATTTGGCCATGAACTTCGCCGTACCCTCCGCGTCGGCCCAGACCACGCCGTAGCCGCGGCTCGCCATGAAGTCCTTGTACTCCTTGGAGTCGTAGACCTTCTTCAGCACGCCGCCGAGCGTCTTCTGCACATCGGCCGGAATGCCTTTGGGCGCTGCAATCACGCGCCACGCCGCCATCGCCCAGTTCGTGCCGAGTTCCTTTTGCAGCGTCGGTACGTTCGGGTAGAGCGCGGGCGGGTTGGCGTCCATGATCGCGAGAGCGCGCACCTTGCCGGCATCGATCATCGCGCGCGCCTCGGGAATCGAGCAGGGGACGACATCCACGCCGCCAGCGACCATGTCCTGCAGGCCGGGGGCCGCGCCGTTGGAAGGTACCCACGGCAGCGCGGCCGGGTCCACGCCCTGATCCTTGAGCAGCCCGGCAATCGCCAGGTGCCAGATGCCGCCCTGGCCGGTCCCGGACGCCTTCATCTTGCCGGGATTGGCCTTGATGGCCGCGATCAGGTCCTTGGTGTTCTTATAGGGCGAATCGACGCGCACATGGATGCCCGACGGATCGGCGTTCACCAGGCCTATGGGGGTGTAGTCGTTGGGTCCGAGCGCGGTAAGACCGACGTGATGCATCATCGTGATCTCCACCGTTATGAGCCCGAGGGTGTAGCCGTCGGCCGGCGCCCTGGCGATCGCGTCGTGGCCGACCACGCCCGAGCCACCGGTGCGGTTGACGACGTTGATCGGCTGCTTCAGTTCTTTCTCCATCAGGCTCGCGATGATGCGCGCCGTGGCATCCGTGCCGCCGCCCGCGCCCCAGGGCACGATCAACTGGATCGGACGTTGCGGATATTGCGCCTGCGCGGCGCCAACGGTGAGTGCGGCCAGTACGGCCGCGAGCTTGAGCATGAATTGCATGGCATTCCTCCCTTATTAACCGGACGGTTACCGGCTTGCGGGAATTCTACCGCTCCAGCCGGAGTAACTCGACCCCTTCGTTGACTTGTTCGCCGGCCCTGAAGTGGATCTCCGCGACCCGTCCATCGTGCGGTGCGGCAATGGTGTGCTCCATCTTCATTGCTTCCAGGATAACGAGCGGAGCGCCCTTGGCGACCTGGGCGCCGGCCTGCACCAGGACCTGGAGAACCTTGCCCGGCATCGGCGCGGCGAGCGATCCGGCGACCGTGGCCGGCTCGGGCGATTCCTGCGAGCGCTGCAGCGTGAGCACGCGGTGCGCGCCATCGCGAAACAAATGCCAATCCGCACCGTCGCGCACCGCACGGACGCGAAAGGTGGCTTCGCCCAGGGTCACCAGCAGCCGGCCGTTCTCTTCATGGCCGGCGAGGGGAAGTTCCCGGCCGTCCCGGGAAAATTTCAATCCTGAATTTGTGAAATGAACTTCCACGCGGTGGCTGCGTTCTCCCTCCGCAAATACCAGTTCGTGGTGCGAGCCCAGATTCAATCGCCAGCCGTCGACGAAGTTCCAGGGCGAATGCGGGTCGGCGGATTTTCCGGCGGTCAGAGCGGCCTGCGCCTCCTCGGCCATCAGCTCGGCCAAGGCCACCGCGGCGAGGTCCTCGTCGCTCGCATCCCCGGCCGCAGAAAACAGCTCGGCGCGCGAGCGCTCGATCAGGCCGGTATCAAGGTCGGCAGTCGAAAACGCCTTGCTCGCAACGGTTCGGGCGAGGAATTCGATATTGGTGGAGACGCCGATGATCTCGTATGCAGCCAGCGCGTTGCGCATGCGGCCCAGCGCGATGCCGCGGTCTTCGCCCCAGACGACGAGCTTGGCGATCATCGGGTCGTAGTGCGGCGTGATGGCGTCGCCCTGGCGCACGCCCGAGTCCACACGCACGATTCCGCGTTGTTCTTCAGATGCGCGCAGGTGCCGAAGCGTGCCGGTGGAGGGCAGGAATCCCCTGGCCGGGTTTTCGGCGTAAATCCGCGCTTCGATTGCGTGGCCGCGGAATTCCAGTTGCTCCTGTTTCAGCGGCAGCGGTTCGCCAGCTGCGATGGCCAGCTGCCACTGCACCAGGTCGAGGCCGGTGATCATTTCGGTCACCGGGTGCTCGACCTGCAGCCGCGTGTTCATCTCCATGAAATAGAACACGCCGTCCTGCCCGACGATGAATTCCACCGTTCCGGCGCCGGTGTACTCGATGGATTTCGCGGCGGCGACCGCGGTTGCGCCCATATCCCTGCGGCGCTTGTCGCTCAAGCCCGGCGCAGGCGCTTCCTCCAGCACCTTCTGGTGGCGGCGCTGGACCGAGCAATCGCGCTCGAACAGGTAGACCACGTCGCCCTGGGTATCGCCGAACACCTGGACTTCGATGTGCCGCGGCCGCTCGAGATATTTCTCGATCAGCACCCGGTCGTCGCCAAAGGACGATTTCGCTTCCCGCTTGGCCGATTCGAGCGCGGCGGCGAAGGCTTTGGCCTCCTGCACGATGCGCATGCCCTTGCCGCCGCCGCCGGCCGACGCCTTGACCAGCACCGGGTAGCCGATCTTGTCGGCTTCCTTCTGCAGGAACGCGGGGTCCTGGTTCTCGCCGTGGTAGCCGGGTACCAGCGGCACACCCGCTTTTTCCATCAGGCGCTTGGCGGCGGACTTGTCGCCCATCGCGGCGATCGCCTCCGGTGTCGGGCCGATGAAGACGATGCCCGCCTGCGTGCAGGCGGCGGCGAAGTCCTCGTTCTCCGACAGGAAGCCGTACCCCGGATGAATTGCCTCGGCGCCGGTGTCGCGGGCGGCTGCGAGGATGGCTTCGACGTTCAGGTAGCTGGCGCGCGCTTCGGCCGGCCCGATGCGCCGCGCCTCGTCGGCAAGCGCGACATGGCGCGCGTCGCGATCCGCGTCCGAGTACACCGCGACCGTGCGTACGCCCATGCCGCGCGCTGCCGTGATCACCCGGCAGGCGATTTCGCCGCGGTTGGCGATCAGGATCTTGCGGAACACGCTATTTCTTCTTTCTCGCGGGCTTCACGCGCACGGCTTCGAATTCCGTCACCCAGGCCGGTTTCCTCTTTTCGAGAAAGGATGCGATGCCCTCCTTGCCTTCGGGCGAGACGCGGATATCGGCGATGCGCTTCGCGGTGTCGGCGATCATCGCGTCGTCCACCGGACCAGCGGCGACTGTGCCGATCAGATCCTTGATCCTGCCGTGCGCGGCTCTGCCGCCGGTGACCAGGTGGCCGAGGAGCGCGTTTACCGCGCCGTCCAGCTCGTCTTTCGAGGCCACGTCCGACAACAGGCGCAGGCGGTAGGCCTCGCCGGCGTCGATGACCTCGCCGGTGAGGAAATAGCGCCGCGCGAGCCGCGCGCCCATCGCGCGCACGACATAGGGGCTGATGGTGGCTGGCGAAAGTCCCAGTTTGACTTCCGTGAGGCAGAACTCGGCTTCCTGCGAGCCGATTGCGATGTCGCAGGCGGCGACCAGGCCGACGCCACCGGCATAGGCCGGTCCGTGCACGCGTGCGACGGTGGGCTTGGAGAGCTGGTCGAGTGTCCTGAGCATCTCGGCGAGCGCCCGGGCATCGGCCAGGTTTTCCTCGTAGCCGTAGCCCGACATGCGCTTCATCCAGTTCAGGTCCGCGCCGGCGCAGAACGCGGAACCCGCCCCGGCCAGCACCACGGCGCGCACGTCGTCGTCCCGGTCCAGTTCCCTGAATGTCTTCGTGAGATCGGCAATCAGGACGTCGTCGAAGGCATTGCGCACCTCGGGACGGTTCAGCGTCACGATGGCGACCAGGTTTCGTTTCTCCACGATCAGATTCATGTTTCTCTCAGGCGATACTGGGTTCGAGGACGATGTCGGTCTTGACGGAATTGGCGATGAAGCAACGCTCGTGCGTCTCGTGGTGCAGCTGCGTGAATTGCGCGGCCGTCGGTTTGGCGCCGGAGAAAGTCACCACGGGCCGCAGAGTCACCCGCGTCATCGCAAGGCGCCCCTCGGCATTTCTCGCCAGCACGCCGAAGGCTTCATCCCGGTAGTGTTCGACCACCAGCTTCGCGTCGTGCGCGAGGTGCAGAAACCAGAGCATGTGGCAGGTGGAGAGCGACGCCACGAACTGCTGCTCCGGATCGGCGCCCGGCGTCCACTGCACTGTCCTGGGGACGTTTCCCTGGCCGGCGTTGCCCGGCAACTGGAGGCCGTGACCGAAATCGATCGCATGCGCGCGCGAGTAGGTCGCGTACTTGAACGCGCCCTCCAGCTTCCAATCGACCGTTGCGCGGTACTCGGACATCGTTACATCCTGAATACGCCGAACTTCGTTTCTTCGATCGGCGCATTCAGCGACGCGGAAATCGCGAGCCCGAACAGCCGGCGCATGTCGGCGGGATCCACCACGCCGTCGTCCCACAACCGCGCGCTGGCGTAGTAGGGGTGCCCCTGGCGTTCGTACTGCTCCCGGATCGGGGCCTTGAACCGGTCTTCCTCCTGCTTCGATTTGAATTCGCCGCGCACCGTCGCAAGCACGCTGGCGGCCTGCTCGCCGCCCAGCACCGAGATGCGCGCGTTCGGCCACATCCACAGGAAGCGCGGCGAGTAGGCGCGCCCGCACATACCGTAATTGCCGGCGCCGTAGGAGCCGCCGATGATGGCGGTGAACTTCGGCACCTTCGCGGTGGCGACCGCGGTCACCATCTTGGCGCCGTCCTTGGCGATGCCGCCCGCTTCGTATTTTTTCCCCACCATGTAGCCGGTGATGTTCTGCAGGAAGAGGAGCGGAATGCCGCGCTGGCAGGCGAGTTCGATGAAATGCGTGGCCTTGAGGGAGGATTCGGAGAACAGCACGCCGTTATTGGCGAGGATCGCCACCGGATAACCGTGCAGGTGCGCGAATCCGGCCACCAGGGTGCTGCCGTAGTTGGCCTTGAATTCGTCCAGCTCGGAGCCGTCCACGATGCGCGCGATGATCTCGCGCACGTCGTATGGCTTGCGCGCCTCGGCCGGTATCACGCCGTAGATTTCCTCGACCGGGTACAGGGGGTCTTTGGGTTGTCTTATTTTTAAAGGAGCTTTCTTTTCATAATTCAAATTCGCAACGATTCTTCGGAGGATGGACAACGCGTGCGCGTCGTTCAGCGCGTAGTGGTCCGACACACCGGAAATTTTTGTGTGCACGTCGGCACCGCCGAGTTCCTCGGCCGTAACGATCTCCCCGGTCGCGGCTTTCACCAATGGCGGCCCGCCGAGGAAGATCGTGCCCTGGCCCTTGACGATGATCGACTCGTCCGACATCGCGGGCACATAGGCGCCGCCGGCGGTGCAGGAGCCCATCACGCAGGCGAGCTGTGGAATGCCGGCGGCCGAAAGGTTGGCCTGGTTGTAGAAGATGCGCCCGAAGTGCTCGCGGTCCGGAAACACCTCGTCCTGGTTCGGCAGGTTGGCGCCGCCGGAATCCACCAGGTAGATGCAGGGCAGCCGGTTCTGCGCCGCGATCTCCTGCATGCGCAGGTGCTTCTTTACCGTCATTGGGAAATAGGTGCCGCCTTTTACCGTCGCGTCGTTCGCCACGATCGCGCACTCTCGGCCCGCGATGCGGCCGATGCCGGTGATGATCCCGGCGCCCGGCGCTTCGTCGCCGTACATGCCGTAGGCCGCGAGCTGGCCAATTTCCAGGAAGGGCGAACCGGCGTCCAGCAAGGAGCGCACCCGTTCGCGCGGCAGCATCTTGCCCCGCGACACGTGGCGCTTGCGCGAAGCCTCGTCGCCGCCAAGGGTGACGCGCCCCACTTTTTCGCGCAGGTCCGCGACCAGCGCTTTCATGCGTGCCGCGTTGGCGAGAAAATCCGCCGCACGCGGGTTGAGCTGGCTCTTGAGGATGGCCATGTCAGATGCGCACGTAGGTCACGCTGTGGTGGGTGAAGATTTTGCCGCGGCGGTCGTGGCATTCGGCGACGCCGTAGATGATGCGCTTGCCAAGTTTCAGGACGCGCGCCGTGCAGTAGACCGTCTCGCGCCGCGCGGCGTTGAGGAACGCCGTATTCAATTCGGAGGTCACGGCGTCGTGCTCGATGCCGATGTGGCGCTTGATCGCCAGCCACATCGCGCAGTCCGCCGCCGCCATGAAGGCCGGCCCGTTCACCGTGCCGCCGGGGCGCTCGAACGCGCGGCGAAAGGGCATGGCGACGGTGCATTGCGCGTTCGTCACGGACAGGAGCTTCAAGCCGTAGCCGCTGACGAAGCGCGACCGGCCCAGCAGCTTCTGCAGCGCCGCCTTGTCGGCGCTCCTGCCGGCGGCCTTACCTGCGCTCATGCAAGTTCTATCGCCATCGCCGTGGCCTCGCCGCCGCCGATGCACAGCGCCGCGATGCCGCGCTTGCCGCCGCGCTTGCGCAACGCGCCGATCAGCGTGACCAGGATGCGCGCGCCCGAGGCGCCGATCGGGTGGCCGAGCGCGCAGGCGCCACCGTGCACGTTCACCTTGTCGTGCGGCAGCCCGTGCTCCCGCATCGCCGCCATGGTCACGACCGCGAAGGCTTCATTGATTTCGTAGAGATCGACTTTGTCCGCCGTCCAATGGGTTTTTTCAAGCAGTTTCCTGATCGCCCCGACGGGAGCGGTTGTAAACAGCGCCGGCGCCTGCGCGTGCGTCGAGTGGCCGGCGACGGTCGCGAGGGGCGCGAGGCCGCGCTGCTCGGCCGTCGAGCGCCGCATCAGTACCAGCGCAGCCGCGCCGTCCGAAATGGAGGACGAGTTCGCCGCCGTCACCGTGCCGTCCTTGCGGAACGCGGGCTTCAGCGTCGGAATCTTTTCCAGGTTCGCCTTGAACGGCTGCTCGTCCATCTCGACGAATTTCTGCTCCTTGCCAGATTTGAGGGCGAGCGGCGTGGTTTCCCACGCGAACGAGCCGTCGCTGTTTGCTTTTTTTGCTCTAATTAAAGATTCAATGGCAAAAGCGTCTTGCGCTTCGCGGGTGAATTTGTACGACCCGGCGCACTCTTCCGCGAAGGTGCCCATCAGGCGGCCTGTGCCTTTATCATCCTTCATGTAGGCGTCCTCCAGGCCGTCGTAGAACATGTGGTCGATCACCTGGCCGTGGCCCATGCGCAGGCCGGCGCGCGCCTTCGGCAGGAGGTAAGGCGCGTTGGTCATCGACTCCATGCCGCCCGCCACGACGATGTCGACCGAACCGGCGAGCAGGGAATCGTGCGCGAGCATGGCCGCCTTCATGCCCGAGCCGCACATCTTGTTCACGGTGGTGCAGCCGGTGGCAAGCGCGAGGCCGGCGCCGAGCGCAGCCTGGCGCGCGGGCGCCTGGCCCTGACCCGCGGGCAGCACGCAGCCCATGAGGACTTCCTGAATCTCGTCGGATTTCAGCTGCGCCCGTTCCACCGCGGCGCGGATCGCCGCGGCGCCCAGGTCCGGCGCGGTGAAACTCTTGAGCTCGCCCTGGAAGGCGCCCATCGGCGTGCGGGCCGCGGCGACGATCACGATCGGATCAGGATGCATGGATCATTCCTTTCAGTTTCTGTATCGATTCGACGGTTTCCGCCTGCAGCCTGGCGACCAATTCGGCGGCGGGCAGGGCGCGCGACAATGGTGCCGCCTGACCCGCCCACAGTGCGATGAAATCCGGTTGCCCCGCTTTGGCGGCAGCTTGCCGCAATTTCCCCGTCACGTTGTTTTGCGCGGGAAACGCGAGCTGCGGTGCGTTCGTCGCCGCCATTTCCGCCATGAAGCGGTTGGCAAGGCCGCGCGCCGGCTTGCCGGAAAATTTCTCCGTCACCCGCGTGGTGTCTTCTGTTGCCGACAGCAGGAGATCCTTATGCACCTGCGCCGCGCCGCTTTCCGGGCAGGGTACGAAGGCGGTGCCGAGTTGCGCCAGTTGCGCGCCCAGTGCCAGCGAGGCCGCGATGCCGGCGCCATCCATGATGCCGCCCGCCGCGATCACCGGCAGCTTCACCGCGCGCACGACCAGGCGTGCCAGGGCGAGCGTGCCGGTGAGCGACGAATAGGGGTCGCGCAGGTAGCTGCCGCGGTGGCCGCCCGCCTCGCCGCCCTGCGCGATGACGAAATCGAAGCCGAGCGATTCCAGGCGCTGCGCTTCCGCAACACAGGTCGCGCTACCGCCGATGAAAATATTCTTTGCCTTCAGTTTCCAGATTCGATCCGCAGGAAGATCCGCCAGATGCACGGTAAAGACCCGGGGTGCGATCTCCTCGACTGCGTCGAGCTGGGCTTCGAGGTCCGGAGCGTAGGGTGCACTCACCGGCTCGGGCGCGGGCAGGCCGAGTTCCCTGTAGAAACCCGCGACCGCGTCCAGCGCGCCGCGCTGCGCACCGGCTTCGATCGCGCCGGGTTGCGCCGCGGTGAAGAGGTTGATGCCGAAAGGACGGTCGGTCTGCGCGCGTACCCATGCGCACTGCTTCTTCATGTCATCGGGCTGCATGTAGGCGAAGCCGAAGGAGCCCAGCGCCCCGGCGGCCGAGCAGGCCGCGACCAGTTCCCGCGAACTGGGCCCGCCCGCCATCGGCGCCTGGATGATCGGCGCAGCGAGCCCGAGCTTCGCGGACAGCGGCGTAG
>JBDTRO010000251.1:0-1620 GCA_039931635.1 Betaproteobacteria bacterium | reverse complement strand
GCTGCATCCAGGCGCTGCGCTGCCACCAGAACACCTGCCCGACCGGCGTCACCACCCACAACAAGCGCCTGCAGCGCGCCCTGGTGGTGGAGGAGAAGTACCTGCGCGTCGCCAACTACTGCAACGGCATGAACCGCGAGATCGACATGATCGCCCACTCCTGCGGCGTGCGGCACGCGCGCGAACTCAAGCGCGAGCACGTGCGCATCGTGCAGGCGAACCAGCAGTCGATCGCCTTCAACATGCTTTATCCGTACCCCGAACTCAAGGCGCGCGTGCGGGCTGCCTGAGCCAGGAATTCCAGATTTTCCGTGCCGGGTCGATCAGCTCTCCGGCAGACAGGCCGACCGGTCCCGCGCCGGCGCGCACGCACTCGTCGGCGGCGCAACCATGCAGGTGCACGCCCAGCACCAGCGCCGACTCGCCGCTCAGCTTCTGTGCGAGCAGCGCACCGAGGATGCCTGCCAGCACGTCGCCCATCCCGGCCGAAGCCATGCCGGGATTGCCGGAAGTGTTGATGAACCAGTGGCCGTCGTGTGCCACGATGACGCTGCCGTTACCCTTCAGGACCACGTGTGCATTCAGCTTCTGCGACAGCTCGCGTGCTGCGCCCAGGCGGTCTGCCTGCACCTCGGCTGTCTGTCGTCCCAGCAGGCGAGCCGCCTCTGCGGGATGCGGCGTGAGAAGGGTCTCCGCGCTGCGCCGCGTCAGGGCGTCGCGGAAGTCTTCGCTGGTCGCTATCAGATTCAGCGCGTCGGCGTCGAAGACGGCGGGAATGTCGCTGGCAATCACGGCGCCGAGCATGGCGTCCGCACCCATCGTTTCGCTCAGGCCCGGGCCGATGACGAAGGCATCGAGGTCCAGCCCCAGGGCTTCATTGGCGTGGCGGAACATCAGTTCGGGCGTGACGGAATCCAGGTACGAACCCTCGTTGTTCGTGCCGACGTAAACGCGCCCGGCGCCCAGCTTCAGTGCCGCGCGCCCGGCAAGCAGGGCCGCGCCCTCCATGCCTTCGAAACCGCCGATGACGCCGACCGAACCCGCCATGCCCTTGTGGAAATTCCTCGGGCGGGGCTTGGTGCCGTTGGCGAACAATGCGGGTTCCGCAACCCAGCCGCCCGCCTTTGCGAGGTTCGTCAGGGACAGATCGGCAACGGTGACCTGGCCGCAATAATCCGGTCCGTCGAGCGTCAGCAGGCCCGGCTTCAGGCCGATGAAGGTGATGGTGTGGGTCGCGCGCACCGCGCAGCCGAGAACTTTCCCGGTATCCGAATCCAGTCCGCTCGGAATATCCAGCGCCAGTACGGGGCAAGTCTGCGCATTCGCATGCGCGACCAGTTTCGCGTACTCCCCATCAATCGGCCGGGAAAGCCCGATGCCGAACAGTCCATCGATGACCAGATTGAAGTTTTTCGCCGGAGGTGGATTGGACGAGTCGGAAAGCGTGACCCGGAAAAACCGTTCTGCCAGAATTCTTGCGACGATTCTTGCGTCGCCGCCGTTATTGCCGGGCCCGGCGAGAACGAGAACCTCCTTGCCCGTCTCCGGCAGCAGCGTCGCGGCGAGGGCGGCCGCGGCCGCGCCCGCGCGCTCCATCAGGGATGGCGTGGCGCCGCCGGC
>JBDTRO010000250.1:0-10444 GCA_039931635.1 Betaproteobacteria bacterium | reverse complement strand
AGGTCGCCGCAGTAGGCGACGATATGCACCTGCGGCATCGACATCGCGACGCAGCAGCCTACGCCCGCGACGCACAGCAGCGCGAACAGGGTGTTGGGCGGGATGCCGATTTTCTTTCGCGCGTCTGATTTTATTTCGCCGGACAAATCCAGGACCGGCGGCTTGCGCCGCAGCACGAAAGCGAGCGGAATCATGGTCGCAGCACAGAACAGGCCCACGCCGGTGAAGGTCGCCCGCCAGCCGACGGCGTCGAAATAGTGTTGCAACACAGGCGGCCACACTGCGCCGCCCAGGTAGTTGCCGCTGGCGCAGATCGCCACGGCGATTCCCCTGCGGCGCGTGAACCACATCGACGTGTCTGCCACCAGCGGCGCGAACGCGGATGAGGTCCCGAGCAGACCGATCAGCAGCTGGGCAAGCGCGAACTGCCACAGGCCGCCCGATGCGCCTGCGGCCGTGAATCCGAGGCCGAGACAGACCGCGCCAATGAGAATCGGCGCCATTACGCCGAAGCGGTCGGATATGCGTCCCATCAGGATGCCGCCCAGGCCGAATCCGATCAGGGTAGCGGCGTAGGGCAGCGAGGCGTCCGAGCGCGTGATGCCGAATTCGGCCTGCACCACCGGCAGTGCCACCGCGACTGCGTACATGCCGACGCCGCTGATGGTCATGAGCGCGAGCGACGTGAGCAGGCGCGTCCAGGCGTAGGCCGATTCGGGTGTGGACTGCGCAAAAGCAACGCTCATCGGCCAATTCTAGCGGTCATATAGAATCATTCCCGGCGATGCGCATCCTTGTTTCGAATGACGACGGTTATTTTTCCCCGGGCATCGCGATGCTGGCGGAGCGCCTTGCCGCGCTGGGCGAAGTGACGGTGGTCGCCCCCGAGCGCGACCGCTCCGGCGCTTCCAACTCGCTCACCCTGGACCGGCCCCTCATGGTGCGCAAGGCGGGCAACGGGTTCAACTACGTAAATGGCACGCCGACCGACTGCGTGCACCTGGCGCTCACCGGCCTGCTGGGTGCGCCGCCCGACGTGGTGGTCTCGGGCATCAACCTCGGCGCCAACATGGGCGACGACACGATCTACTCCGGCACAGTCGCTGCCGCCACCGAGGGCTTTCTGTTCGGCCTGCCGTCGATCGCGGTGTCGCTCGCCAGCAAGGCCGGCAAGCATTTCGATACCGCGGCGGCAGTGGCGGTGCAATTGGTGCAGCGCTTCGGCCGGGCGCCGTTCGGCAGGCCGGTGCTGCTGAACGTCAACGTGCCCGACATTCCCCCCGCCGCTATGGGCGAATTTGAAGTGACGCGCCTGGGCCGCCGCCACAAATCCGAGCCGGTGGTGAAGATGCAGACGCCGCGCGGCGAGGTGTTCTGGATCGGCGCCGCGGGTGAAGCGCAGGACTCGGGCCCGGGCACCGATTTCCACGCGGTGGCCGCCGGACGCGTGTCGGTGACGCCGCTGCAGATCGATCTCACGTTTCCGGCGCAGTTGCCGATGGTCAAGGCGTGGCTGGCGAATTGAACCGCAACGGGAACGCGCCGCGCCCCGGCAGAAACGTCGCCGGCATCGGCATGACCTCGCAGCGTACCCGCGCTCGAATGGTGGCAAGGCTGCGCGAGCAGGGCATCACGGACGCGCGCGTGCTGGAGGCGATGGCGGGCGTGCCGCGGCACCTGTTCGTCGAGGAGGCGCTCGCCAGCCGCGCCTACGAGGACAGCGCGCTGCCGATCGGCTTCGGCCAGACCATCTCGCAGCCCTATGTGGTCGCGCTGATGATCGAAGTCCTGATCCAGGGAAGAAAACCGGGCAAGGTGCTCGAAGTGGGAACCGGCTGCGGCTACCAGGCGGCGGTGCTGGCGAGCGTTGCCACCGAGGTCTATTCCATCGAGCGCATCCGCGAACTGCTCGAGCGGGCGCGCGCCAATCTGCGCGAGCTGCGGCTGAAGAACCTGCGCCTGGTGCACGGCGACGGGGCTGCGGGCCTGGAGAAAATGGCGCCCTTCGACTCCATCATCGTCGCGGCCGCGGCGCCACAGATGCCGCAGGCGCTCCTGCAGCAGCTCGCATACGGTGGCAGAATGATCCTGCCGTTGCGCGACGGCGCGGCGGACGCGCAAAGGCTGATCCTGATCGAGCGTGGTTCGCGCGGCTACACGGAGACCGCGCTGGAGCCGGTGCGTTTTGTTCCGCTGCGCGCCGGAAAGGCATGATGCAACCGATCACCCTTATCGCAGCTCTTGGCGCCGTACTGCTGGCCGGTTGCGCCTCGCGCTCCCCGGCGCCGGTGGACGACCGCCGGCCCGCGGCCGTGGCGCAGCCCAGGCTGCCGGTGCTGCAGCCGACGCCGGTGCCCGGCGCTACGTCACCCACGTCACCCACGTCGCCCACGTCTGCGGCGGCCGGTGCGCCGGGCGCCTACATCGTCAGACGCGGCGACACGCTTTACTCGATCGCGCTTGAGCACGGCGTCGACTACCGCGAGCTCGCGCAGGCGAACAAGCTGGACGATCCGTCCAAGCTGCGCGTCGGCCAGGAACTGCGTGTCACCTCCATCGAGGACCGCGCCGCCGCGCAGGTCGGCACCGCGCGCGCGCCGCAGGAGATCGAGTCGCGGCCGCTTGGTTCAAGCCAACCCGGGGCCGTGGCACCGAAGACTGCGGTCGAAGGCAACGTGATCACTGCGCCAAAGGCATTGCGGCTGCCGTATTCCGAGCAGAATCTTGCCCTGCTCTCCAAATCTGAAATTCGGCCCGAATCAAAACTCGAACCGAAGCCGGAAGCCGCCAAACCCGCGGTGGATCGCGATCCGGAGGCGATCGAATTCGCCTGGCCGGCGCGCGGCCGGGTGCTGCAGGGGTTTGCCGAGCCGAACAACAAGGGCCTGGACATCTCCGGCAAGCCGGGCGACCCGGTGCTCGCGGCGGCCGGCGGCCGCGTGATGTACACCGGCACCGGGATCCGCGGCTACGGCAAGCTGATCGTGATCAAGCACGACAATAATTTCAACAGCGTTTACGCGCACAATCGCGAGATCCTGGTGAAGGAAGGCCAGAACGTGACGCGCGGCCAGCGCATCGCGGAACTGGGCGACACCGATGCCGACGCGCCCAAGCTGCACTTCGAAATCCGCAAGTCCGGCAAACCGGTGGACCCGGCCAGGTACCTGCCTAGCGCTTCGCCCTGATTTCCTGCGCGAGGTCGTAGACCGCGGACGCGTAGAGAACGCTGCGGTTATAGCGGGTGAGGACGTAGAAATTGCGCAGGCCGAGCCGGTATTCGGTCGTCGCGCCGGGGCTCTCCAGCTCGATCAGCGCCACCGGCGTCTCCAGCGGGAGATCGGTGCGCGTCTCGACCCCGTAGCGTTTCATCTCCGAGAGCGCGGTTTTCGGTTCGATTCCCGCGTCCACCAGCGCGCGGTAGCCGTCGCCTGCAACCCGCGCCGGCAGGTGCACGCGTTCGCCGCGCTGCCAGCCGTGCTGGACGAGAAAGTTGGCGACGCTGCCAATGGCGTCAGCGGGGCTGGCGCGCAGGTCGATCGTGCCGTCGCCGTCGAAATCGACGGCGAAGCGCCGGTAGCTGCCCGGCATGAACTGCGGCATGCCGATCGCGCCGGCGTAGGAGCCGCGCACGCTGAAGACGTCGATCCCCGCATCGCGCGCGAAGAGCAGATACTGCTCCAGTTCGCCGCGGAAGAATTCGGCGCGCGGCGGGTAGTCAAACGAGAGTGTGGAGAGCGCATCGATCACTCGCCAGGTGCCCATCTGGCGGCCGTAGACCGTCTCGACGCCGATGATGGCGACGATGATCTCCTCCGGCACGCCGTGCTCCTGGGCGGCGCGTTCGAGCGCGGCGGCGTGGCGGCGCCAGAACGCCGCGCCCTCGTTGATGCGCGCTTCGGTGACGAAGCGCCCGCGGTAGGCGAGCCAGGAGCGCGCCACGGCGTCCTTCGGCGGCGTGATCGCGGCCAGAATCGCGGGTTCGCGGCGCACGCGGGAGAAAAGGAATTCGAGTTCGCGCTCGACGAAGCCGTGCCGCCCGGCCATCTGCCGGATGAACTCCTGCACGTCTTCGCGCTTGCCGTAGGGTTTCTGCGGCGGACCGCCCTGGGCGCTGGCGTTGCCGAGGAAAACGCAGGCGAGGGCGAGCAGGATCCGTTTCATCCGGGGCTCAGCTCTCGCACCCGGCGGCGCAGTTCGGCTTCGCCCTCGGGCGCCCGCGCAGCGCCATAGCGCAGCGCGATGTAGAGCTCCGCGATGCGCTGGATCGGCTCGCCAAGGGCGGGCAGGCTGCGCGCGGCGCGCTCGGAATAGTCGCGCGGGCCTTCCTGCGGCGCGCGCGCGACGCCCTTTGCGCCAAGCTTGCGGCAGAACTCGTGCCATGATTTTTGCACCGGGTCGGGCCGCACCATCCGGCGCAGCATCCAGGCGAACAGGCCGAGCACGAAGGCGCCCAGCGTCGCCAGCAGCGTGGCGGCGAGGTCCAGCCAGTCGGCATTCTTCACGCCGAAGAACGACAACAGCTCGCGCTGGCGGTCCGGGTTGTAGCCCAGCACGAGCAGGTTCCACTGGTGGGACATGGCTTCCCAGTTGAAGCGCAGCGTGCGCAGCCACTCCAGCTCGGGCCGCATCAGCAGCGGCAACGCGTCGCCCGCGGCGACGGCGCGCGCCAGCCCGGAATCCACCCGTCCCGGCACCGACAGCGCCGTCGGGTCGACGCGGATCCAGCCGTTGCCGGCGATGAACACCTCGGTCCAGGCGTGCGCATCGGACTGGCGCACGGTGAATGTGCCGTCCACCGGATTCGTCTCGCCGCCCTGGTAACCGGTCACGACGCGCGCCGGGACGCCTGCGGCGCGCAGCAGGAAAACGAACGCGGAAGAAAAATGTTCGCAGAAGCCCTGCCGCGTGTCGAAGAGGAATTCGTCCACTGAATCGCGTCCGAGCAGCGGCGGCTCGGTGGTGTACTGCAGGCGCTCGAGCCGGAAATAGTTGATCGCGAGCCGGAGCACTTCGCTGTCGTCCGCCGCCGCCGCGCGCCAGCCCTCGGCCAGCGCGCGCGCGCGCGGGTTGAAGTCCACCGGCAGGCGGCGCGCGCGATCGAGCACGCGGCGCAGTTCGGTCGGTTTTGGCACCGCGTCGATCACCGAGGCGAGCTCGTAGCGCATCCTGCTGCGTACCTGGGTCAGGCTGACGATCTGGCCGTCTTCAAGATGGCGCGCGTTCTCGGGCAGGCTGGCGGCGCGTTCCAGCGCGAACAGCCAGTTGCGGTTGTGCTGCTCGAGCAGGACGGCGTATTCGACGCGCGTGCCGCCGGTGGGCGGTTCCAGGTCGCCGAAATTCGGGTAGCCGAGGCGCCAGGCGCGGCCATCGAAATCCGCGAGCACGAGCCCGCGCCAGTACAGCGCGCGCCGGCTCGGCGTCTGCGCCTTGAATTCGACGCGGAAGGCGATTGCATCGGACAGCGAGAGCTGCGACAGGCTGCCCGGCGCCATCGTATCCGAGAGGCCGGTCACGGCCGCGGAGGAATCCTGCGGCAGGCCCCAGAGCGGGCCCTGGATGCGCGGGAAGAGCAGGAACAGCACCAGCGCGGCCGGCACCGCCTGACCGAGCAGCAGCCCGGCGGTGCGCAGGTTGGCGCGCGGCGCGCGGCGCGGCGCGGCGCCGGTGACCAGCGCCGCGATGCTGGCGGCGACCGCGGCGAACATGCCCAGCGCGGTCGGAATCGACTGCGTGTAGAGGAAATTGGTGATCGCGAGGAACCAGGTGAGGAACACGACCGCCGCCGCATCGCGCTGGTCGCGCGATTCGAGCAGCTTCAGCCCCGAGAACATGAAAAGCAGCATCACCCCGGGCAGGCGGCCGAAGATGGCGCGGAATTCCAGCCAGATGCCGGCCGTGCCCAGCGCCACGATGACGATCAGGATCCAGCGCGAGGGCAGCAGGCCGGGGTGCCAGACGGCCGCGCCGCGCCAGGCGTAGAGCAGCACCGTGAGCAGGATCAGCCACCACGGCGCGTTCAGCGAATGCGGCGCGGCCACGATCACCAGCCCGGCGAGCAGCAAGGTGAATTCGTGCGGGCCGATCGGCCGCTGCGCGGGCAGGGCGGGACCGGCCTGGCTCATGCGGCCTGGTACAAGGCGAGCGCTTCCAGGCAGGCGGCGCAATGCGCCTCGCCGCGGCCGGGCACGATCTCGACGCCGGGCAGGCGCAGGCCGTAGAGCGCGCCGACGCGTTCGGCGGCGAGCACCCAGCCGGTGAGGCGCGACAGGCGCGGCTCCAGGCCAAGCGAAGGCGGCAACTCGCGCAGGTCGAGCCAGAGCTCCGCCACCGCGTCGCCGGCGAACTGCTTGGTCAGCATGGCGTCGCTGCGCGCCGCGGATTTCCAGGCGACGTGGCGCGGGGAATCGGAAGGCTGATAGCCGCGCAGTCCGGAAAAATCGTCGCTGCCCTGCGCGTGGGCGCGCGCGCCGCCCGCCTGCGCGCTGGGCGCGAGCGGCGGCAGCGCGCTCGCCTCGGGGCGCGGATAGACGAGGCAGCGGCTGCCGGGCTCGACGTAGCTCCAGGCGCGGAACAGGCCGACCGGAAAGCGGGTTTCAAGCATCACCCGGCCAAGCGGTAGCCAGCCGCGCCGCAGCGCCGGCACCGCGAGCACCGCCTCGGCGGAGTTCGCCGCGGCGACGTCGATGGTCTGCTCGGCGCCCGAGCCCTGGTGGCGCACGAGGATTTCCGGCCGGTCGTAACCACCCGCGTTCGCCATGCCGAGCCGGAAGCGCGCCGCATCGCCCGCAAACACCGGTTCGCTACGACTAGCGCGCACCGACAGCCGCGCCAGGTTGCGCGTGGTCTGCACCATGGCCGCGAGTCCCATGCCCGCCAGCAGGAAGGCCAGCGCGAAGCCGAGCGACAGCGCGTAGTTGATCGAGCCCACCAGCAGGATTGTCAGCGTGCCGGCGAAGTACAGGCCAAGCCGGCTCGGCACGATGTACACGCGCCGGTGGCCGAGCACGATTTCGCCGCGCTCAGCTGGTAGCGCCGTCATATTTCCAGCGTCCGCGCCAGGCGGCGTGCACTGCGTCGGGATACTCCGGGCGTCCGCGGCTGCCGTTGTAGCGGCCAAGCGCAAGGAAGTAGTCGCCTTTCTCGAGGGTCAGATAGTGGCGCAGGATGACGCAGCCGTAGCGCAGGTTGGTGCGCAGCGCGAACAGGTTGTGGTGCGGCTCGCCGATGGCCCTGATCCAGAACGGCATCACCTGCATGTAGCCGCGCGCGCCGGCGCTGGAGACCGCGTACTTGCGGTAAGCGGATTCAACCTGGATCAGCCCCAGCACCATCTGGGGATCGAGGCCGTTGCGCTTGGCTTCGTAGTGCAGGGTCTTGAGGAATTCGGTGCGCGTCTTGCGGTCGGGCATGCGGCTTTGCAGGCGCTTGCCCATCTCGTAGATCCATTTGTGCGCGTTTTCGGTGCCGCTGTCGAAGCTGATGACCGGGACCGCGCGGTCCGCGATCGAGGCCTGCAGCGAGGCGCGCGTGCTGGCCGAGAGTTGCTCCTCGACCTGGTTGCCCGCGAGCGCGGGCGGCGCGAGGAGGAGCAGTGCCAGCGCCAGCGCGCGCCTCATGCCGCGACGAACTTTTCCCTGAGGCAGGCGAGCGCGGAGCCGAGCGGCGCGTTCTCGGCCGCGCCCTGCGAGCGCCCCTTGTATTCGATCGTGCCGGCGGCCAGGCCGCGCTCGGAGATCACCAGGCGGTGCGGAATTCCGAGCAGGTCCATGTCCGCGAACAGCACGCCGGGACGCTCGTCGCGGTCTTCCAGCAGCACGTCGATCCCGGCGGCAAGCAGTTCCCCATAGAGTTTTTCGGCCGCCTCGCGCACTGCGGCGCTCTTGTGGAAGCCGATCGGCACCAGGCAGGCCTCGAAGGGCGCGATCGGGCGCGGAAACACGATGCCGCGCTCGTCGTGGTTCTGCTCGATGGCGGCGGCGGCGATGCGCGTGATGCCGATCCCATAGCAGCCCATCTCCATCGGCTGGCTGGCGCCCTTGTCGTCCAGGTACATCGCCTTCAGCGGCTCGGAGTACTTGGTGCGCAGCTGAAAGATGTGCCCGACCTCGATGCCGCGCTGGATCCTGAGCGTGCCCTTGCCGTCGGGCGACGGATCGCCCTCGACGACGTTGCGAATGTCGGCCACGAGCGCAGGTTCCGGCAGGTCGCGGCCCCAGTTCACGCCCACAAGGTGAAAGCCCGCTTCGTTCGCGCCGCAGACGAAATCGCCCATGCAGGCCACGGTACGGTCCGCAACCACCTTCACGTTGGCGCCGACGGGCCCGATATAGCCGGGCTTGCAACCCAGCGCCGTCAGGATCTCGCCTTCGCTCGCGAAACGGAACGCGCCCAGCGCCTTCTGCGTCTTGATTTCGTTCAGGTTGTGGTCGCCCCGGATCAGGAGCAGGTTGAATTCCGCGTCCTGCATCACGGCCACCGCCTTGACCGTGCGCTGCAGCGCAAGCCTGAGCAGCGCAGCGACGTCCTCGCAGGTGGTCTTGCCCGGGGTGGCGACTTTCTGCATTGCTTCGCCTGGATCCTTTCTTTTTTCGAAAGGAAAAACAGCTTCCGCCAGCTCCAGGTTGGCCGCGTAGTCGGACTCCGGGGTCCAGGCGATCGCGTCCTCGCCGGAATCGGCGAGCACCTGGAATTCGTGCGAGCCGGTGCCGCCGATGGCGCCGGGATCGGCGGCGACGGCGCGGAACTTCAGGCCCAGGCGCGTGAAGATGCGCGTGTAGGTGTCGTGCATGTTGCGGTATTCGCGCTGCAGATCGGCGAAATCGGCGTGGAAGGAATAACCGTCCTTCATCACGAATTCGCGCCCGCGCATGACGCCGAAGCGCGGCCGGCGCTCATCCCGGAACTTGGTCTGGATCTGGTACAGGTGCAGCGGCAGCTTGCGGTAGCTGCGCAGTTCTGCGCGCGCGATCTCGGTGATCACCTCTTCCGAGGTCGGCTGCAGCACGAAATCGCGCTCGTGCCGGTCCTTGAAGCGCAGCAGCTCGGGGCCGTAGGCCGCCCAGCGGCCGGACTCCTGCCAGGGTTCGGCCGGCTGCACCACCGGCATCGAGAGCTCCAGCGCGCCGGCGCGGTTCATTTCTTCGCGCACGATTGCCTCGATCTTGCGGACCACGCGCAGGCCGACTGGCATCCAGGTGTAAATGCCCGCCGCCAGGCGCCGGACCATGCCGGCGCGCATCATCAGCTTGTGGCTGACGAGTTCGGCCTCGGCAGGCACCTCCTTGATGGTCGAGATGAAGTGTCGCGATGAGCGCATTCGCGGGCAGAATCGGCGTTGTTTTTGCGGTGAGGCTGTGGAAAAATGCAGCAGGGAATTCTAGCTTAGGTGGTGCAGCCATGCTCGACCGGGACGGCTACCGGCCAAACGTAGGCATCCTCCTGCTGAACGCGCGCAACGACGTGTTCTGGGGCAAGAGGGTCAACCAGCACGCGTGGCAGTTCCCCCAGGGCGGCATCAAGTCCGGCGAATCCCCCGAGGAAGCGATGTTCCGCGAGCTCGAGGAGGAGGTTGGCCTCAAGCCCGAGCATGTCCGCATCCTCGGGCGCACGCGCCAATGGCTGCGCTACGAGGTGCCCGACAAGTGGATCCGGCGCGACTGGCGCGGCACCTACCGGGGGCAGAAGCAGATCTGGTACCTGCTGCGCATGATGGGGCGCGATTGCGACGTCAAGCTGCGCGGCAACGGCAAGCCCGAATTCGACGCCTGGCGCTGGCACGATTACTGGGTGCCGGTGGAAGCGGTGGTGGAGTTCAAGCGCGAGGTCTACCGCCAGGCGCTGACCGAGCTGCACCGGTTCCAGAACGCCGACCGGCGCCGCCGGCCCCGGTCCAACGCCGACGAACCCGGCGCGACGGAGGCGGGCGAGGGGCGCTGAGAGAGCGATAGCCGGGCGCTATCGAATTCATGCCGACAAACGATTTGCCCGGACCGGCCGCAGGCCCTAAGGTGTTCATTCCCGTAAATCCCTTCCAAAAAGGAGCTCGCCATGCAACTCAAGGGATCCAAGACGCACGACAACCTGAAAGCGGCGTTTGCCGGCGAATCGCAGGCGAACCGCCGGTACCTCTATTTCGCGGCCAAGGCCGACGTCGAAGGTCAGAACGACGTTGCCGCGCTGTTCCGCTCGACCGCCGAAGGCGAGACCGGGCACGCGCACGGCCATCTGGAGTACATGGAGCCGGTGGGAGATCCGGCCACCGACAAGCCGATTGGCCCGACCAAGCTGAACCTCGTGGCGGCCGTCGCCGGCGAGACCCACGAGTACACCGACATGTATCCGGGGATGGCGAAGACCGCGCGCACCGAGGGCTTCACCGAGATCGCCGACTGGTTCGAGACGCTGGCGAAGGCGGAGCGTTCGCACGCCAACCGCTTCCAGA
>JBDTRO010000249.1:0-9072 GCA_039931635.1 Betaproteobacteria bacterium | reverse complement strand
GCACGCGGATCAGCTTCTCGACGTCGGCCATGTGCAGGCCGACCGTGGGCTCGTCCAGGACGTAAAGGGTCTTGCTGCCCGCATTGGTTCTCGAGAGCTCCGCCACCAGCTTCAATCGCTGCGCTTCGCCGCCCGACAAGGTCGGGCTCTGCTGGCCGAGCGTGAGGTAGCCCAGGCCCACGTCCTGCATCAGGCGCAGCGAGCGGTGGATGGACGGATGCGCCGAAAAGAAACCAACCGCCTCGTCCACGCTCATCGCCAGCACTTCGCCGATGGTTTTTTCGCGCCAGCGCACCGCCAGCGTCTCGGCGTTGAAGCGCAGGCCGTTGCAGGCTTCGCAGAGCACCTTCACGTCGGGCAGGAAGGACATCTCGATTTTCCGGATGCCCTGGCCGTCGCAGCCTTCGCAGCGGCCTCCCTTGGTATTGAAGGAGAAGCGGCTCGCGCTCCAGCCGCGCATGCGCGCCTCGGCGGTATCGGCGAAACTCCGGCGGATGGCGTCCCAGAAGCCCACGTAGGTCGCGGGGCAGGAGCGCGGCGTCTTGCCGATCGGCGTCTGGTCCACTTCCAGCACGCGGTCCAGCACCTTCGCGCCTGCCAATGCCTTGCAGCCGATGGACTTCTTTTCCTGCAGGGAGCGGAACAGGACATCCCTCGCCAGCGTGGACTTGCCGGAACCCGAGACGCCGGTGACGACGACCAGGCGGTCGAGGGGAATGCGTGCATCGACGTTCTGGAGATTGTGCAGCTTTGCCTTTTGTATCTTCAAATCAAAGGATTTTGAAGTAACAGCACGGCGCGGCTGGACCGGATGCCTGAGAGGCTCCCTGAGGAATTTCCCGGTGAGCGAATCCGGCAGCTTCATCAGGTCATCGGCGGTGCCGGCGCCGATGACGCGGCCGCCCATTTTTCCCGCGCCCGGCCCAAGGTCGATGACGTGGTGGGCGCGCCGGATGGTGTCCTCGTCGTGTTCGACCACCACCAGGGTGTTGCCCTTGGACTCCAGCTTTTCCAGCACATCGAGCAGGATCTGGTTGTCGCGGTGATGCAGGCCGATGGTCGGTTCATCGAGGATGTAGCACACGCCACGCAGGTTGGAACCGAGCTGCGCTGCGAGCCGGATACGCTGCGCTTCGCCGCCCGAGAGCGTGGGCGCCGAGCGGTCCAGGGTCAGGTAGCCCAGGCCGACCTGCTGCAGGAAGTCGAGGCGGCTGTTCAGTTCGGGGATCAGGTCTTTTGCGATTTCTGCGGCCCTGGCACTCAGCTTTGTCGTCTTGAGTTCCTTTGCAAGGATTGAAATGGCCAAACAACCAAATTCTGCAATGCTCCTCCCGTTCCATTGCACCGCGAGAGCCTCGGGATTCAGCCGCTTGCCGTGGCAGTCGGGGCAGGCCTGGTCCACTTCGAGCCACTCGATCCAGGAGTCGAGCACGTGGTCCTCGGTGCCGGTGCGCGAGCGCTCCTTGTCCCAGCCCACGTCCTTGAGTTCCAGCCCGGTGCCGACGCAGGACAGGCACCAGCCGTGGCGCGAGTTGTAGGAGAACAGGCGCGGATCCAGTTCGGCGAAGCCGCGCCCGCAGGACGGGCAGGAACGCTTGGTGGAAAACGATTGCGTCTTCTTGCCAAGAATATGTACCGCGCCTTTTCCTGTTTCAAGGGCTTTTGATAACTCCCTTCTGAGCTGGATTTCGGAAGCAGGCGAGATTTTCATCGTCGCGACAGGCAGTTCTATGCTGTGCTCCTTGAACCGGTCGATGCGCGGGAAGGGCTGCACCGGCAGGAGCCTGCCGTCCACCCGCAGCTGGGAGTAACCCTTGCCGCGCGCCCACTTGGCGAGATCCGTGTAGACGCCCTTGCGGTTGATGATGAGCGGCGCGAGCAGGGTGACGGTCTGATTTCTGAATTCCCTGAAAATCCTGGCAAGAATCAATTCTTCGCTTTGCGGCTCAATGGGCACCGCGCAATCGGGGCAGTACTGGGTGCCGAGCTTGACGAAGGCGAGGCGCAGGAAGTGATGCACCTCGGTGAGCGTGCCCACGGTGCTCTTCCTGCCGCCGCGGCTGGTGCGCTGCTCGATCGCCACCGTGGGCGGGATGCCGAAGATCGCGTCCACGTCCGGGCGCGAGGCGCCCTGCACGAACTGGCGCGCGTAGGCGTTGAGCGATTCCAGGTAGCGCCGCTGGCCTTCCGAAAACAGGATATCGAAGGCGAGCGTGGATTTTCCCGAGCCCGAGACGCCCGTCACCACGGTGAAACGGTTGCGCGGAATCTCGACGTCTATGCCCTTGAGGTTGTGCTCTTTCGCGTTGCGGATCTGGATGGAGGTGCCGAGGTAGCGACCACTGTTTTCTTTTGTTTTATTTGTAGAAATATTTTTTTCAAAGGAAAGTTCATAGTCCCGCAGCGCCTTCGCCGTGTGGGATCCGGGGTGCTGCGCCACTTCTTCCGGCGTGCCGGTGCAAACCACGTAGCCGCCGGCCTCGCCGCCTTCGGGACCGAGGTCGATGATCCAGTCGCAGGCCCGGATCACGTCCAGGTTGTGTTCGATGACCAGCAGCGAATGGCCTTTGTCCAGCAGCTGCCGGAAGGCGCGCAGCAGCTTGGCGACGTCGTCGAAGTGCAGGCCGGTGGTCGGTTCGTCAAACAGGAAAAGCTTCCGCGTTTGCGTGCCGCCCGCCTCGGCGAGGTAGCCGGCGAGCTTCAGGCGCTGCGCTTCACCGCCCGATAGCGTGGGCACCGGCTGGCCCAGGCGCAGGTAATCCAGCCCCACGTCCTTCAGTGGCCGCAGTTTCGCCACCAGGTCGGCTTCGTTGCGGAAGAAATACAACGCCTCCGACACGGTCAGGTCGAGCGCGTCGGCGATGGATTTGCCGCGAATCTTCACTTCCAGGATCTCGGCGCGAAAGCGCCGGCCGTCGCAGTCGGGGCAGCGCAGGTAGACGTCCGAGAGGAACTGCATCTCGACGTGCTCGAAGCCGTTGCCGCCGCAGGCCGGGCAGCGGCCATTGCCCGAATTGAAGCTGAAGGTGCCGGGCGTGTATTTCCGTTGCTTTGAATCCGGTGTATTTGCGAATAACTTTCTGATGGAATCAAAAGCCCCCACGTAGCTTGCCGGGTTCGAGCGCGTGGTCTTGCCGATCGGCGTCTGGTCGACCATGACGACTTCCTCGACCTGGTCGGCGCCGCGCAGCCCCTGGTGCGCGCCCGGGGCGTCGGTCGGCTTGCCCTGCGCCTTGCGCAGCGCGGCGTAGAGCACGTCCTGCATCAGCGTGGACTTGCCCGAGCCGGATACGCCGGTGACGCAGACCAGGCGCTCGAGCGGGATGCTGACATCGATGTTCTTGAGATTGTGCTGGCTCGCTTTTTCAATCCTCAGGAATTTCTTCGAAACGCGGGTGGCGGGCGAAACGCCGGCCTTCTTTCTGCCCGAAAAGTATTCCGCGGTGATCGTATTTGTCTTTCTCAAATCGGCAGGCGAGCCAAAAAAAACCACCTCGCCGCCGCGCTCTCCCGGCCCCGGACCGATGTCGAGGATGCGGTCGGCGGCAAACATGATCTGCGGGTCGTGCTCGACCACCACCAGCGAGTTGCCCGCGTCGCGCAGCCGCTTCATCACGTCGATCACGCGTCCCATGTCGCGCGGATGCAGCCCGATGGAAGGTTCGTCCAGCACGAACAGCGTATTCACCAGCGAAGTGCCCAGGGCCGTCGTGAGGTTGATGCGCTGCACCTCGCCGCCTGACAACGTGCGCGACTGCCGGTCCAGGGTCAGGTAGCCCAGGCCGACATCGCCGAGGAACTTGAGGCGCGTGCGAATCTCAACGAGCAGCAAATCTGCCTGTTTTGGAAGCTCCATGTCTTTAAAAAATTCCCCTACCCTGTCCAGGGGCAGGAGCATCAGGTCGTGAATGGAAAGCCCTTTCAGTTTCCACAACATGGCGTCGGGCTTCAGCCGCGTGCCGTTGCAGGTCAGGCAGGGCGTGTAGGCGCGGTACTTGGAGAGCAGAACCCGGATGTGCATCTTGTAGGCCTTGCTCTCGAGCCACTTGAAAAAGTGCCGCACGCCGTACCAGGTGCCCGGCCAGGACTTGCGCCAGCTCACCCATTCGGGTTCGCCTTCGAGGAGCCAGATCCGGTCCTTTTCCTTCAGATCCCTGAAGGGCGTGTCCAGGGGAATGCCGCGCTTCTTCGCGTATTTCACGAGATCGTCCTGGCAATCCTTGAAGCTGGGGGACTGCCAGGGCCGGACCGCACCGTCGCGCAGGGTCTTCGCTTCGTTCGGCACCACCAGGCCGAAATCCACGCCGATCACGCGCCCGAAGCCGCGGCAGGTGTCGCAGGCGCCCAGCGGGGAATTGAACGAGAACGCCGCCGGCGTGGGCTCCGAGTAGGCGATGTCGCAGTCGGGGCAGTGGAGGTGGGACGAGAATTTCCACGGCTTGCCGTTCTCCGGGAAGACATTGACCTTGCCCTGACCGATCTTCAGCGCGCTTTCCAGCGCTTCAGTGACGCGCGTTTTTTCGGCCGTGCCGATGCGCAGCCGGTCCTGGATCACTTCCAGCGACGTCGGCGTGCGCTCGTGAAAGCGCGTGTAGCCCTGGCGTTCCAGCAGCGCCAGGATCTCTTGCTCGGAAAAATTCTTCGGCATCGTCACCGGGAACGTGACGATCAGGAGCTGATCCGGCTTGTTTTTGAGAAAACCGAAGATGGATTCAGGCGTTTCGCGCACCACCGGCTTGCCGCAGCCCCTGCAAAAGAGCTTTGCCGCCCGCGCGTAGAGCAGCTTCAGGTGGTCGTTCAGCTCGGTCATCGTGCCCACCGTCGAGCGCGAAGTGCGCACCGGGTTGGTCTGGTCGATGGCGATGGCCGGCGGAATGCCTTCGATGGCATCCACCTGCGGCTTGTCCATGCGGTCGAGGAACTGGCGCGCGTAAGGACTGAATGTCTCGACGTAGCGCCGCTGCCCCTCGGCGTAGAGCGTGTCGAAGACGAGCGAGGACTTGCCCGAGCCCGAGACGCCGGTGACGACCACCAGCTCGCCGTTCGGGATCGAAAGCGTCAGATTCTTGAGGTTGTTCTGCCGAGCGCCGCGGATGTTTATCGCGTCAGCCGGGTTTTCCACCCAGGGTGCTTCCTGCTTCACTCCCGTATTATCCCAGTTCGAGCAGCGGGGGATTCACGCTTTGTCCGAAAAAATAACTGGCCGCGCAGGCCTGGCGATATCCTTCGCGCTCGCGTCCGCGGTGGTGCTCGCCACGATGGACGCCTTCGCCAAGCTGCTGTTGCAGGACTATCCGGTGCTGATGGTCGCCTGGGCCCGCTTCGGCGTCATGGCATTGCTGTATGGCGCGATCTCCTGGCGCAGTTTCGGCTGGCGCATGTTCCGGCCGCATCGCATGCGGGTGCAGTGCCTGCGGGCGTCCGTAGTGGTGTTTGCCACGCTGGCCTTCTACCAGGGCCTGATCGTCCTGCCGCTGGCCGAATGTGTCGCGATCGTATTCGTCGCCCCCATTTTGACGGCCCTGATCTCCAGCCGCTTTCTCGGCGAGCGCGCCAACCGCGCCACCTGGATCTCGCTTGCCGGCAGCTTCCTCGGCGTGCTGCTGATCGTCAGGCCGGGGAGCGAACTATTCAGCTGGGCTGCGCTGTTCCCGCTCGCTTCGGCGGTCGGATTGGCCCTCTACCAGGTGACGACTCGCGCCGTGTCCCAGGTCGACGATCCGCGCGTCACCATGTTCTTTACCTCCATCGTGGTATGCGCGGCCTTTTCGCTGGCGCTGCCCTTCGGGTTCGCCGCGCCGCATTCCGGCGCGGATCTCGGGCTGATGGTGCTGGTCGGCGTGCTGGGCGCCACCGGACAGTTGATCCTCACGTTCGCATTCCGGTATGCGCAGGCGGCGGTGGTGGCGTCCGTCGGCTACTCGGCGCTCATCTGGTCCGTGGCGATCGGCTGGATCATGTTCGGCCATGTGCCGGATGCCTGGTCCCTGCTTGGCATGGTCGTCATCGCGCTGTCCGGTATCGTGCTGGTCAAAAATGGAGGCAGGACATGAAAGTAAAAGCAGCCGTCGCTCACGAAGCCGTCTAGCGTGACGCCATCGCTGATCGCGCTGGATTGGGGTACTTCTTCGCTCAGGGGATACCTGCTTGGGGAAAGCGGCGAAGTATTGCAAAGCAGGCATGCCGAGCGCGGCATCCTGAAGGTGGCCGATGGCGCATTCGTGCAGACCTACCTGGAGTTTTGCGCGGATTGGCTGACCCGGTATGGTGATTTGCCGGCGATCGCCTCGGGCATGATTGGCAGCAAGCAGGGCTGGAAAGAGGCACCTTACGTCGCCGCGCCCGCTTCTCTCGGGCAAGTTGCCGTCGCTTTGACCAAAGTAGACATTCCCGGCTACCGGCCGCTGCATATCGTGCCGGGTGTGAGTTACCGCGACGTGCGCGGCTTGCCCGACGTGATGCGCGGCGAAGAAACGCAGCTATTCGGCGCCCTGGCCGGCGGCGACGGGACGAGGCGCAGTTTTGTGCTGCCCGGCACGCACAGCAAATGGGCCGTGGCAGGACCTTCGGGCATAGAACGATTCAGTACGTTCATGACGGGCGAAGTGTTCGCCGTCCTTCGGGCGCATTCCATCCTGGGCAGGCTTATGCCTGCAACCAGCGTCGTTGCCGTGGACGACGGGTTCAGGTGCGGGGCCGATGCGTCGCTACGTGGCGGCGGCGGAGGCCTGCTCAATCGCCTGTTCAGCACCCGGACACTGGGCCTATTCAACGATGTGCTCGCGGCCGAACTCGCCTCCTACCTGTCGGGTTTGCTGATCGGTGAGGAGATCTTTGCCGCCCGCAGCGCGGGATTGCTCGATGCCGCAAGTGCGGTCGGCATTATTGCCGACGCGGCCCTCGCTGATTTCTACCGGGTTGTCCTGGAAATGGCGGATGTGCGGAGCGTCGTCCTGCCCGCCGATCTGGCTGCGGGAGGACTGTGGCGGATCGCAAAAGCGGCCGGGATCCAGGGCCGCAGTCGCTTTTCCGGGCGATAATCTCGCGGCGATGAGCCGGGAGAGGGCGATAGCCCACGCAGAGCGCTATTTCGACGAGGGCGGATTTTTCGCCGACCTCGCGCGCCGCGTCGCCATTCCGACGGAAAGCCAGAATCCCGACCGGGGCGAGGATCTTGCGCGTTACCTCACGGCGGAAATGCAGCCCAGCTTCGAGCGCCTGGGCTTCAAGTGCCGCGTGTTCGCCAATCCCTTGCCCAAGGGCGGCCCCTTCCTGCTTGCCGAGCGGATCGAGGATCCGGCGGCGGTGACGGTCTTTTCCTATGGCCATGGCGACGTCATCCGCGGCCAGGAGAAAAGCTGGCGCGCCGGGCTCGATCCCTGGGTGCTGAAAAAGGACGGCGACCGGCTCTACGGCCGCGGCACCGCCGACAACAAGGGCCAGCACTCCATCAATCTTGCGGCGATGGCGGCGGCGATCGAAGCCCGGGGCAAACTGGGGTTCAACCTCAAGGTACTCATCGAGACCGGAGAAGAGGTTGGTTCGCCCGGGTTGCGGGAAATGTGTTTCGAAAATAAAGATTTACTAAAGGCGGACGTGCTGATCGCCTCGGACGGCCCGCGGTTGTCTCCGCATCTGCCCACGCTGTTCCTCGGCACGCGCGGCGCCATGAACATGGACCTCGTGGTTGATCTGCGTGAAGGTGGGCACCACTCTGGAAACTGGGGCGGGCTGCTCGCGAACCCGGGCATCATCCTCGCGCAGGCGCTCGCGACCATCACGGGGCCGAAAGGGGAAATCAAAGTACCGGAGTGGCGCCCGGACTCGCTTACGCCGGCGGTGCGCGCAGTGCTCGACGGCCTGGAAGTGGACGGCGGCGAGAACGCGCCGGAAATCGACCAGGACTGGGGCGAGCCCGGGCTGATGCCCGTGGAGCGCGTGTTCGGCTGGAACAGCTTCGAAGTGCTGGCTTTCGTCTGCGGCAATCCGGACAAGCCGGTCAATGCGATACCGCCGCGCGCGAGCGCGCATTGCCAGCTGCGCTACGTTGTCGGCACCGATGCCGCCGACATCGTGCCCGCCTTGCAGCGGCACCTCGTGAAGAACGGTTTCCGCATGGTCAACGTGACGCCGGCGCGCGACGGTTTTTTCCCCGCCACGCGATTGGACGTGAACCATCCCTGGGTGTTGTGGGCCGCCGCTTCGCTGCAGCGCACGTCAGGCAAGAAGCCGGTGATCCTCCCCAACCTCGGCGGTTCGCTGCCGAACGACATCTTCTCCGACCTGCTTGGCCTGCCCACGGTCTGGATTCCGCATTCCTATGCTTCCTGCAGCCAGCACGCACCGAACGAGCACATGCTCGCGCCCGTCGCGCGCGATGCGCTCAGGCTGATGGCGGGCCTGATGTGGGACCTGGGAGAGGCAAGCTCGCTGCCCCGCGGCAGCGCATAGCGCACTGCAACAGTACGCGCTATGTACGTATCCGGCGTATTGTGACGCGGAGGCTATGAAACGTCTCTTGCGAAACCCCGTTGTTCACCTCACAGGAGTTCCCACACATGAGCAATGCCCGTAGAAAATTCCTTAAGGCTGGCATCACGGCCGGCACCGGCGCCGCGGCGCTGGGTTTTCCGGCCATCGTCCGCGCCCAGCAGAACTTCAGCTGGAGAATGACCAGCGCCTACCCCAAGGGCGCGCCGTTCTACATGGATGGTCCGGGCAGCGCCACCGACCTCGCCAAGCGCATCGAAGCGATGTCAGCCGGGCGGCTGAAGATCGCGGTTTACGGCGCGGGCGAATTGATCCCGGCGCTGGAAGGCTTCGATGCGGTACGCGCGGGTACGGTCGAGATGAATCACGCCAACAGTTATTTCTGGACCGGCAAGACCTTCGCCGCCCAGTACTTCACTGCGGTGCCCTTCGGCCTGAACTTCCAGGGTATCAACGGCTGGTTCTACGACGGCGGCGGCATCGACTTGTGGAACGAAGTCTATGCGCCGTTCGGAATGATCGCGTTCCCCTGCGGCAACACCGGCGTGCAGATGACCGGCTGGTTCAAGAAGGAAATCAAGT
>JBDTRO010000248.1:0-18096 GCA_039931635.1 Betaproteobacteria bacterium | reverse complement strand
CCGCTACGGGCTGTCGATCCTTGAAGTCAGCCTGCTGAACGACGTTCCGCACGCACACGTCTGCTCCGGGCGCGGGCGCTGCGGCACCTGCCGCGTGCGCGTCGAGGCCGGCGCGGACCGGTTGTCGGCGCCGGAAGGAATGGAGCGCGACACCCTCGCGCGCGTCGGCGCACAAGCAGGCGAACGGCTCGCCTGCCAGGCGCGCGTGCTGGGCGATGGCGTCGAAGTCGCGCGCCTGCTTCCTGCCTTCGCGGATGCCTCCGCGGCGCGCGCGCCAATGGATTGGGTCGCGGAGCAGCCGAATGCCTCGCACGCCGCCGCCACGGAGCCCGCCGCGTGAGCGATTCGGCCATGGGCATGGCAGGCTGGTCCGTCGACCTGCTCGCGAACGCGAAGCAGCGCATCGAGATGCTGGGTCTCGATCTCGCCGCCGCGCCCCAGGAGGCGCGCCAGGCCGCCGAGACCACGCACGCGGCACTGATGAGCGGCATGGGCGTGCGCGGTGCAACCTACATTGTGATCCTGCTGTTCGTCGGTATCGCGGTGGAATGGCTCTACTGGACCTATGCTTACTCGCCGCTGCGCGCGGTGCAGGCGACGCCGGCCCGCACGCCGCTGGAGGCGCTGCGCCTCGGTCTGCGGCGCCTGGTCTTGAGCTGTTCGGGGCTGTTTCTGTTCACGCTGACGACAGTGGGCGCGTCGGCGACCTTTTCGTGGCCGCCGCGCGTGCATGAACTCGTGATCGCGGCAACGATGCTGGTGCTGGTATTGCGCTTGTCCTGGACGCTGGTTTCCACCGTCCTCTCGCCGGGCCGGCCACAGCTCCGGCTGGTGCCGGTCGCGCCCGGCCGCACTGGTTGGCTCGCCGCCGTGCTGATGGCGGCGCTGATCCTTCTCGCCACAGGCTATTTCGTCCCGCCCATCGTCGAGACCGGCGTCGCGCGCGCGACGCACGTGGCGAGCGCGCTGCGCCTGCTCGCCTACACCGCCACAACCTTGCTGCTGTTCACCGGCGTGTTCGTTTTTTTTGCTCCGGCGCGCGGCCGCCCCGGCGCCACACGCGCGCCGCTTTTCCCGCGCGCGTTCCCGCTCGCGCTGCTGGTGGTGTCGGTCTATGGCGCCTGGCTGCTGAACGACCGCATCGCCGGCATCGCCGCCATCGCCGCGGTCACGCTTGCCCTGCAGATCGGGTTGCGCGACATGGTCTATTTCTACTGGCGCGGCGAGGACGGCCAGGACGCCGGCGGTGCGCTGCCGGCCATCGTGCTGTCGCTGGCGCGCTTCCTGGTCGCGCTGGTCGGCATCGGCGCGGCCGCGTTCGCGCTCGATACGCCGCTCGCCTCGCTCGCCGAAAGCGTTAGTCCGTGGGTGCGCATCGGCTTGCGCATGCTCGGCGTCGCGGTGCTGGCACTGCTCGCGCACGGCGTCTGGATCGCGGTGCGCAGCGTGGTGGACCACCGCCTCGCGGGCATCGGGCCGGTCGACCCGCATGCACCGCCCGACGCGAGTTCGCGGCTGCTTACCCTGCTGCCGCTGCTGCGCGTCACCACCGCGGTGCTGCTGGTCGTGCTGCTGGTGCTGTCATCGCTCTGGGCGTTCGGCATCGAAATCACGCCGCTGCTCGCCGGCGCCGGCGTGCTCGGCATCGCGCTCGGCTTCGGCGCCCAGGCGCTGGTGCGCGACATCATCGCCGGCATCTTCTACCTTGCCGACGACGCGTTCCGCGTGGGCGAATATATCGAGGGCAGCGGCAACACGAAGGGCAACGTGGAACGCATTTCGCTTCGCTCAGTTGCGCTGCGCCATCACAACGGCCCGCTGCACTTCGTGCCGTATGGGGCGCTAGGGTCGGTGCGCAATACTTCGCGCGACTGGGTGATCGACAAGTTCAACCTGCCGCTCTCCGTCGACATCGAGAGCGAAAAGATCCGCAAGATGATCAAGAAAGTCGGCGAGGACATGAAGGCCGACCCGGTGATCGGGCCGATGATGCTCGAGGCGCTGAAAGGCAAGCTCTACCGCATCGACCCGGGCGTGAAGATCTTCCGCTGCAAGTTCCGCAGCCCGCCTGGCAAGCAGTTCGACGTGCGCGCCAACGCGTTGAAGCGTATCGAAGCGGCGCTGAAGGCCATGGGCGCCGGGTTCGCCGAGAACGCGCACACCGTCGTGCTCAGGCAGCCGGCGGCGCCTGCCGCCTAGAGGCGCAGGCGGAAGTCGTTGCGCCCCGAGCGGTCGATGCCGCTCATCAGGTACAGAGTACGCAGCGAGTGGTCCGCAAGGCTGAACTCCTTCGCCTGCTGGCGCGCGATGTCGCGGTCGAAGACAGAGGTGGTCGGCATGAAGCGCAGCGTCATGCCGCGGCGCGGGCGCGGCGAAACGTTGGGCTCGGATCCGTGCAGCAGGAAAACATCGTGCAGCGACATCTGGCCCGCCTTGAGGACCAGGTCGGCCGCCTGCGCCTCGTCGTATTCCGAGGCGAGCAATTCCTGGTTGAGGGTGGCATCGGTGGCGTCGATCTTGCGGTGCGCGCGCAGCCGCTGGCCGTTGTGCGAGCCCGGAATGACGCGCAGGCAGCCGTTCTCCGTGGTCGAATCGTCGATCGCGATCCAGACGGTGCAGGTCGCGAGCGGGCGGATCGGCCAGTACTGGCCGTCCTGGTGCCAGGGCGTGCGCTTGCCGTCGGAGGCGGGCTTGGCGAACAGGCTGGAATTCCACAATGCGATGTCTGGTCCCAGCACCTGGCTCACCATCTCGACGATGCCGGGCGTGCGGGCGACTTCGAGAAAACGCAGGTCGTAGGCGAGCAGGTTCGGGCAATACTGGCGGAATTCTGGGTGGCGGGAGACCAGCCGGTCGTAGTCGGCGCGCAGATCCTCCAGCAGGGCCCCGGGCAGCTGGAAGTCGGGAATCACGTAGCCGCGGTCCCGGTATTGGGCGAGTTGTGCGTCGGTCAACATGGCAGTGAAAGCTCCCGGTAAAAAGTCAGGCGGCGCCGGCGCGGCCCAGCACGGCATGCAGCAGGACATTACAGCCGGCAGCGATATCCTCGGCGCGCGCGTTTTCGATCTCATTGTGGCTGATGCCGCCCTCGCAGGGCACGAACACCATCGCGGTGGGCGCGATCCGCGCCATGTACACCGCGTCGTGCGCGGCGCCGCTGACGATGTCGCGGTGCGTGTAGCCGAATTTCTTCGATCCTTCGCGCACGCTGTCGACCAGGTCAGGCGCGAATTCGCTGGGCGGAAAATAGACCACCTCGGTGATCGCCATTGCCGTCCTGGTTTCAATTTCAATCAAGGCCATTTGTCTTTTCAGCTCGTCCACCATCGCGCCAAGGGTCGCGTCCTTCGCATTTCTAAGGTCCACCGTCATGCGCACATCGCCCGGCACCACGTTGCGGGAGTTCGGCCTGACCTGCATGAAGCCTACCGTACCTCGCGCGTAGTCCGGGAACGCATTCGCGATGCGGTTCACCTCCAGCACCAGCCGGCTTGCGGCCAGCAACGCGTCCTGCCTCGTTTCCATGGGCGTGGGGCCGGCGTGCGAATCCTGGCCGGTGATCGCGACATCGAACCAGCGCTGGCCGAGCGCGCCCAGCACCACGCCGATGGTGGTCTGCGTCTGTTCCAGCACCGGCCCCTGCTCGATGTGCGCCTCGAAATAGGCGCCCAGCTTGTGCGGCTGCGCTGTGCCCGCATAGCCGATTTGGTTCAAGGCAGTTTCAACAGAGATTCCCTCTACGTCTTTCTGATTCAAGATCTCGCTTAAAGGATGAACTCCCGCAAAAACGCCTGAGCCCATCAGGGTCGGCACGAAGCGCGATCCTTCCTCGTTGGTCCACGCCGCCACCTCGATCGGAGCGCGCGTCCGCACCCCGGCGTCATTCAGCGTGCGCACGATCTCCAGGCCGGCCATGACGCCGTAGGCGCCGTCGAACTTGCCGCCGGAGGGCTGCGAATCGAGATGGCTGCCCACTGCCACGGGCAGGGCGCCGGCATCAGTGCCGGCGCGCCGCGCGAAGATGTTGCCGATGCCGTCCACTTCCACGGACATGTCGGCCTCTTTGCACCACGCCACGAACTGGTCGCGGCCACGGCGGTCCTCGTCGGTGAGCGTCAGGCGGCGTACGCCGCCCTTGTCGGTCGCGCCGATCTTCGCCAGATCCATCAGGGATTGCCAGAGACGGCCGGAATTAATCTGAATCACCAAATAACCCTCCGATTTGTCCTATGAATTATGCTCCATACCTGAGGAGACAAGCCATGGCCAACCCGCTGACGCCCGAGCTCGCCGGCTCGACGCCGCTGTCGTTCACCATGGACACGGTGGGGTCGCTTCCGCTTTAGCCACATCGGAATTCAGCCAGACACGCGACGACTTGACACACTTCGACGCTGTGTATCTGGAAGTGGTGCAATATGCAGCTGAACTATGATTTGCGCAGGGCATCGTCGATGCTGCCTGACAATCAACTGCGACCGGAGTGGTACCGCCAATGCGAGACGTCGGCAAGTTTCTTGATGCACTCGGTCTTGCACAGTACGCCGCGACCTTCGCGCAGAATGACATCGATCTCGCGGCCCTGCGGCAGCTGAACGACGCTCACCTCAAGGAGCTCGGGGTATCGCTTGGGCACCGCTTGCGCCTGTTGAAGGCCATCGCTGAAATACCCGCGGCTGCCGAAGCACCCCCTAGGGAAACTTCACCGACGGCCGGCGAGCGGCGCCAAGTGAGCGTCATGTTCTGCGATCTCGTCGGCTCGAGCGCTCTCGCGCAACATGTCGATGCCGAGGAAATGCGCGATATCATGCGCGATTATCAGGCGGTATGCGCCGGCGTGGTGGCTCGCTTCGAAGGCCATCTCGCGCAATTCCTGGGCGACGGCGTGCTCGCGTACTTCGGCTATCCACAGGCGCACGAGGACGCCGCCGAACGCGCGGTGCGTGCGGCACTCGGCATTGTCGAAGCGATCGGCCGCCTCGCGCCGCGCGCCTCCGGCCGTCTCAGCGCCCGCCTGGGAATAGCGACCGGCATGGTGGTCGTCGGCAAGGTCATGGATACGCGGGGCGTCTCCGAACTGTCCGCGATCGGCGAGACGCCGAATCTGGCCGCACGCCTGCAGGCGATCGCCGAACCCGACACGGTCGTGATTGCCGAGAGCACGCGTGCGCTGACGCTGGGCTCGTTCCGTTATGTCGATCTCGGCAGCCTGGATCTCAAGGGTTTTCGCGAACCCGTGCGCGCATGGCGCGTCGCAGGCGAGGCCGGCGGCAGCCGGTTCGAGGCGGCGCATCTCACCGGCATGAGCGGCTTCGTTGGACGGGATCAGGAGGTCGCGCTTCTGCTCAGCCGCTGGGAGCAGGCCGCCGCCGGCGAAGGACAGGCGGTGCTGCTTTGCGGCGAGGCCGGCATCGGCAAGTCGCGCATAGGCGAACAGTTCCGACAGCGGATGCGTGACGAGCTGCATACGCGCGTGCGCTATCAATGCTCGCCGTTCCACGCCAACAGCGCGCTGCAGCCCGCAATCAGCCACCTTGAGTTCGCGGCCGGTATGACTGCCGATGACGACAACGCGAAGCGCCTCGGCAAGCTCGAGGCGCTCCTGCGGCCGACGACGTCGCGGCTTGCCGAGGTGTTGCCGCTGTTTGCTTCGGTTCTCGGGATAGCTCTCGATGAGCGCTACAAGGCGCCGCCGCTTACGGCCGACGCGGTGAAGCGTCGCACGCTCGAGGCGCTCGCTGACCAGGTGGTGGCGCTGTCGCGGTTAGGTCCGGTGTACTGGCAGATTGAAGACGCGCACTGGATCGATCCCACGACCCGCGAATTGATCGGCTTGTGCCTCGCGCGCATCCGTGACGCGCGGGTATTCGTCCTGATTACGTTCCGCCCGGAGTTTGCGCCGCCCTGGAGCAATCTGCCTCATGTAACCGCGTTGACCCTCAACCGGCTCGCGCGCAGGCAGAGTCTGGAGCTCATCGAGCACGTTTCGGGAGGCCGGCCGCTGCCCGCCGAAGTCGTGGATCAGATCCTCGCGAAGACCGAGGGGATCCCGCTGTTCGTGGAGGAGCTGACCAAGACAGTGCTCGAGTCCGGATTGCTCGCGGAGCACGGCGGCCGGTATGTGCTCACCGGCGCCCTGCCGCCCATGGCGATCCCGGCGACCTTGCAGGATTCGTTGATGGCTCGTCTCGAGCGGCTCTCGCCGGTGAAGGAGGTGGCGCAGATCGGCTCCGTCATCGGGCGTGAGTTCACCTACGAGCTCATGCTCGCGGTCTCTCCGACGGATGCCGGCGAGCTGACCGAGGCGCTCTCGAGCCTGGTCAGCGCCGAACTCGTGTACGTACGCGGCGAACCGCCGGAGGCGACCTATGTTTTCAAGCATGCACTCGTTCAGGACGCCGCCTATGCGAGCCTGCTGCGCGCGCGGCGCCAGCAGCTCCATACCCGCATCGCTGAGGCGTTGCAGGATAAATTTCCCGAGGCGGTGGCTCGACGGCCGGAAATGCTCGCCTTCCACTACGCGGCGGCGGGACTCGAAGACCGGGCACGGGAATACTGGACGCGCGCCGGGCGCCAGTCGATGGAGCGCTCGGAGTATGCGGAAGCGGGAAGCCATTTCGCCAACGCGCTCTCACTGCTGCGCAAAGCGCCCGGGTCGCCGGCCCGGCAGCGCGAGGAAACGCAGCTCGTTCTGGACCAGCAGATCACGCTGCAGGCGCTCAAGGGACCAGGTTCCCTGGAGGCAGGCGACATGGCGAAGGAAGCGGTCGGGATCAGCGCGCCGCTTGGCGATGATCCGCTGAACTTCCGGGCACGCTGGGCGGACTGGATTTACAACTCGCTTGCGGGCAACTTGCCCGTGGCGTCCGAGCGCGCCGACCGGCTGGTTGAAATGGCCGGACGGCTCGGGAAGAGTGACTTCAGGCTCCAGGCACATCATGCGCGCTGGACCACTGCATTCCTGCGCGGGCAGGTGACGATCACGCGTGACGATGTCGAGCAGGGTCTCGCCCTCTACGACAGCGATCTGCATCGCGGCCACTGGGCGATCTACGGCCTGCACGATCCCGGAGTCTGTGCACGGGCGACAGGCGGCTGTGCGCTGTGGCAGGCCGGGCATGCCGAGCGCGGTGCCAGCGTTGCGCTCGACGCGATCCGTGTCGGCGATGCGCTCGGACATCCGTTCAGCCGATCAGTCGCACTTTGGTATGCCGGATTCCGTTCGATGATGGTTGGCGACGCCCGCGCGGCGCGCGGCCACGCCGAGGTCCTGGCGGAGATCTCCGCGGAGGCCAAGCTCGCCTTGCAGGCGGCGATGTCAAAGTTCACCAGCGCCTGGGCGACAAGCCAGCAGGGTGAGCCTGGGCTCGGCGCTGAGCTGAGCTGATGGAGGCTACATTCCGCGCACAGCTCAATGCTAAACAGCGCGGATACCTGACCTTTCTTGGAACACTGCTCGCGGCGGCCAAACTCGAGCTGGGGCGAGTGGATGACTGTCTCAACCTGCTCGACGAATTGCAGCAGATCTCGGTGGAGACGCACCAGAAAATATTCATCTCCGACGTACACCGGCTGCGGGCGGAAGCCTTGCGCCTGGCGGATCCTCGAAGCCCGAGGATCGAGGAGGAGTATCGCAGCGCGCTTCGCATCGCGCAGGAGCAGGGGGCGCTGGCGCTGGAGCTGCGCGCCGCCACGGGGTTCGCGGACTGGATGGCCGCGGCCGGTCGTGAAGAGGCTGGCACCAAGCTGCTGAAGCCAACCTTCGAACGATTCACCGAAGGGTTTGACACACCGGATCTAAAGGCAGCCCGGGCACTGCTCGATCGTATCTGTTGAACCCGGCGCCGGGCGCAGAACATGACTTGCCAAGCACTTGCTTGATAAGCTTTGATTGTCCATGACTTCCGGCACCCGCTACACCTCCGTCTTCCGTCCCGGCCTGTTCGAAGGCCAGGTCGCCATCGTCACCGGCGGCGGCTCGGGCCTGGGCCGATGCACAGCGCACGAGTTGGCTTCCCTCGGGGCGAGAATTGCCCTTGTTGGCAGAAAGCCTGAAAAACTCTCCACGGTACGTGACGAGATCGCGCAAGCCGCAGGCGAAGCGCGCTGTTATCCCTGTGATATTCGCGAAGAAGAAACCGTCAAGCAGACGATTTCAAGCATCCTCGCCGATTTCGGCCGCATAGACGCTCTCGTCAACAATGCCGGCGGCCAGTTCGCCGCGCCGCTGGAATCCATCTCCGCCAAGGGCTGGGACGCGGTGGTACGCACCAATCTCACCGGCGGCTTTCTGATGGCGCGCGAGTGCTACACGCAGTGGATGAAGCAGGCCGGCTCGGGTGCGATCGTCAACATCATCGCCGACATGTGGCAGGGCATGCCGACCATGGGCCACTCGGGCGCCGCGCGCGCCGGGATGCTCAACTTCACCGAAACTGCCGCCTTCGAGTGGGCGCCTGTCCGGGTGAACGCCGTGGCCCCGGGCTGGATCGCCTCCAGCGGCCTGGACAACTATCCGCCGGAAATGGCGGCGCACATCCGCGCGCTGCCGAAACTCGTTCCTCTGGCGCGGCTGGGCACGGAGTCCGAAGTTTCCGCGGCAATCTGCTATCTCCTGTCCCCTGCTGCTGCCTTTATTTCTGGGTCATGCCTGCGCGTGGATGGCGCGGTTCCCAATGCGAAAAGGAAAGTCGCCAACGGGAAGCCCACGCCGGCGTTTGACGGCTTTCACCTTGCTTCGAATCCGAAGGTACTAGGCTGATGCCCGCAATCCAGTCGAAGCTCGATACAAGTTCGGAGGCCTTTCAAGGCAACCGCACGCGAATGCTGGAACTGGTGTCTCGCTTGAGAGGTCTTGAAAAAAGAGCGCGGGACAAGTCCGAGGAAGCGAAGCCCCTGTTCGACAAGCGCGGCCAGTTGTTGCCGCGCGAGCGCATCGCGCGCCTGCTCGATGCCGGCGCCCCCTGGCTGGAACTGTCCTCGATGGCGGGCTACTGCCTGGACAATCCGGATCCGGAGAAGTCCATCCCGGGCGGCGGCATGATCTCGGGCCTCGGCTACGTCTCCGGCGTACGCGCGATGGTGGTGGCGAGCGACTCGGGCATAGACGCGGGCGCAATCCAGCACATGGGACGCGAGAAGCTGTTGCGTGCGCAAGGCCTCGCACTCGAGAACAAGCTGCCGTTCGTCCACCTGGTCGAGTCCGCGGGCGCAAACCTGCTCAAGTACCGCGTCGAGGGTTTCATCCACGGCGGGGCGATCTTCTACAACCTTGCGAAGCTCTCGGCTGCCGGCCTGCCGGTGGTGACCGTCGTGCACGGCTCCTCCACCGCGGGCGGCGCCTACATGCCGGGGCTGTCCGATTACGTGATCATGGTGCGCGGCCGCGCCAAGGCTTTTCTCGCCGGCCCGCCGTTGCTCAAAGCCGCCACCGGGGAAATCGCCACCGACGAGGAACTGGGCGGCGCGGTGATGCACACGCACGTGTCGGGGCTGGGCGAATACCTGGCAGAAGACGACTCGGACGGCGTTCGGCTTGCCAGAGAGGTTCTTTCCCGCCTTGACTGGGAAAGCAGGAATCTTCCAACAGGAAAACCTCCCAGATATCCAGCGGAAGAAATGCTCGGCGTCATGCCCGCCGACTACCGCAAGCCCGTGGACATGCGCGAAGCCCTCGCGCGCTTCGTGGACGATTCGGACTTCCTCGACTTCAAGGCCGACTACGGCGTGGCCACTGTCTGCGGCCACGCCGCGATCCAGGGACACAAGGTCGGCATCATCACCAACAACGGGCCGCTCGATCCGGCGGGCGCCACCAAGGCGACGCACTTCATCCAGGTCTGTTGCCAGGCCGGACTGCCGATCCTTTACCTGCAGAACACCACCGGATACATCGTCGGCAAGGCCTCCGAAGAGGCCGGCATGATCAAGCACGGCTCGAAGATGATCCAGGCGGTGTCGAACGCCAACGTGCCGCAACTCACGCTCATGTGCGGCGCCTCTTTCGGCGCCGGCAACTACGGCATGTGCGGCCGCGGCTTCAACCCGCGGTTCCTGTTTTCCTGGCCGAGCACGCAGACCGCGGTGATGGGAGCGGAGCAGGCCGCCGGGACCATGGCGATCGTGATGGAAAGCGGCATGAAGAGGAAAGGTTTGGAAGTTAATTTTTCTGAAATTAATTCCGTAAAAGAAAAGATCATTCAAAACTTTGAAAAGCAGCAGAGCGCGTTCGTCACCAGCGCCTCGATGCTTGACGACGGCATCATCGACCCTCGCGACACCCGCAACGTGCTCGGCTACGCACTTTCGATCTGCAAAGACGGCGACGCGCGCACCGTGCGGCCCGTGCAATTCGGCGTCGCCAGACCCTGACTGCCGCGCATCCCGCGCAGTGCGGAATTAATCCAGAATTTCCTCGTGAGCACCGACACGGGCGTATTGCGAATTTGGCAGCTTGGTATTACAATTGACGGATGTCGTTGCGTGCCGTAACCGTCAAGCTCCAGGATCACCTTCTCGCTGAGATAGAGGCCGTCGCACGCGCACGCCGAGTGTCGCGCTCGGAAGTCGTGCGCGAGCGGTTGGCGCGAGCGGAGACCCCGGTTGGCTCGGTGTGGGACCGCATGCAGGATCTCATTATCGAGGATGACCGGGCGCCGGCCGACCTCGCGTCGAACAAGGCGCGGCTGCGCGGCTATGGCCGCTCTCGTTCTCGTTGACGCCGGGCCGCTGGTCGCGGCGCTGCGAAAGCGCGACCGGCAGCATGCTTGGGCGCGAGCGCAACTGGCGGCGCGAACGGCGCCTCTGCTGACCTGCGAAGCGGTTCTGTCGGAAGCGTTTTACCTGCTGCAAGGCGTCTCCGGAGGGTGCAACGCGCTCGCTGCGCTCATCGAGCGGGGCTTGCTCGAAGTCAGGTTCGATTTTCAGGACGAGCGCGAAGCCACGTTACGGCTGCTGCACAAATACGCCGATACGCCGATGAGTTTTGCCGATGCCTGCCTGGTGCGCATGAGTGAGCGGCACCGCAATTCGCAGGTGTTCACCCTCGATCACGATTTCGCCGCCTACCGGCGCAACGGGCGCGAGCGCATCCCACTGATCACGCCCTGGTAGCTTCGGCGACGGATAGGAAAATCTATCCGCCCCAGGCTTGGCTGCACTGCATGATTTGGCGATTCTCCCTCTGCCGCGTCCCGGATTGACGGCGCACAATGGCGCTTATGTCGAGTCTCGGTTCGCTATTGGTAAAAAGCCGCCTGCTGACAGCGCGGACCAAATCGACGAAAATTGCGCCTATCGATAACGCAACGTTCCTGCAAGCAGTGCCAGGTGCCTCCAGTGGATTTCAAGTGAAGCGTGCTTACCTGTTCGCGCTTGGCCTCGCGCTCGCGCCAACTGGCCTGGTTGCGCAGGAGGCAAACCCCTACAACGGGACGTGGGTGGGCAAGTACACCACGCCAAAGGGGGCGCCGCGAACTGTCGTCCTGGTCCTGAGCGGCAGCGGCGGTACGTGGAAGAATCACGTCCGGATCAAGCAGAACCCCTGTCTGGGCCGTGAGATGCCCGTCACCGTTGCGCGCGCGACCGCAACGGACCTGATGATCGGTATCGATGGCTCCAAGTTTCTGCCCGGTTGCAAGGACTTCCGTGCGAGGTTCAGCAACGCCGGTGGCAATGCGATCGAAGGCAGGATAGGCAAAATGGGCAAGCTGACGCTTGTGCGGCAGTAATCGAGACTGTCATCGATCCGCGCGATATCCGCAACATGCTCGGCGTCGCGCGGCCCTGACCGGCCTTGGGCTTCTACACCCGGATCGCCCGTCCACTTCTTTTCGGCTTCGACCCGGAACGAATCCACGTCGCGACCCTGCGTGCCTGTGCACTGCTCGGACCCGCACCTTTCCGCGCCGCATATGAATTCGACCATCCGAGCCTGCACATCCGCGTCGGCGGCATCGACTTTCCCAATCCGGTCGGCCTCCCGGCGGGTTTCGACAAGAACGCGACGGCGGCGCGGGCGCTTGCCGGCCTTGGCTTCGGCTCCATCGACGTCGGCTCCGTTTCAGAGCGCCCGTCAGCCGGTAATGCAATCAGACCGCGGCTGTTCCGCATCCCCGAGGATGAAGGCATCATCGTCTACTACGGCGTCCCGAATGACGGCGCCGAGGTGATCGCGGCACGCGTGAAGGAATTGAAGCTTCCGGTGCCGCTAGGCGTGAGTCTGGTGGAGACGAACTCTGGAACACCTGCACCGGTGGACGAGGTGATCGCGGAACTCTCGGCGGCGGCACGGCGGTTCACCGGAATGGCGAGCTACCTCGCGCTGAACCTCAACTGCCCGAACTCGGCCGGCGGCATTTCCCACTTCGACTCCCCCGTACACCTGCGCGCGCTGCTCGCTGTGCTCTCGGACGTCGAAGCGCTCCCGCCGGTGTTCATCCGCATTACGCCGCCGCGCGACCACGCGGGTATCGATGCGGTGCTCGCCGCGATCGATCCCTTCGCCTTCGTCAGGGGGCTTTCATTCTTCGATGCGAAGCTCAATTTCCGCTCGCGCCTGCGCACGCCGCCCGCGGAGCTGGCACGCATGCCCGGCAGCGTTTCGGTCCCCGCCACGCTATCCAACACGCAGGCAACAATTCGCGAGTGGTACCGGCGCATCGACCGCAAGCGCCTGGCGCTCGTCGCAGTGGGCGGGATCTGCTCGGCGGAAGATGCCTACCGGACCATCCGCCTGGGCGCCTCGCTGGTGCAGGTGTACAGCGCGCTGGTCTATCAGGGTCCGGGCGTGGTGCGCAGGATCAAGCAGGGGCTAGCGGCGCTGCTTGAGCGCGACGGGTTTCGCCATGTCAGCGAGGCCATCGGCATCGACAATACGGCGCGGTAAGATGCCTCATGCAATCTGATTCCGGACAGAAGGTATTCGCGGAGATCGGGGACGACGCACTGGTGAAGCTCGCGCGCGACATGATCGCCATCCCGAGCCCGAATTTCGAGGAGGGCGCGGTGGCCGACTTCCTTGCCGAGCGCATGAGCGCGGCCGGCATGGACGTGCAGATGATGACGGTGGAGCATCCCACCGACCCGGCCAAGTCCACGCGCCAAGCCATCGGACGGCTGCGCGGCACCGGCGGCGGGCCGACGCTGATGTTCAACGGGCACACCGACGTCAACGTGACGATGCCGGGCTGGACGGTGGATCCCCAGCGAGGCAAGTTCGAGGATGGCTTCGTGTGGGGGCTGGGCGCGCAGGACGACAAGGGCGGGCTCGCCGCGGCGCTGGTGGCGATCGAGGCGATTGCTCTCGCCGGCGTGAAACTGAAGGGCGACCTCCTCTACTGCCCGGTCGCCAGCCACAAGCTTGGCGGCACCGGCACGCGCGTCATGCTCAGAAAAGGGATCAAGGCCGACTACTGCATCAACATCGAGCACTCGGCCAACACCATCGGCTCGGTGATCGTCGGCTCGGTCCGGGTCAAGCTGCGCACCACCACGCCGGGGCTTTTCTTCCGCTTCACTGCGGAGGCGCGCGCGGCCTACCTGAACTCCATCGAGCAGCAAGCCCTGTGCCTTGCTGCCTTCGGGCCGAGCCTGGAGCCGGTACCCGAAGGGAGCTGGCTCACTTTCAAGCGCCACCCTGAACTGGCGGACTTTCCCATGATCCGCCACGACGCCATCCACAAGGACCACTACGGGCGCTGGTGCGACCTCGTGTTCCAGATCCGCACCGTGCCCGGAATGACGCTCGATTCGGTGCGCGCCGATGTCGCACGTGTGCTCGCGGCCATCCGCAATCGCCACCCCACGTTCGACTGCGAGGCGACGATTCCGGCCAACGGCCCGGCCGATCCCTTCTTCATGGAGCCGACCGCCCTCGCAGGCGATCATCCGCTGGTGAAGGCGCTGGCCGATGGCTATCGCGCGGCGACCGGCACGCCGCCGCTGGTCGGCAGCGTCGAGCGCATCGGCAACTTCGGCGATGGCAACGTGCTGCATGCCGCCGGAATCCCTTCAGTGCAGTTCGGCCCCGGCGACATCAAGCGCTACCCCGAATGGCCCGCGCCGGATGAAAGAGTCCATATCGACGAACTGCGCGTCACGGCCCGCACCTGCGCTCATGCATCCATTGCAATCTGCGGCTAAGCCCTGAAGGAACCCCCAATGCCCGCGCGTCTTGCCCTGCTCTGCTTCACATTCCTCACTACTTTCTCCGCGGCCGCGCAGGAGTGGCCCACCCGCCCCGTCAAACTGATCCTGCCCTTCGCCGCCGGCGGCGCGGCGGATGTTGTGACGCGCATCACCATGGCGCGCGTCACCGAACAGACCGGGCAGACTTTCCTGGTCGAGAACCGCACCGGCGCGAGCGGCAACATCGGCACGGAGGCGGCGGCGAAGTCCGCGCCCGACGGCTATACATTTCTTGTCGGCTCGCCGGGAACGATGGCAATCAATCCGCATTTCTTCAACAACCTGCCCTATGACGCGCAAAAGGATTTCGTCGCCGCGGCGCACGTCGCGCGCTTTCCGCAGGTGCTCGCGGTACACGACAGCGTGCCGGCGAAGAACATCGTCGAGTTCGTGGCGCTCGCGCGGGCGAAACCCGGCACGCTCAACTATGGCTCCGCGGGGAACGGGTCCACCGGTCACCTGATCACGGAGAGTTTTCTCACCCAGGCCGGGATTCGCATCACGCATGTCCCGTTTCGCGGCGGCGGGCCGGCGGTGCAGGCGCTGGTCGCCGGTCAGTTGCAGATGGTCATCGACGGACTGCCTTCGTTCACCTCGCACCTGCAGGGCGGCCGAATCCGGATCCTCGGCATCACCTCGTCGGGGCGCTGGCCGGAATTGCCCGACGTGCCGGCGATTGGCGAATCGGCCGTTCCCGGCTTCGATCTCGGCTCCTGGGTAATCCTCTTCGCGCCCGTGAAAACCCCGCCGGAGATCCTGCGCCGGCTGGCCGCCGAAACCACCAAGGCGCTCGCCGCCGCCGACGTGCAGGCACGCCTGCGCCAGGTCGGCGCGCTGCCCGCGGGCGGGACACCTGAAGACGCGGCGCGCTTCCATGCTGCGGAGTTCGGCAAATGGGGCGCGATCGTTCGCGCCACCGGCGCAAAACCAGACTGACGCCAGTCCCGGGCCCGGCACGACATCTGCCGGATTCCTGTGAACGCATCTGACGTTTCCCATACCTCAGGCCAGCTGCGCATCGGCCAGCCGGTGCAGCGCCTGGAAGATCAGGCCTTGCTCACGGGTGCGGGCCGCTTCATCGACGATCTCGAGCTTGCCGGCGCCGCGCATGCCGTGTTTGTGCGATCTCCGTATGCGCATGCGCGGGTGCTCTCAATCGATGTCGCGCGGGCCCTCGCCACGGATGGAGTCCTCGGCGCATTGACGGCAGCAGACCTGAGAGCGGCGGGCATCGGCCCGATGCGCGTCACGGTGCCGCAGAAGAATCGCAACGGCACTGCCGTGCCGGAAGGTCTGCGTCCGGTGCTGGCTGGGGATCACGTGCGTTTCGTCGGCGAGGCGGTTGCGATCGTGGTTGCGAAAACCATGCGCGCGGCGCGTGATGCAGCCGAACTTGTCGAAGTCGGTTATGAAGAACTGCCGCCGCTAACCGAAGCGCGCGACGCGCTCGCCGCCGGCAATCTGGCCCTCGACTGGGAGGGCGGCGACCGCAAGGCCTGCGATGAGGCTTTTGCGCTTGCGGCGCACGTGACGAAACTGGAACTCAGAATTAACCGCGTTTCTGCGGCGCCAATCGAGACGCGCGGTGCGGCAGGCTTGTTCGACAGGGCGACCGGTCGCTTCACCTTGCATGCGCCCACCCAGGGCAGCAAGGCAATCCAGGTCGACATCGCGTCCACGGGGCTGGTCGGCGATCCGCGCGACCTCCACGTCCTGACGCCGGACGTCGGCGGGTCGTTTGGCGTAAAGATTTCCGCCTATCCGGAAATGGTGGCGGTGCTGCACGCGTCCAGGCAATTCGCGCAGCCGGTGAAATGGTACGCCGACCGCTCGGAAGCCTTCCTTGCCGACGGCGCGGCCCGCGACCACCGCATGGCCTGCGAACTTGCCCTCGATGCACAGGGGCGCTTTCTCGCCGTGCGCGCGCGCGTCGTTTCCAACACCGGCGCGTACGTCACCTCGAGCGCTCTGAGCATCCCGACCTCCGGCGGCAGCCGCTGCATCACCGGCGTCTACGCGCTGCCTTGCTATCACGTCGAAACGCGCGTCGCCTTCACGAACACCGTGCCCGTGGTCGCCTACCGCGGCGCGGGCAAACCGGAGTTCACCTATCTCATAGAGCGCCTGGTGGACGCCGCCGCGCGTGAAACTGGCCGCGACCGGGCGGATCTTCGCCGACTGAACATGGTGCGGCCCGAGCAGATGCCCTGGACCACGCCGGCGGGGCTGGTGTTCGACTCGGGCGAATTCGAAAAGAACATGAATGATGCCCTTGCGCTTACCGATCGCGCCGGTTTCGCAGCGCGGCGCGCCGCGTCGGCGGCGCGCGGCCGCCTGCGCGGGTACGGCTTTTCGGTGTACCAGGAACCGGACGGCTACTACGAAAGCCACGTGGGCACCGTATTCGACTCTTCCGGCGACCTTACGCTCGCCCTGAGCGCCACGGCCAACGGCCAGGGGCACATGACTACCTTCAAGCAGATCGTCTCCCAGCAGCTGGGCTTGCCGCAGGAGCGGATCCGATTTGTCGCGGGCGACAGCGACCTGACCGGTGTGGGCATCGGGTCGGTCGGATCCTGCGAGACCACCGTGACGGGCACGGCAATCGTGCATTGCGCACGAATCATCATCGAAAAGGGACGCCTGATTGCCGGCCACCTGCTCGAAGCGCCGGCGGCCGACGTGGAGTTCGAAGTCGGCGAGGCAGGCGGGTCGTTCGCGATTGCCGGCACCGACCGGCGCGTGAGCATCGTCGATGTCGCGCGCGCGGCGCACTCTGCCGATCTGCCGCCTGACGTTGCGCCCGGCCTCAGCGCGGAAGACTTCTGCAAGCCGACAACCTACAGCTTTCCCTCCGGCTGCCACGTATGCGAAGTCGAAGTCGACCCCGACACGGGGCGTGTCGCGCTGCTGGGCTATACCGCGGTCAACGATTTCGGGGTGGTGGTGAATCCGCTCTTGCTCGAAGGCCAGGTGCATGGCGGTGTTGCGCAGGGCATTGGCCAGGCACTCGGGGAGGAACTCGTCTACGACCCGCAGTCCGGCCAGCTGCTCACCGGGAGCTTCATGGACTATGCGCTGCCTTATGCCGAAGATCTGCCTTCGTTCGGCTGGGCGAGAAACGAGGTGCCGTGCAAATCCAACCCGCTGGGCGTAAAAGGCGTCGGCGAATCCGGATGTACCGCGTCGCTAGCCTGCGTGATGAGCGCCGTCATCGATGCGCTCGCGCCGCGCGGCGTCACCGCGCTCGACATGCCGGCCACTTCCGAGAGCGTTTGGCGCGCGCTTTCCGGTGACGGGAAAAACTATCCTAATATGGCCCGACCAGAGACGAAGGAAGCGCGCCCATGAAGTTCGCCCAGGAACACGAGGAAATCCGCCGCACGATGAAGAAGTTCATCGACGCGGAGATCAACCCGCACGTCGATGAATGGGAGGCCGCCGAACAGTTCCCCGCGCACGAGGTGTTCAAGAAGCTGGGGACTCTGGGCATGCTCGGGCTGACCAAGCCGGAGGCCTACGGCGGCGCGTCGCTCGACTACAGCTATTCCATGGTGTTCGCCGAGACGCTGGGCCAGATCCGCTGCGGCGGCGTGCCGATGGCGATCGGCGTGCAGACCGACATGGCTACCCCAGCGTTGTCGCGCTTCGGCTCGGACGAGTTGCGCAAGGAATTCCTCGCTCCCGCGATCGCCGGCGACTACGTGGCCTGCATCGGCGTTTCCGAGCCCGGCGCCGGCTCGGACGTGGCCTCGATCAAGACCACCGCGAAGAAGGATGGCGGCGACTACGTCATCAACGGCGCGAAGATGTGGATCACCAACAGCCTGCAGGCGGACTGGATGTGCCTGCTTGCCAATACCTCGGAGGGCGCGGCGCACAAGAACAAGACCCTGATCATCCTGCCGA
>JBDTRO010000247.1:0-4948 GCA_039931635.1 Betaproteobacteria bacterium | reverse complement strand
TCTTTTAAATTTTTTATGAATCCTGAACAAAAACTGACACAGCTTGGCATCACGCTCAACCCGGTGTCCGCGCCGGTCGCCAACTACGTCAATGCGGTGCGCACCGGCAACCTGCTGTACCTGGCCGGCAAGGGCCCACAGCTGGACGCGCACGGCCACCGGCCCATGGGCAAGGTGGGCCGCGATTTCACGGCCGAGCAGGCCTACCAGCACGCGCGCTCGGTCGGCCTGGACCTGCTCGCGGTGATGAAAGCGGAGCTGGGCAGCCTGGACCGCGTCAAGCGCGTCGTGAAGGTGCTCGGCATGGTGAACGCGGTGCCCGAATTCGCCGACCACCCGAAAGTGATCAACGGCTGCTCGGACCTGTTCGTCGAGGTATTCGGCGATGCCGGCAAGCATGCGCGCTCTGCGGTGGGGATGGGATCGCTGCCGATGGGGATCCCGGTCGAGATCGAAGTGATCGTCGAAGTTTCGTAGGATCGCAGACGTCGTCATTCCCGCGAAAGCGGGAATCCAGGTTTTCGACGATGGGTCCCCGCCTTCGCGGGGACGACACCTTGCCTGCTTAGATCGTCATGACCGCCTTGCGGTAGTACTTCAGTTCCTCGATCGACTCGTAGATGTCGGCGAGCGCTTCGTGCTTGCCTTCCTTCTTCAGACCCTTGCCGATTTCGGGCTTCCAGCGCTTCACCAGTTCCTTGAGCGTCGACACGTCCAGATTGCGGTAGAGGAAATGCGTTTCCAGCTTCGGCATCCAGCGCGCGAGGAAACGCCGGTCCTGGCAGATGGAGTTGCCGCACATCGGCGACACGCCCGCGGGCACGTGCTGTTTCAGAAATTCGATGGTCTGGCGCTCGACCGAGGCCTCGTCCAGGCGCGAGGCCTTGACCTTCTCCACCAGGCCTGACTTGGCGTGCACCGAGCGGTTCCAGGAATCCATCGCGGCCAGCACTTCGTCGGGTTGGTGCACCACGAGGACCGGGCCTTCCGCGACCAGGGTCAGCTGCGAATCCGTGATGATCACGGCAATCTCGATGATCCGGTCGGATTCGGGAACCAGACCGGTCATTTCCATGTCAATCCAGATCAGATTGTTGGAATCAGCCGCCATGCCGTATTCTCTCACGGCATGAACGAAGCCTTCACCGTCAACGCCTTTACCTACCTGTTCCTCGCCGCGCTGCTGCTCTCAACCAGCACGCGGCTGTGGCTGGCCGCGCGCCAGACGCGCCACGTGCGGGCCCACCGCGACGCGGTGCCCGAGTCCTTTGCCGGCACGATTCCGCTCGCGGCGCACCGGAAGGCCGCCGACTACACGGTTTCCAAGGTCCACCTGCAGATGGCGGAGATCGTCTTCGATGTGCTGGTACTGCTGGTCCTGACGGCGGGCGGGCTGGTGCAGTGGATATCCTCGCGATGGGCGCAGGCGTTCGCGCCAGATTCGATCGCCCACGGCGCGGCGCTCATCCTCACCGTGTTCGCACTGCTTGCCGCGATCGGCCTGCCTGTGACGCTCTACCGCGTCTTCGGCATTGAGGAGCGCTACGGCTTCAATAAGATGACCGTGAAGCTGTTCATCGTCGACGCGCTCAAGGGGATCGTCCTGGCGGGCGTGCTGGGTGTGCCGCTGTTGCTGGCGATTCTGTGGCTGATGGAGGCCGCCGGCCCGCTCTGGTGGCTGTATGTCTGGGCCGTCCTGGTGGCGTTCTCGATATTCATGCAGCTGATCATGCCCACCTTCATCATGCCCTGGTTCAACAAGTTCCTGCCGCTGCAGGACCAGGCGCTGGTCGAGCGCGTCGAGCGGCTGCTGGCGCGCTGCGGCTTCCGTTCGCACGGCCTCTTCGTCATGGACGGCTCGAAGCGCTCCGCGCACGGCAATGCGTTTTTCGCGGGCGTCGGCAGCGCCAAGCGGATCGTGCTGTTCGATACGCTGGTGCAGCGGCTCAACCCGGCCGAGGTCGAAGCAGTCCTCGCGCACGAGCTGGGGCACTACAAGCTGAACCACATCCGGAAAAGCCTGATCTTCAGCTTTGCGCTGACCCTCGCATCGCTTTTCATCCTCGGGCTGGCCGCGCAGCAGCCCTGGTTCTACGAGGGGCTGGGCGTGCAGTCGACCTCTCTCGCCGTGGCCCTGCTGCTCTTCATCCTCGTGTCGCCCGCGTTCAGCTTCTTCCTGCACCCGCTGGGCACCCTGCTGTCGCGCAAGCACGAGTTCGAGGCCGACGCCTATGCCACCCATCACGCCGAAGCAGTGGACCTGGTGAGCGCGCTCCTGAAGCTGTACCGGGACAACGCCTCGACCCTGACGCCGGATCCGCTGCATTCCGCGTTCTACGATTCCCACCCGCCCGCGGCGACGCGGATCGCGAGATTGAGAGCCGCATGAGCGAACTCCTGACAAGGCACTGCAAGCCCTGCGAAGGCGGTACCGTTCCCTACAACGCGGCGCAGACGAAGGAAATGCTGGCGCAGCTGAAAGGCTGGATCGTCGAGGACGGCAAGCTGGTCAAGCTCTACCCGTTCAAGAACTATTACGAGACCATGGCGTTCGTGAACGCACTGGCCTGGATCTCGCACCGCGAGGACCATCACCCGGACCTCCAGGTCGGCTACAACAAGTGCCGGGTCGAGTACTCGACCCATGCCATCGGTGGCCTGTCGGAGAACGACTTCATCTGCGCCGCCAGGGCGGACGCGTTGCGTTCTTCCTGATGAAGCGGGTTTTTTCCTCCCACAACCTGGCCCTCGCCCACCATTCCCGCAATCTCCTCGAGGCCGAAGGCATCGAGACGGAGATCAGGAACCAGATGCTGTCTTCGGCAATGGGCGAATTGCCGCCGGCCGAATGCCAGGCCGAAGTCTGGGTATTGCGCTCGGCAGACGTCGCGCGTGCCGAAGAAGTCCTGCGCAGGCCGGCCCCCGTCGGACCCGAATGGACCTGCGCCGACTGCGGCGAGCGCTCGGATTTTCAGTTCACGCAGTGCTGGAACTGCAGCGCGCTCAAAAAATAGTCGCCAGGCCGATCAGGATCAGCATGAAGACCCAAAGCACCAGCGCGCGCCACAGCAGGCCGACGGTGCTGTCGAGCAACGGCGCATCGGCCGTCTCGCCCAGGCCCAGGTCGCTGCGCGGGTAGAGTCCCTGCACCTCGGTGAGCGGCATGCCGAGCTTCACGCCCAGCGCCCCCGCGCCCGCCGCGAGCACGATGCCCAGGTTCGGATCGGGCCAGGTGGCGGCCTGCGTGCGCCAGCAGTAGACCGCGTCCTCGAAATCGCCGACCACGGCGAAGGCGGCCGCAGTGAGGCGCACTGCCGGCCACTCCAGCACCAGCAGCGCATTGCGCGCGAAACGGCCGAACTCACCGCTACCGCCCCAGCGCCGGTTCAGGTAGACCGCCATGCGGTACAGGATCGCGCCGCTCGGCCCCGGCAGCACCACGAACCAGAACAGCACCGCGAACACGTTGCGGTGCGACGCGGCGATCGCCTCTTCGATCGCCAGCCGGATGACCTCCTCGCGGCTGCGATGCGTGGCGGACTCGCCGCGCCAGGTGCCGATCAGCTCCCGCGCGCGGTCGACCTCGCCGTCGCGGATCGCGGCCTGGATGCCGGTGAAGAAGTGGCTGAACTGGCGAAAGCCGAGGGTCAGGTAGAGCGCGGCGATGTTGAGCAGCAGCGCCGCCAGCGGGCTGATCCAGTACAGCAGCGCATAGAGCGCGAGCGCGCCGGCCGCCGGCGCGAGCGCCGCGATCAGCCAGGCAATCGTGCCGTGCCGCGCTTCGCCGGCATTGAAGCTGCGCTCCAGCCAGTCGGCCCAGGCCGCGAGCGCGGCGGCCACCGCCTTGCGCTCGCCCAGCGGGCGCCACTGCTCCAGGACAAGCGCGGCGATGATGGCGAAAATTCCCATGACTGCTAGAGTCTACCCTGCGAGAGATAGCGGTAGAGATTCACCAGCATGCCCGCGGTCGCGCCCCAGATGTAATGCTCGCCATAGGGCATGGCGTAGAACCAGCGCAGCTCGCCCTGCCACTCGCGCGACTGGCGCTGGTGGTTGGCGGGATCGAGCAGGAACGCGAGCGGCACTTCGAAAATCTCCTCGACCTCGTTCGCGTCGCGCTGCAGTTGCAGCGGCAGCGTGAGGACGCCGACCACCGGCGTGATGCGAAAACCCGTTCGCGTGCGGTATTCCGGCATGCGGCCGAGGACTTCGACTCTCGCCGGATCGAGGCCGATCTCCTCGCGCGCCTCGCGTAGCGCGGTCGCCTCGGGCGACGGATCGCCCGGGGCGACGCGGCCGCCGGGAAAACTGACCTGCCCCGAATGGTCCTTCAGGTGGGCGGCGCGCCGGGTCAGCAGCATCGTCAGCCCTGCCTCCCGGTCGACGATCGGCACCAGCACCGAGGCCGGCTTGAGTTCCCGCGGCTCGGGCCGCAGGCCTTCGTCTCCGTACACGCTCGACAACGGCGCCGCCGCCGTGGCGAAATGGCGGCGCAGCCAGTCCACGGACAGCGGCTCGGTCATGGCCGGCATGGTAAATGGTAAGCTGGCCTTGTTACCGCACCGAGGAGAACGGATGAAACGCACTTCCCTGTTCATTGCACTGGCGTTCATGGCCGGCATCGCGCTGGCCCACAACTGCCCCAACGAGATGAAGGCCATCGACGCCGCGCTGCCGAAAGCGGACCTGCCGGCGGCGCAGATCGCCGAGCTGAAGAAGCTGCGCGCCCAGGGCGAGGCGCTTCACAAGGCCGGCAAGCACGACGAGTCGATGGCCGCGCTCGGCAAGGCCAAGCGCGCCCTCGGCATTAAGTAACCCGCCTCAGGGAATAAGAACGACAGAGCCTGTCGTTTTTCTTCCTTCCAGGTCGCGGTGCGCCTGCGCCGCGTCGGCGAGCTTGTATTTCCCGGTGGTCTCGATCTTCACCTTGCCGGACTTCACGATGTCG
>JBDTRO010000246.1:0-9535 GCA_039931635.1 Betaproteobacteria bacterium | reverse complement strand
CATGAACTACTCGATCTCGAACAACGCCGAGTACGGCGAGTACGTGAGCGGGCCGAAGATCATCGACGAGGGCGTGCGCAAGAGGATGAAAGAGGTCCTCAGCCGCATCCAGTCGGGCGAGTACGCCAAGGAGTTCGTGCTCGAGAGCCGCGCCGGCCAGCCGACGCTGCTGTCGCGCCGGCGCCAGACCGCGGAGCATCCGATCGAGAAGGTCGGCGCGCGGCTGCGCGAAATGATGCCCTGGATCCGGAAAAACCGCCTGGTCGATACCTCGAAGAATTAGGGGATATGGGAAAGGTTCTTTTTGCTGTCGCGTCGATTTTTCTGATTTCAGGCTGTAGCAGGACGCCTGAGTCGGAGGCGGCCAGGAAGATCGGCGAGCAGCCCAGGCAGATCATCGACAAGGTGACGGTCGACGTGAACAAGGCGATCCAGAAGGACCTCGAGCGACGGCAGGAAGCGGAGAAAAAAGAATAGCGGATGGCGTCGCGCTATCCGCATCCGCTGATCGCCCGCGAGGGCTGGCCGTTCCTTGCCAGCGCGCTCGTTTCTTCCTCGATCATCTGCGTCTGGCTGGGCTGGGCCTGGTCGATCCCGTTCTGGCTGGTCAGCGTTTTCATCCTCCAGTTCTTCCGCGATCCGCCGCGCGAGATCCCGGATGATCCCCAGGCGGTGCTGTCTCCCGCCGATGGCCGCATCGTCGTGGTGGGAAAGGCGCGCGATCCATTCCTGGATCGCGATGCAATCAAGATTTCGGTCTTCATGAACGTCTTCAATGTGCATTCCAACCGTTCGCCGGTGGACGGCACGGTGAAGCAGCGCTGGTACCACGCGGGTTCGTTCCTGAACGCCGCGCTGGACAAGGCGTCGCTGGAGAACGAGCGCAATGCGCTGTGGCTGCAGACCCGAGGCGGCGTCGACGTGACCTGCGTGCAGGTCGCGGGTTTGGTCGCGCGGCGCATACTCTGCTATGTTGGGGAAGGAGCCGGGCTGGAGAGGGGGCAGCGTTACGGGTTCATCCGCTTCGGCTCGCGCGTGGACGTGTACCTGCCGCCGGACGCCGAAGTGAAGGCCGCGCTCGGAGACAAGGTTTACGCGACGGAGACCATCCTGGCGAGGCTGCATGGATGAGCGTGACGATTCCGAGGAGAACGGGCACGAGATAGGCCCGCGCGGCGAAGACTCGTCGCGCGGCCGCGGACTGGGCGTCCTGCGCCGCCGCGGCATCTACCTGCTGCCCAACCTGTTCACCACCGCGGCGCTGTTTTTCGGCTTCTACGCCATCGTGCAGGCCATGAACAACCGCTTCGAAGCGGCGGCGATCGCGATCTTCGTCGCCATGGTGCTGGACGGCCTGGATGGGCGCATTGCGCGCATGACCCACACCACGAGCGAGTTCGGCGCCCAGTACGACAGCCTGTCGGACATGGTTTCCTTCGGCGTCGCCCCCGCCCTCGTGATGTACGAATGGGCGCTCAAGGACCTGGGCAAGCTGGGTTGGATCGCCGCCTTCGTCTACTGCGCGGGTGCGGCGCTGCGCCTGGCGCGCTTCAACGTGAATCTCGACGTGGTGGACAAGCGTTATTTCCAGGGCATCCCCAGCCCGATGGCGGCGGCGATGCTGGCCGGCCTGGTCTGGGTGTTCGACGACCTCGGCATCGACCGCGAACTGTGGCTCTCCATCATCGCCTGGGTGTTCACCATGTATGCGGGCATCACCATGGTGTCGAACGTGCCGTTCTACAGCTTCAAGGAATTCAATCTGAAGAAGGCGGTGCCGTTTTGGGTCGTGGCGGTCTTCGCCGCAGGTCTCGCAGTGGTCTCTCTCAAACCGTCGGTCGTCCTGTTCCTGATGGTCTTTGCCTACGGCGTCTCGGGCTACGTGCTCTGGGGCCTGGGCCGGCGCGCCAAGCCGGCCAGCTAGGCCCAGTTGCCCTTTGCCGGTATTTCAAGCTATAGTTCCCGCATGACCTCAGCGATCGCACTCCACGCAGTTATTGCTGCGGCGACCGTTACCAGCCTGCTCCTCCTGGCTGGCCTGCTGCTGCGCCCCGCGCGCACACACTAAATACCCAATTCGGCAGTACCCCTTAACCGCCCCAACAAGGCGGCAAGGACTCGCGCGTCAACAGCGCGCATCCACTCCAAGGAGCGTTTCATGAGCACTGAAAAATTGATCATTTTCGACACCACCATGCGCGACGGCGAGCAGTCACCCGGCGCCTCGATGACCAAGGACGAAAAGCTGCGCATCGCGCGTCAGCTGGAGCGCATGAAGGTGGATGTGATCGAGGCTGGTTTCCCGGCGTCCTCACATGGCGACTTCGAGGCGGTAAGCGCGGTCGCGAAGATCATCAAGGACTCGACGGTGGCCGGCCTGTGCCGCGCCAACGACAAGGATGTGCAGCGCGGCATCGACGCCCTCAAGGGCGCGAAATCCTGGCGCATCCACACCTTCCTCGCCACCAGCCCGCTGCACATGAAGATGAAATTGCGCATGACGCCGGACCAGGTGTTCGAGCAGGCGAAGCTTTCGGTGCGTTACGCGAAAAATGCCTGCCCCGACGTCGAGTTCTCGCCCGAGGACGCCAGCCGCTCGGAACCGGATTTTCTCTGCCGCGTCATCGAGGCGGTGATCAAGGAGGGCGCGACCACGATAAACATTCCGGATACCGTGGGGTATGCGGTTCCAGAGCAATTTGGAGAAATGATAAGAAATCTCAGAACAAAAATTCCAAATTCGGACAAAGCAGTCTGGAGCGTGCATTGCCATAACGACCTCGGCATGGCGGTGGCGAATTCGCTCGCCGCGGTGCGCATCGGCGGCGCGCGCCAGATCGAGTGCACCGTGAACGGCCTGGGCGAGCGCGCCGGCAACACGTCGCTCGAGGAAGTGGTCATGGCCCTGCGCACCCGGAAGGACTATTTCGGCCTGGAGACCAGGATCGACACGACGCAGATCGTGCCCGCCTCGCGGCTGGTGTCCCAGATCACCGGCTTCGTGGTGCAACCGAACAAGGCGGTGGTGGGCGCGAACGCCTTTGCGCACGCCTCCGGCATCCACCAGGACGGCGTGATCAAGGCGCGCGAAACCTACGAGATCATGACTGCCGAGGACGTGGGCTGGAGCGCCAACAAGATCGTGCTGGGCAAGCTTTCGGGCCGCACCGCGTTCCGCCAGCGCCTGAAGGAACTCGGCATCGAACTCGACAACGAGGAGGGCTACAACAAGGCCTTCCAGCGCTTCAAGGACCTGGCCGACAAGAAGTCGGAAATTTTCGACGAAGACATCCACGCCCTGGTGTCGCAGGAGGCGGGCATCTCGAACAACGAGGTCTGGAGCCTTGTGAGCATGAGCCAGGGCAGCGGCACCACGGACAAGCCCCACGCTTCTGTTGTTTTAATGCATAAAGATAAACAAATAAATTCAGAAGCAAAAGGCGACGGTCCGGTGGATGCGACCTTCAAGGCGATCGAAAGCGTGGCGAAAAGCGGCGCGGAACTGCTGCTGTTTTCGGTCAACGCGGTGACCCAGGGCACCGAGAGCCAGGGCGAAGTCACGGTGCGGCTGTCCAAGGGCGGGCGCATCGTCAACGGCGTTGGCGCAGACACCGACATCGTGGTCGCGTCGGCCAAGGCCTATATCGGCGCCCTGAACAAGCTGGAGAGCAAGAACGAGCGGGTCAATCCGCAGTACCAGGCGCAGCACTGACGTGAGCGCGGAGGTGGTGGTCGACCAGTCCAAGGCTTCATGAGCCAGGGCCTTCGTCGTTCCTGGTTATTTGTCCCCGGCGCCGACGAGGCGGCACACGCGGCAGCGGCACGTTCGGGGGCCGACGTGCTGATCCAGGAATTGGAGGACTTCACGCCACCCGTATTGCGGCCGCAGGCGCGGGCGCTGGCAGGCGCGTTGTACGACCGGTGGCGCAAGGCCGGCAAGATCGCCGCGGTGCGCGTGAACCCGCTCGAGTCCTGCGGGCGCGAGGATCTGGCCGCGGTCCTGAGGGGCCGGCCGGACATCGTGCTGATGTCGAAGGTCGTTTCGCCGGCGCAGGTGAAGGCGCTTGCGTCGCTGACGACCACGGAAGAACTGGTGCCGAACGTGGAGACTGCTGCCGGTTTGTTGAGGTCGTTCGATATTGCAACAGCGCACCCCCGCGTCGTCGCGATGCTGGTGGCGAGCGAAGACATGGTGGCGGACCTCGGCACGAGCCGCAGCCGTGGCGGCGAAGAGCTTGCATACGTGCGCCAGCGCTTTCTCGTCGAGTGCCGCGCCGCGGGCGTGGAGGCCATCGACTGCCCATACACCTTCAGCGACGCGCAGGGTGCGGCTGCGGATGCGCGTTACGCGAAGCGGCTGGGCTACCGGATGAAAAGCCTGGTCGCGCCGGAACACGCTGCGGCCGTCAACAGGGCTTTCACGGTCTCGGACGTTGAAATTCGCGCCGCGGCCCGGATCGTCGATGCGTTCGAAAAGGCGAGGCAGGGCGGCAGGGAGCGCGCGAAAGTCGATGGCAAGCTGGTCGAAATGCCGATCTATGCCGCGGCTAAGCGCTTGCTTTTGTCAGCCTCGAATACGCCACGGCCGCGGCAAACAAGACGACGCTGAGCGCGATTTCCACTCCGGCGAGCAGTTGGGACACGCCCGCTTCGCTCCAGGCGCGTACCACCCCCTCGGTGAAGTAGGCGAGCACGAACATAGAGGACCACTGGTAGGTGTAGCGCCGCCCGAGCAGGATGCCGAAGAGCGGTATGCCCAGCGGCGCCGCCTTGAGCGCGAGGTAGGAGCCGCCCGGCCGCAGCGGCGCGAGCCACAGTTCCCACGCGAGGCACAGGACGATCAGCGCCACGAGCGCGCTCGCCGCGAGCAGGTGCAATGCCCTAGTACTGCCCACGACCCTCGGGATAGGGCTTTTCCCAATTCCTGCCGTCGATCTTCCGGACCGTCATGCCAGCTTGAGCGCGATTTCAGCGAGGCGCCTGCCCTGCGCCACGCACAGCGCGCGCTCGGCATCGCTGATCGGCAGGTCGTCGGCGATGCCGCCGAAGTGGCTGGCGCCGTAGGGCGTGCCGCCGGTGCGCGTGGCGTTGAGTTCGGGATTCGAGTACGGCAGGCCGGCGATCAGCATGCCGTGGTGCAGGAGCGGCAGCATCATGGACAGCAGCGTGCTTTCCTGGCCGCCGTGCAGCGCGCCTGTAGAGGTGAAGACGCAGGCCGGCTTGCCGATCAGGGCGCCCTTCAGCCAAAGAGGGCCCGTGCTGTCGAGAAAGGCCTTCATCGGTGCAGCCATGTTGCCGAAGCGTGTCGGGCTGCCGAGCGCGAGTCCAGCGCACTGCTCGAGATCGCGGTTTTCGCAGAAAGGAGGTCCTTGCGCCGGGATCGAGGAAACTTCCCCGTCGAAGCCCGAAGCAACCCTGGGAACCGTGCGCAGGCGCGCCTGCGCGCCCGGCACGCGTTCCACACCCTCGGCGATCAGCTCCGCCATGCGCCGCACCGAGCCGCCGACGCTGTAGTAGAGGACAAGGATGTCGATCATGCCTGTATCATAGCGCCCCGAGATGACCGTCATTCCCCGCCGCGAGCGCCTGATAGCCGCGCTCGACGTACCCACCGCCGCCGAAGCGCGCGCGCTGGTGGAAAAACTCGGTGAGTCGGTGCGCTTCTACAAGATCGGACTCGAGCTCTCCACCTCGGGCGGCTATTTCGAGCTGCTCGACTGGCTGGTGAAACGCGGCAACGGCGTGTTCTGCGACCTCAAGCTGCACGACATTCCGGAAACGGTGCGCCGCGCGGTCGCCAACCTGCGCGGCCGCGGCGTGACCTTCCTGACGGTGCACGCCGATCGTGGCGCGATGGGGGCCGCGGTGAAGGAGAAGGGCGAGATGAAAGTTCTCGCCGTCACGGTGCTCACCAGCACGGGTCCCGCCGACCTCGCAGAGATGGGCTACGCCGGGAAACTGGCGGACCTGGTGCACGCGCGTGCGCGTGCCGCCATGGAGACGGGCTGCGACGGCGTCATCGCGTCCGGGCTGGAAGCGTCCGCAATCAAGGGGAATTTCGGCGCGAAGCTGCTCGTCGTGACGCCCGGCATCCGGCCCGCCGGCGGCGACGCCGCGGACCAGAAGAGAGTCGTGGATGTGGCGCAGGCCTTCCGCAACGGCGCCGACTACATCGTCGTCGGCCGCCCGATCCGCGATGCAAAGGATCCCGCCGCGGCGGCGGAATCGATTCAGGCGACGATCGCGGCGGCCTTTCCTTCGTGATCCAGGGTCTGGCGGGTATTGCCGGACTGCTCCTGCTGGCCTTCCTTTTCAGCGAGAACCGCAGGGCGGTTCCCTGGCGCGCAATCTGGGCCGGTCTGCTCCTGCAGCTCGTGCTCGCGCTGCTCCTGCTCAAGCTGCCGTTCGCCAAGGAGGCTTTCCTTGCGTTGAATAACGTTCTGACTTTGTTCGAGCAGGCGACCCAGTCGGGAACCGCGCTCGTGTTCGGTTACCTGGGCGGCGGTCCGGCGCCCTTTGCCGTGACGGATGCCAATTCGGCATTCATTCTCGCGTTCCGCGCGCTGCCGATCGTGCTGGTGATGAGCGCGCTCTCGGCGTTGCTGTTCCACTGGGGCGTGCTGCCGTGGGTCGTACGCGGCATTTCCTGGCTGCTCGAGCGCGCGATGCGCGTCGGCGGCGTGGTCGGCCTGTCCACTGCGGCGAACGTCTTCGTCGGCATGGTCGAGGCGCCGCTCTTCATCCGGCCCTGGCTGCCGCGCGTGTCGCGCGGCGAGCTGTTCGCCATCATGGTGGGCGGCATGGCGTCGATCGCGGGCACGGTGCTGTTCCTCTACGCCAGCATCCTTGGCAAGATCATTCCGGATGCAGTGGCGCACCTGCTGATTGCGTCCATCGTCTCGGCGCCCGCGGCACTGGTTGTGGCCTTCCTCATGGTGCCGCCCGCAGGCGAGGCGACCGGCGGCCAGCTCGAATTGAAGTCCGATGCTTCGAGCAGCATGGATGCACTCACTCAGGGAACGCTCGGCGGTGCGCAGCTGCTGGTCAATATCGTCGCGATGCTTGTGGTGTTCGTGGCCCTGGTGACATTCCTGAATCTCATCATCGCCCCTTACACCTTGCAGGGACTCCTCGGCTGGGCGCTGGCGCCGCTCGCCTGGCTGGCGGGGATTCCGTGGTCCGAAGTGCAGGCGGCCGGCAATCTGCTCGGTACCAAGACGGTGCTGAATGAACTGGTGGCCTACATCGACATGGCGAACTCGCCCGGACTCTCCGAGCGCAGCCGCCTGCTCATGACCTACGCGCTGTGCGGCTTCGCCAACTTCGGCAGCCTCGGCATCATGATCGGCGGCATGAGCACCATGTGCCCCGAGCGCCGGCCGGAGATCGTGTCGCTGGGATTTAAATCGATCGTCGCGGGTACGCTGGCGACCTGCCTGACGGCAGCGACAGTCGGCTTGATCGTCTAGTCCTGAATGTGGGTGTATAAAAGAGCACGACAGTAAATTTCGAGGAGGCACTTCCATCATGAATGCAGAAGACTTGAGGGCCGTCCAGGCTCCGCTGAAGGAGCGCTATCGCGAAGCCCCCCAGGCGGCGCTTATCACTCTGCGCGCGCAAGGACGTATTGGGGAAGGTCTCAGCTGCAAGATCGAGACAGGCAAGGCACTTATTGTTGCAGGGTTACATCCGGCCACCGGTGGAACGGGGCAGGCCGCCTGTTCGGGCGACATGCTGCTCGAAGCTCTGGTTGCCTGCGCCGGCGTTACGCTGAACGCCGTAGCCACGTCCCTTGGCATCGAGTTGCGAGATGCCTCGCTTGTGGCAGAAGGTGATCTCGACTTTCGTGGGACGCTCGGGCTATCGAAGGATGTTCCGGTCGGGTTTCAGAACATCCGACTGCAGTTCACGCTCGACACCGACGCTTCAGAGGAACAACTCGCTACCCTCCTGCGGCTGACGGAGAGATACTGCGTTGTGTACCAAACGATGGCGCGTCCTCCTGCTTTGGCGGTCGCCCGCAAGCGCGCCACTGCCTGAGCGCATATCAAAGTGGCGCCCAAACACCCAATCCAGCAGGCACGCGCAAGCGCGCGCTGCTGATTGCCACGTTAGGCATCCGAATGCGCCCGCCGTATCGCCGAGCGTCTTCGTTGAGCGGGTAATGCGTCCCGACCTGCTGCATTAGCCATGCGCATCTGGACGCTCCATCCCAAATACCTTGATCCGCAGGGCCTGGTTGCCCTATGGCGTGAAGCTCTTTTGGCCCGTGCGGTTCTTCGTGGCAAGACCAAGGGCTATCGCTTTCATCCGCAGCTCGATCGCTTCCGGTCGACGACGGCCCCGGTGTCGGCGATCAACGCCTATCTTCGTGCGGTCTTCGTTGAGGCCGCATCACGCGGGTATTCCTTCGATGCGCGGAAGATCGGGCCGGTAAGGGCGTCGTTCCGCATCGGCAGCACCGCGGGACAGATGGAATTCGAGTGGCGGCATCTGATGCGGAAATTGAAGGCCCGGAATCCGCCTCTCCACCGGAAATGGCGCACCCTGGCCGCGCCGGATTCTCATCCATTGTTCTCGATAAAACGCGGTCCGGTCGAGGCATGGGAGCGTTAGAAATTCACTCTCGGGTTTTTGCGGCCGGACAAGTTAAACTGCCGGCCAGGGATTCCAGTCATCCTTCATACGGAGCGAACGATGCAGCCAGACCCGAATCGCACCAAGATCACGATCTTCACCAGCTCATACCGCATCAAGGGCTATATCGAGCTGATCCCCGGCGCAAGGGTGACGGACTACATGTCCGAGGCGAAGGATTTTATTGCGGTTACCGATGCCGAGGTCTGGGAACTGCAGCTGGGCGGCCGCCAGATCATTTCGGCGCCCTTCCTGAATGTGGGCCGCGAGCATATCCAGGTCATCGCGCCGGGTCAGTAGCCTGCGCGGCGATCGAATCCAGCGCTTCGATCAGGTCTGACACGCGCTGCGGGCGGTCGCGTGATCCTGCGGGGTAGCGAGTCGCTGTTGCCGACGCTCAGGGGATCGGCACGGCGGCGAGGAGCGTCGCGGCGACGCTAGTACGGTTCGTGGCGTCGTGCGCCGGGCGCAGGCGATGGCCGGCGATCCCGGGCAGCACGGCCTGCACGTCTTCCGGTATCACCTTGTCGCGACCCTCGATCAGCGCCCAGGCGCGCGCCGAATGCACCAGTGCCAGCGCGGCGCGCGGCGACAGGCCGGCGGCGAATTCGGGCGAACGCCGCGTGTACTCGACGATCGCCTGCACGTAATCGAGCAGCGCCGAGGCGACGTGCACGCGCTGGGCGTTGCCCTGCAGCTCCACCAGTTCGCCCGGCGCCATGCAGGCATCCAGGCTGGCGAGCATGTCCCGGCGGTCGGCGCCCGAGAGCAGCGCGCGTTCCGCGCTGTGATCCGGATAGCCCAGTTCGATGCGCATCAGAAAACGGTCCAGCTGCGATTCGGGCAGCGGGAAGGTGCCGACCTGCTCGGTCGGGTTCTGCGTCGCGATGACGAAGAA
>JBDTRO010000245.1:0-4701 GCA_039931635.1 Betaproteobacteria bacterium | reverse complement strand
CTGGGAGGGATGGGGGGTCACGGAAGCCTTGGAGAGAGGGATGCGCGTCGCCCCGACCCGCGGCATGAAATCGCACATCGAGTTGTCGCCTGTGCCAATTGTAAGGCCGTCGGCGGCGATCTCGAAGCGCTCCAAACGCTCGGACGATGGAGCAACCACGGGCTCCATAACGGTCCGCCCCCTGCGCGTGCCTGCCGCGAGGCGTCCCGGCCATCGCGCGAAGACACGAGAACATTCGTGTCAACGAAGACGGCCGCGGTCATAAAGCTCGTCGCGTTTTGGGTTACGGCGCTTCGCCGACCCTTCGGCTGACCAAGCGTCTACACTCCTCGCCTTACAGACTGCGCCCACGCCCTCCGTGACCAAGCCCAACTTCCTGGTGATCCTGATCGACGACCTGCGCTACGACGAATTCGGCGCGGGCGGCCATCCGTACATGAAGACGCCGCACATCGACCGTCTGGCGCACGAGGGGGCGCTGTTCGAGCGCGCCTTCCACACCACGTCGATCTGCTCGCCGAACCGCGCCTCGATCATGACGGGGCAGTACGCGAGCCGGCACGGCATCATCGACAACGTGGCGCGGGGTGCGATGAGCCACCGGCTGCCGAACTACCACGTCGAATTGCAGAAGCTCGGCTACGACACGGCGCACATCGGCAAGTGGCACATGGGCAACGACGGCATGCCGCGACCGGGCTACGACTACTGGGTCAGCTACGACGGCCACGGCCGCATCGTGAATCCGAAGCTGTGCCACGATGGCAAGTACGTCGAGCACACCGGCTACATCACAGACATCATGAACGGGCTGGCGGTGGATTACCTGGAGAAGCGCAAGCCTGGCAAGCCGTTCTCGCTGTTCTTCGCGCACAAGGCGGTGCATCCGGATGCCGAGCAGCAGGCCGACGGCACGGTGTCGTTCGGCAAGTTCGGCGGCTACATCCCGGCGGAGCGGCACAAGAGCCTGTACCAGGGCGCGATATTTCCGAAAACACCGAACATGCTCAGCTACGACGAGGTGGTGAAGCAGAAGCCGGTGTGGAAAGAGATCTTCAAGATGCGCGCTGAGCCGAAGTCGCGCGAGCTGCTCGATTCGATCCACGCCGGAACGCAGGAAGAGATCCGCTTGCGCGCGCGCATGATGGCCTCTGTGGACGAGGGCGTCGGCATGATCCTCGAGACGCTCGAAAAGACAGGCGAGCTCGACAACACCTGCATCGTCTTTCTCGGCGACAACGGCTACTTCTTCGGCGAACACGGCCTGGGACCGGAACGCAGGTTTGCCTACGAGGAAGGCATTCGCTCGCCTTTCCTGGTGCGCTTTCCGAAGTTGATCAAAGCCGGCACGAGGAAGAAGGACCTGCTCATTTGCCAGGACATCGCGCCCACGCTGATCGAACTCGCCGGCGGCAAGCCGGGTCCGCAGATCCAGGGCCGCTCGCTCCTGCCGCTGTTATCCAAAAAGCCGGCCAAGTGGCGCAAGGCGGTGCTGGCCGAATACTGGGCCGAGCAGGCCTATCCCTGGCTCATCGGCATGACCTACAAGGCGATCCGCACCGAGCGCTACAAGCTCATCCACTGGGTGAATCGCGGCAAGCACGGCGAACTGGACGAGCTCTACGATCTCGACAAGGACCCGTACGAACTGAAGAACCTGATCTCGAGCCGGGCCCACGCGGCGATCCGCGAGAAGCTCCACCGCGAGCTGAAAATACTTGTCGCCGAAGCCGTCGGGCTCTAGTATGTAAGGTTCATGTAAGGCTTTTCGCTCCCCGGGAGGATCGGCCATGCAAGTCAAAGAGATATTGCGCGTGAAGGGAAACCGGCTGATCAGCGCCGAGCCTGGCAGCCGCGCGGTCGATGCGGTCAAGACGATGGCCGACCAGAACCTCGGCTCCCTGGTGGTGCTGGACCAGGGGCGCATGGCCGGCATGCTGACCTTCCACGAACTGCTGGGCGCGCTCGCCAAGCGCGGCGGCGCGCTGGGCGATGTGAAGGTGAGCGAAATCATGGTGCGCGACCCGGTGACGGCGACGCCGGACATGGAAGTCAACGACCTGCGCCGCACCATGCTCGATACCAGCGCGCGCTACCTGCCGGTGATGCAGGACGGCAAGCTGCTCGGCGTCATCTCCTTCCGTGACGTGGCGAAGGCGGTGCTCGAGGAGCAGGATTTCGAGAACAAGATGTTGAAGGGCTACATCAAGAACTGGCCGGCCTGAAACGACGTAGTTTTCTTATCGGTGGCGCCGCGGTTGCCGGCGCTGCTTCACTGGCAGCCTGGAAATTCTGGCCCGAGCAGGGTTTCTGGAACCCGTGTCTTGCCGGCCTCCCGCCGCACCTCGCGCAGCACGAGCTGGTGACCGCCGCCTGGGAAGGCCTCGATCCCGCGCGCGTCTGGGACTGCCATGCCCACCTCGTCGGCACCGGAGACTCGGGCAGCGGCATCACCATCAATCCCGACATGGAAAGCGCGCTGAATCCCGCGAGCTACGCGCGGCGGCTTTTCTTTCTGAACGCGGGCTGCGCCTACGACGACGCGGGCGGCAGCGTCGACCGGGCTTATGTCCGGCGCCTGTTGAATGTGATGGACGGCATGCGCGGCAGCAAGATCCTGCTGTTCGCGTTCGACCGCGTCTACGGCGAGGACGGCAAGCCGCGCGACGCGCAAACCAGCTTCTACGTGCCGAACGGCTATGCGCGCGAGACGGCGCTTGCGCACCCGCGCTACTTCGAGTGGGTCGCTTCGATCCATCCTTACCGCGCGGATTGCGTGGCGGCGCTGGAAGCAGCAAAGCGCGACGGCGCGCGCGCGGTGAAATGGCTTCCCGGTGCGATGGGCATGGATCCCGCCTCGCCGCGTTGCGACCGGTTCTACGAATCCGCCGCGAAGCTGGGCCTGCCGATCATTTCGCACGCGGGCCTCGAGCGCGCGGTGCTCGGTACCGACACGCAGGACTTCGGCAATCCGCTGCGCCTGCGGCGCGCGCTCGAAGCCGGCGTGCGCGTGGTGGTCGCGCATTGCGCCTCGATGGGCCAGGACCGGGATCTCGACCAGGGCCCGAACGGGCCCATGGTGGATAGTTTTCTGTTGTTCGCCAGGTTATTTGAAGAAAAGCGCTTCGAGAAAAATCTCTTCGGCGACATCTCGGCGGTGACGCAGGTGAACCGCGCCGGCCCGGCGCTCGCCAGGATCGTCGAACGCGAAGAATGGCATGCGCGCCTGCTGAACGGCTCCGACTATCCGCTGCCCGGCGTGATGCCGATTTTCTCGGTGGACTATCTCGTGTCGCTCGGGCTGGTGCAGGCATCGGCGGCGCCGGTGCTGACGGAAATCCGCGGTCACAATCCACTGCTGTTCGACTTCGTCCTCAAGCGCCACCTGCGCTCGAAGGGCAGGGCGCTGGCGAAGAATGTCTTCGAGACCAGGCCCTTCTTCGATACCGTCAGTTAGTCCGTCCGGCTACGCGACGTTCTGCATCTTGTTGGCAAAATCGCGGCCTGAAGTCGCCGGCGGCAAAGGTTTGCCATCCGCGTGGTAGAGGGCTATCGCTTGTTCGACGACATGGCACAACTGGTCGAAGACCGCCTTTTCGTCTGTGCCGTGGCAACCGCCATAGATAAGGCCCGGCGAGCTTCCGACAAAGCATTGGTCCTCTTCCGACCATTCGACAATCTTTGCGTACCTGGCGCTTTCCTTCATGACTTCGACTCCTCGATCGCGAGCTTTACGGCGCGCACCTGATAGTGCTTGGCGTCTTCACCCGATGCCCCCGATATTGTGATCGGTTTCGCGACCCTTGGGTGTACGAAGTTCCGGTGGCTACCCTTCCCGCCCCGATCGACGAAACCCGCCTTCTCAAGATTCACGACAAGCTCTCTGACCTTGGGTGGCACCGCGGTGGCCCTTCATTTTCGGACACGCAACGCAGTGATGAACGGTTGGATCGGAAGAACGGTTGACGTGTTCCAGGAATGACAGTTCGTTGCTGTTCGACTTCGTCCTCAAGCGCCACCTGCGCTCGAAGGGCAGGGCGCTGGCGAAAGGTGTTTTCGAAACGCGATCGTTTTTCGAGGCTACCTAACGGCGGAAGCCGGGCCAGGCGCCGAAGCCGCCATGCAGCGGGCCCCGGTAGAGCATGTCGCGCCGGCGGATTTCGTCGATCTGCGCGCGCAGCAGGTAGTCGAGCACATCTCCTGGCACGCCGGATTCGTGCAGGCTCACGATATCCGACGCCTGCAGTGGCAGCACGGTGTTGCTGCGCTGGAGTTCTTCGATGATCTGCGGACCGGTCTTACCGTTTTTCGCCATGAAAACGATGTCGGCGCCGCTTAACGGGAGTGCGGGCGGGACGCTGGCGCATCCAGCCAGCGCGAGAAGGCAAAAAACCAATGTTCTCATACCCCTATGCTAAGCTTTTCTCATGTCCGGCAACAGTTTCGGCACCCTATACTGCGTCACCTCGTTCGGCGAATCCCACGGGCCGGCCTATGGGGGCGTCGTGGACGGCTGCCCTCCCGGCCTGGCTTTGGGCAATGAAGATCTGCAGAAGGAATTGGACCGCAGGAAGCCCGGCAGTTCGCGCCATGTCACTCAGCGCCGCGAGACGGACACCGTGGAGATCCTTTCCGGCGTATTCGAGGGCAGGACCACCGGCACGGCGATCGGATTTCTGATCCGCAACGAAGACCAGCGCT
>JBDTRO010000244.1:0-2111 GCA_039931635.1 Betaproteobacteria bacterium | reverse complement strand
ATCGTCGGCCCGCGCTATGCCGACGCGCTGGTGCTGCGCGCCGCGCGCGCCTTCGAATCCACCCAGCCGATCCGGTTGCCGGCGCTTTAACGCCTCTCGGTCGGCTCCATCAGCAGGTGACGCATCTCGGGCGGTTCGGCGCCGAGATGGAATTCGTTCTTGCGGTCGCGCAGCGCGATGTCTTCGGCCGTGAGGCGCTCGATCTGGCGCAGGCGGTCGAGCCAGGAATCGACCAGGAAGTGCTCGATGTAGCGTCCCGGATCGGCGATGTCGCGGTACAGGCCCCAGTGGAGCGCACCGTGGCGCAGGCGCCAGCGCCGGCTGTCGGCCATCACCGCCGAGAATTCCCCGGCGCGCGCCGGATCTATCCTGTATTCGATGGTCACCATCACCGGTCCATGGTCGTTTTCGATCGTGGCGCCCGCGGCGAACTCCGCGGTGACCTGCACCGGCGTGAGGTCCGTCTCGGCAAGGCCGCCCAGCCGGTAGCGCCGGCGCAGCAGCGCGAAAGCGACCAGCGAGGCAAACGCGGAGATTTCCATCGCGCGATCGATGGACGCGACGGTGGCGACCTGCCCCCAGGCGAAGCCGCCCGCAGTGGCGCCCACCATGCCGCTGGCGAGGAATACCGAGGTGCCGCGCGCCCGCACCCAGTCGGGCAGCGCCATCTGCGCGGTCACGTTCAAGACGTTGTATGTCGCGGTCCAGGCGAGGCCGCCGGCGAACGCCGCGGGTACCGCGATCCAAGCGCTGGTCGCCTGCGACAGCGTGGCGGTGCCGACGGCCTGCGTGATCGCAAAGGCGGCGAGCAGCTGGTCCCGGTTCAGGCGCCGCCGCAGGGCGGGCAGCGCGACCACGCCGACGATCGCGCCGATCCCCATCGCCGACAGCAGTAGCGTGTACGTGCCGGCATTGCCGCTCAACCTGTCGCGCGCGACAAGCGGCAGCAGCGCCTGCATCACCACCGCGAAGAACGTGTAGCCGCAGACATGCGCGAGCGCGGCGACCATGGCCGGGGTCTGCCGCGAAAACTGCAGGCCCAGGCGCATCGCGGCGACGAACCGCTCGCTCGGCAGCGAACTCGTGCCCTGCTGCGAGGCGACGCGCGCGTAGGCCACGGTCACCGCCGCCGAAATCGCGGCGCAGATCAGGAACACCCATGCGCCGCCGATCCAGGCGAGCAGCATGCCGGCCAGCACCGGTCCCACCACGCGCGCGCCGTTGAAGGAAACGCCGTGCAGCGCCAGCGCGTTGGGCAGGTCGGCGCGCGGCACCAGGCCCGGCGTCATCGCCGCAGTCACCGGAAAGCGGATCGCATTGCCGATGCCATGCACGAAAGTCAGCAGCAGCAGCAGCTCGGCGGTCATCCTGCCCGTGAAGGAAACAGCGAAAAGCACCAGCAGTACGACCGTGACCCAGACCTGCGTGACCATCAGCACCAGCCGCCGGTCGAACAGGTCCGCGACCGCGCCCGCGGGCAGCGCCATCAGCAGGATCGGCAGCGTGATCGCGCTCGACACCAGCGCGACCAGCAGGGGCGACTGGGTAAGCGATGTCATCAGCCAGGCGGCGGTGCTGTCCGCGATCCAGGAAACGGTAAGCGCGGTGAACGAAGCGAGCCAGAGCGCACGGAACGCGCCGTGCCGCAACGGCGCCCAGGCCGTCATGCCGGACCCCGGTGCCGTTGCACGCGTTCAGGCCAACCGGTAGATCTCAATAGGATCTTCCCGCCCTTTGACGCGTACCGGGCCGAGCGACGGGTGGTCCTGCTCCCGCTCCCCGGCGGCGGCCAGCACTTCCCCCGACACCAGGATCTGCGAGTCGTATTCCTTGTTCAGCTGCTCGATGCGCGAGGCAAGGATCACCACATTGCCGGTAATCGAGTATTGCTTGCGCAGCGCCGAGCCGACGTTGCCCGATACCGCCTCGCCCGCGTGCAGGCCGATGCCGATCGCAATGGGCGGAATGCGCCCCGCTTCGCACAGGCCCCTGATTCCGGCGACCAGCTCGCGCGCGGCGGTGAGCGCGTTGTCGCAGTCCCGGCCGCTGGCAAGCGGCGCGCCGAAGGTGGCCATGAAGCCATCGCCGAGAAACTGGTTGATGATGCCGTG
>JBDTRO010000243.1:0-9825 GCA_039931635.1 Betaproteobacteria bacterium | reverse complement strand
GTGAAGTGGAGCGTCGGCACGCCCATCTTGCTGTAGGACACCGCGCTGAACCAGTCGAGGTTGGCGAACATCTTCTTTTCGTTCCACATCACGGTTTCGATGCGCTCAGCGATCCGCTGCTGCGTCATGTCCTGCGCTTCCTTCGACAGCTGTTCGGCGACCGCCTTGATCACCTTGTTGCGCGGGTCGCCGGTGGTGTAGACCGGATGGCCGAAGCCGATCACGATTTCCTTGGCCGCCATGCGGTGCCGGATGTCGGCTTCAGCCTCGTCGGCAGACTTGTAGCGTTTCTGGATTTCGTCCGAAACTTCGTTGGCGCCGCCGTGCTTCGGGCCGCGCAGCGCACCGATGCCGCCCGTGATCGCCGAATACATGTCCGAGCCGGTGCCGGTGATGACGCGGCAGGTGAAGGTGCTGGCGTTGAATTCATGCTCGGCGTAGAGAATGAGCGAAGTGTGCATCGCGCGCACCCAGGAAGCGCTCGGCTTCCTGCCATGCAGCAGGTGCAGGTAGTGCCCGCCGATGGAATCGTCGTCGGTTTCAGTGTTTATTCTTTTATTTGAATTCTGAAAATGAAACCAATACAGGAGCATGGAGCCGAAGCTTGCCATCAGGCGGTCGGCGATCTGGCGCGCGCCCTCGATCGGATGCGCTTCGCTCTCCGGCTCCAGCGTGCCGAGCACCGAACAGCCGGTGCGCAGCACGTCCATGGGATGCGCTGTCCTGGGAAGTTGTTCGAGGGCCGTCTTTAACGGAGTTGGAAGGGAGCGAAGCGCTCTAAGCTTGTTTTTATATTCCGAGAGCTCTTTCCTGTTCGGAAGTTTCTCATGCACCAGCAGGTAGGCGACTTCCTCGAACTCGGCATGGTCGGCAAAATCCAGGATGTCGTAGCCGCGGTAGTGCAGGTCGTTGCCGGTGCGGCCGACCGTGCACAGCGCGGTGTTGCCGGCGACAACGCCGGACAGCGCGACCGATTTCTTCGGCTTGGGGGCCGTGTTTTTACTATCTTCGGGTAAAGAGCTCATCGAGTTTTTGTTCGAAGGAGTGATAGTAGAGGTAGTCGTACAGTTCGTCGCGCGTCTGCATGTCGGGGATTGCGCCTTTTTGCGTCCCGGTCCTGCGAACCGTTTCGTAGACCTTCAGCGCCGCCTTGTTCATGGCACGGAAGGCGGTGAGCGGATACAGGGCCATCGCCACGTCCGCCGAGCGCAACTCGTCCAGCGTGAACAGGGGTGTTTTGCCGAATTCGGTGATGTTGGCGAGGATCGGCACCTTCACCGCGGCGGCGAACTTCTTGTATTGCGAAAGTTCTGTGATCGCCTCGGGGAAAATCATGTCGGCGCCCGCTGCCACGTATTTTTCCGCTCTATTCAGGGACGACTCCAAACCCTCGCTGGCGAGACTGTCCGTTCTCGCAAGAATCACGAAAGATTCGTCCTTGCGCCCGTCGACGGCGGCCTTGACCCGGTCGCACATCTCCTGCGTGGAGACGAGTTCCTTGTTGGGGCGGTGGCCGCAGCGCTTGGCGCCGACCTGGTCCTCGATCTGCATCGCGCCGGCGCCGGCCTTCTCCAGCGAGCGCGCAGTGCGCGCGAGGTTGAATGCGCTGGAGCCAAAGCCGGTATCCGCATCCACCAGCAGCGGCAGGTCGCAGACATCCGTGATGCGGCGTACGTCTATCAGCACGTCGTCCAGGTTGGAGATGCCGAGATCCGGCAGCCCGAGCGAACCCGCCGCGACGCCGCCGCCGGACAGGTAGATCGCCTTGTAGCCTGTGCGCTTGGCGAGCAGGGCGTGATACGCGCAGATGGTGCCGGCGATCTGGAGAGGTTTCTCCTCCTGGACCGCCTGCCTGAATTTTGCGCCCGCGCTCATTTTCCGAGAAGGTGCTTTACTCCGTCGCGCTCTTCATGCAGTTCTTTCAGGGTCGCGTCCATGCGTTTGCGGCTGAAGTCGCTGACCTCGAGGCCCTTGACGATCTCGACCTTGCCGCCTTTGCAGGTCACCGGATAGCCATAGAGCACGCCCTCCGGTATGCCATAGCTGCCGTCGGAAGGCACGCCCATCGACACCCAGTCACCGTCCCGGCTGCCGAGCGACCAGTCGCGCACGTGGTCGATGGCCGCGTTGGCGGCGCTCGCCGCAGAGGACAGGCCGCGGGCCTCGATGATCGCCGCGCCGCGCTTCTGCACGGTCGGGATGAAGGTGGATTCGAGCCAGGCCTGGTCGTTGATCATCGGCCAGACCTTCTGGCCTCCGGCCTCCGCCTGGAACAGGTCGGGATACTGGGTCGCCGAGTGGTTGCCCCAAATGGTGATCTTTTTTATGTCAGATACTGCCTTGCCCACTTTCTGGGCGACCTGCGAAGTGGCCCGGTTATGGTCCAGGCGCATCATCGCGGTGAACTGCGAAGGCTTCAGGCTGGGCGCGTTTTTCATCGCAATCAGGCAGTTGGTATTGGCCGGATTGCCGACCACCAGCACCTTGACGTTTCTGTCAGCTACCTTGTCCAGGGCCTGGCCCTGGGGGCCGAAAATCTTGCCATTGGCCTCCAGCAGGTCCTTGCGCTCCATGCCGGGGCCGCGCGGGCGCGCGCCGACGAGCAGGGCGACGCCCACGTCCTTGAAGGCCACCATCGGGTCGGAGGCGGGAATCATGCCCTGGAGCAGGGGGAAGGCGCAGTCGTCCAGCTCCATCATCACGCCCTTGAGCGCTTTTTGCGCCTTCTCGTCGGGAATCTCCAGCATCTGGAGGATTACCGGCTGGTCCTTGCCGAGCATTTCGCCGCTCGCAATGCGAAACAGGAGCGCGTAGCCGATCTGGCCCGCGGCGCCGGTGATTGCGACTCGGATGGGGGCTTTGGACATTGAATACTCCGGGGAATATGCCGCTAGCAACAGGAGCGCCGATTCTACCGCACCGCCGCAGAGATATAATCCCTTCAATATGCCCGACGCCGCGGTGAAGACGGTCAGAAAGCCCAGGCCGAAGTATCTAAACCTGCGGGCGCTGATATTGGAGATCCGGCTGCCGCTGCCGGGCCTGGTTTCGATCCTGCATCGCATCAGCGGCGCGCTGCTGTTCGTGGCACTGGTCTGGCTGCTCTGGATGCTGGACCGCAGCCTCGATTCCGAGGCCGCCTTCGACAGGATCAAGTATTACGCCGGCCTCTGGCCTGTGAAACTGTCCCTGCTGGTCCTGGTCTGGGCCTACAGCCACCACTTCTGCGCCGGCATCCGCTACCTGTTCCTCGACCTGGACAAGGGCGTCGACCTGGCGACCGCGCGCCTCACGAGCTGGCTCGTGCTCGCGGCCAGCCTGGTGCTGACCGCGCTGCTCGGCTGGAGGCTCTGGTGACCCAGCGCATCGTCACGGGCGCCCACTACGGCCTGCGCGACTGGCTCGCGCAGCGAATTACCGCGGTGATCATGGCGGTCTACTCGATCGTTGTGGTGGTTGTTTTTCTTTCAAATAAAAGCATTAATTATTCGGTCTGGCGGGATCTGTTTTCGCAGGGCTGGATGCGCGTGGCGACGCTGCTGTTCATGGCGAGCCTCGTCTGGCACGCCTGGGTAGGCGTGCGCGACATCCTGATGGACTACATCAAGCTGGCGGGACTGCGCCTGATGCTGGAAGTGCTGGTGCTGCTGACGCTGGCGGCCTGTATCGGCTGGACGATTCAGATACTCTGGAGATGAGCTTGGGACTGCCCGTCAGACGGTTCGACGCGATCGTGGTGGGAGCAGGGGGCTCAGGCATGCGCGCCGCGCTGGAACTCGCGCGCGCCGGGGTGAAGGTGGCCGTGCTGAGCAAGGTGTTCCCGACGCGTTCGCACACGGTCGCGGCGCAGGGCGGGATCGCCGCGCCGCTCGCCAACTCCTCCGAGGACAACTGGCACTGGCACATGTACGACACCGTCAAGGGTTCGGACTATCTTGGCGACCAGGACGCGATCGAGTACATGTGCCGGCGCGCCAACGAAGTGGTGGTCGAGCTCGAGCACATGGGCATGCCTTTCGACCGACTCGAGAACGGCAAGATCTACCAGCGGCCGTTCGGCGGCCACACGCAGGATTACGGCAGCGCCAAGATGGCGATGCGCGCCTGCGCCGCGGCCGACCGCACCGGGCACGCGATGCTGCACACGCTGTATCAGCAGAACGTGCGCACCAACACGCAGTTCTTCGTCGAGTGGATGGCGCTGGACATCATCCGGGATCCGCAGGATGGCGCGGTGCTTGGCGTGACGGCGCTGGAAATGGAAACCGGCGAGGTCTACATCTTCCAGGCCAAGGCGACGCTGTTCGCCACCGGCGGCTCGGGACGGATTTTCTACGCCAGCACCAATGCTTTCATCAATACCGGCGACGGCCTGGGCATGGCGGCGCGCGCCGGCATTCCGCTCGAGGACATGGAGTTCTACCAGTTCCATCCCACGGGCGTGTACGGGGCCGGCGTGTTGATTACGGAAGGCGTAAGAGGCGAGGGCGGCTACCTGCTGAACAAGGACGGCGAGCGCTTCATGGAGCGCTACGCGCCGAACGCCAAGGATCTCGCGAGCCGCGACGTCGTGTCGCGCGCCATGACCACCGAGATCAAGGAGGGGCGCGGCTGCGGTCCCGACAAGGACCACGTCATGCTGAAGCTCGATCACCTCGGCGCCGAGGTGATCAACCACCGGCTGCCGGGAATCCGCGAAATTTCCATCAAGTTCGCCAACGCCGACCCGGTGCGGGATCTCGTCCCCGTGGTGCCGACGGTGCACTACCAGATGGGCGGCATTCCGGCCAACTACATGGGCCGCGTGGTGGTGCCCGAAGGCAGCAACAACGAAAGCATCGTGCCCGGCTTCTACGCCGCGGGTGAGTGCGCCTGCGTTTCGGTACATGGCGCCAACCGCCTGGGCACCAACTCGCTGCTCGACCTGGTGGTGTTCGGCAAGGCCTCGGGCGAGCAGATGGTCAAGGACATCCGCGCGCTGCCCAGCCCGCACCGCACCCTGCCCAGGGACGCGGGCGAATACACGCGCTCGCGCCTCGCGCGCCTGGATGCGAATGCGGCCGGCGAGCGGGTGGTGGACGTGCTGAACGATCTGAGGCGCGCGATGCAGGCGCATTGCGGCGTGTTCCGGTTTCCCGATGATCTGATTCTCGGCGTCAGGAAAATAAAGGAGATCGCGGATCGGGCGCGAAGAACCTTCATCGCCGACAAGTCGAAGGTCTTCAACACCGCGCGGGTCGAGGCGCTGGAACTGGACAACCTGGTCGAGACCGCGCTGTCCACCATCGTGTCGGCCGAGGCGCGCAAGGAAAGCCGCGGCGCGCAGGCGCGCGCCGATTTCCCGAACCGCGACGACAAGAACTGGATGAAGCACACGCTCTGGTACAAGGAAGACAACCGGCTCGCCTACAAGCCGGTGCACCAGAAACCCCTGTCGGTGGAATCGTTCGAACCCAAAGTGAGAACTTATTAAATGAAACTCTCCATCTACCGCTACGACCCCGACAAGGACGAAAAGCCGTACATGAAGGACTACGACGTCGAGCTCGAGCATTCCGACCGGATGTTGCTCGACGCGCTGGTGAAGGTGAAGAGCATGGACGACTCGATCTCCTTCCGGCGTTCCTGCCGCGAAGGCGTCTGCGGCTCGGACGCGATCAACATCAACGGCAAGAACGGCCTCGCCTGCGTCACCAAGGTCGCCGACCTGCCCGAGCACGTGACCCTGCGCCCGCTGCCCGGGATGCCGGTGATCCGCGACCTGATCGTCGACATGACGCAGTTCTTCAAGCAGTACGACTCGATCAAACCCTACGTGGTGAACCACGATGCGCCCCCTGAGCGCGAGCGCTTGCAGTCGCCGGTGGAGCGCGAAGAGCTGAACGGGCTCTACGAGTGCATCCTCTGCGCCTGCTGCTCGACCGCCTGCCCGTCGTTCTGGTGGAACCCGGACAAGTTCGTCGGTCCCGCCGGCCTGCTGCAGGCCTACCGCTTCATCGCGGATTCGCGCGACCAGGAAACCGCGGCGCGCCTCGACAACCTCGAGGACCCGTACCGCCTGTTCCGCTGCCACAGCATCATGAACTGCGTCGATGTGTGCCCGAAGGGCCTCAACCCGACGCAGGCGATAGGAAAGATCAAGGAACTGATGGTGAAGCGCATCGTTTAGTGGGAAAACCCGTGGATACCGTCCTCCAGAATAAATTGAAATGGAAGTGCCGGCGCGGGTTGCTGGAGCTTGACCTGGTACTTGAGAAATACATGGAACAGAACCCGTACGACGCAGAGCTGGACGAATTTCTGGAACTGCAGGACAACGATTTGTGGGACATCGTCAGCGGGCGCAGCGACCGCTTCGACGCAAGGCACGGAGGGATCGTCGCTCGGCTGCGAGCTATCTAGATAGAAAAGGAAGGCACCATGGCGGACAAAAAAGCGACTCTTTCCCTGCCCGACGGCAAGACGCTCGATTTCCCGGTGATGTCCGGGACCATCGGCCCTGACGTCGTGGACATCCGGACGCTCTACGGCAAATCCGGGATGTTCACCTACGACCCCGGTTTCCTTTCCACGGCGAGCTGCAACTCGAGCATCACCTACATCGACGGCGATGCCGGCGTGCTGCTGTACCGCGGCTATCCGATCGAGCAGCTGGCGCAGCACTGCGATTTTCTGGAAGTCTGCTACCTGCTGCTGAATGGCGAACTGCCGAATGCCAGGCAGAAGGACGAGTTCGTCGGCATCGTGACGCACCACACGATGGTGCACGAGCAGATCAACCGCTTCTTCACGGGTTTCCGCCGCGACGCGCACCCGATGGCCACCATGGTCGGCGTGGTCGGCGCGCTGTCGGCCTTCTATCACGATGCGCTGGACATCAATAACCCGGAGCACCGGACCATCTCGGCCTTCCGCCTGATCGCCAAGCTGCCGACGATCACCGCGATGGCCTACAAGTACAACGTGGGCCAGCCGTTCATGTATCCGAAGAACGACCTGTCCTACACCGCCAATTTCATGCGCATGATGTTTGCGGTCCCGGCCGAGGAGTACAAGTCGAACGATGTCCTGGTGCGCGCGCTCGATCGTATTTTCATCCTGCACGCGGATCACGAGCAGAATGCCTCCACCTCGACGGTGCGGCTGGCGGGTTCCTCGGGCGCCAACCCCTTCGCCTGCATCTCCGCGGGCATCGCCTGCCTGTGGGGTCCCGCGCACGGCGGCGCCAACGAGGCCTGCCTCGAGATGCTGGAGGAGATCGGCGACGTCTCCAAGGTCGGCGAGTTCATCAGGAAGGTGAAGAACAAGGAAAAAGGCGTGCGCCTGATGGGTTTCGGTCACCGCGTCTACAAGAATCACGATCCGCGCGCCAAGCTCATGCGCGAAACCTGCCACGAGGTGCTGAACGAGCTCGGCCTGCACGACGACCGGCTCTTCAAGCTCGCCATCGCGCTGGAGAAAATCGCGCTGGAGGACGAGTACTTCGTCAGCCGCAAGCTGTACCCGAACGTGGACTTCTACTCCGGCATCGTGCAGCGCGCGCTCGGCATCCCGGTCTCCATGTTCACCTGCATCTTCTCGCTGGCGCGCACAGTGGGCTGGATCGCGCAGTGGCAGGAGATGATTTCAGATCCGGAATACAAGATTGGCCGGCCGCGCCAGCTCTACAAGGGCGCCGTGCGGCGCGATGTGGTTCCTCTCGGGCAGAGGTAGGCCGTGCTTAAACAGTTCCTCTCGAATTCCTATCTCTTCGGCGGCAACGCGCCCTACGTGGAAGAACTGTACGAGGCCTACCTCGCGAATTCCGGCGCGGTGCCGGAGGAATGGCGCGTGTATTTCGACAAGCTGCAGCTGCTGGAGGCCAGCACGGCAAAGGATGTCGCCCACGCGCCGATCGTGGAATCCTTTGCGCAGCGCGCGAAAGCCGGGCCGGTCCGGGCCGTCTCGACCGGAGACCTCGACCGCAAGCAGGTGTCGGTGATCCAGCTGGTTGCCGAGTACCGCTTCCGCGGCTGCCGGCTGGCGGACCTGGATCCGCTCAAGCGCCAGCCCAAGCCCCATATCGCCGAGCTCGAGCCCGCCTATTACGACCTCGGCGAGGCGGACATGGACACGGTGTTCAACACCGGCACGCTGATGGGGCCCGAGCAGGCGACGTTGCGCGAGATCATCCGCGGGCTGCAGGAAACCTATTGCGGCACGCTGGGCGTGGAGTACATGTATATCTCCAGCCGCGTCGAGAAGCGCTGGATCCAGGAACGCCTGGAGCCGGTGCGTTCCAAGCCGAGCTTTGCCCCCGACTACCGCAAGCACATCCTCGAGCGCATCACCGCGGCGGAGGGCCTCGAGCGTTACCTGCATACCCGTTACGTGGGTCAGAAGCGTTTCTCGCTGGAGGGCGGCGATACGCTGATTCCGGTGCTCGACAATCTCCTGCAGCGCGCGGGTGCAGCGGGCGTTCAGGAGCTGGTGCTCGGCATGGCGCACCGCGGACGCCTGAACGTGCTGGTCAACACGCTCGGCAAAATGCCGAAGGACCTGTTCAGCGAGTTCGAGGGCAAGCACGACGACCACCTCGCTGCGGGCGACGTCAAGTATCACCAGGGCTTTTCGTCGGATATCAATACGCCGGGCGGTCCAATGCACCTGACGCTGGCCTTCAACCCGTCGCACCTTGAGATCGTGAACCCGGTGGTCGAGGGTTCGGTGCGCGCCCGGCAGCACCGGCGCAAGGACCGCGACGGGTCCCAGGTCCTGCCGGTGCTGATCCACGGTGATGCTGCGGTGGCCGGGCAGGGCGTGGTGATGGAGACATTGAACCTTGCGCAAACGCGCGGCTACGGCACCGGCGGCACGGTGCACATCGTGATCAACAACCAGATCGGCTTCACCACCTCCGATGTGCGCGACGCTCGCTCGACGCTGTACTGCACCGACGTCATGAAGATGATCGAGGCGCCGATTTTCCACGTCAACGGCGACGACCCGGAAGCCTGCGTGATGGCGATCGAGATCGCGCTCGACTACCGCACGAAGTTCAAGAAGGACGTGGTGGTGGACATCGTCTGCTTCCGCAAGCTCGGCCACAACGAGCAGGACGAGCCGATGGTGACGCAGCCGCTCATGTACAAGATCATCAACGCGCACCCCGGCACCCGCAAGCTCTACGCGGACAAGCTGGCGGCGCAGGGCGTGATCGCCGCCGACGAGGCCGACAAGATGGTGGCCGCTTTCCGGCAGGCGATGGACGGCGGCACCCATACCAATGCCACCATCCTGTCCAACTTCAAGCCGCCGTTCGCGGTGGACTGGTCGAAGTACAAGAACACCAAGTGGAACGAGAACGACGACACCACGCTGCCGCTCGCCGACCTGCAGATGCTGGCGGAGCGGTTGACCGCGATCCCACAGAATTTCAAGCTGCAGCCGCGCGTGGAGAAAATCATCGCCGACCGGCGCCTCATGGGGCAGGGCAAGCTGCCGGTGGACTGGGGCATGGCGGAAAACCTCGCCTATGCCTCTCTGCTGAAGGACGGCTTCTCGGTGCGCATTTCCGGCCAGGACTGCGGCCGCGGCACCTTCTTCCACCGCCACGCGGTGCTGCACGACCAGAACCGCGAGAAATGGGATTCCGGCAGCTTCATTCCGCTCGCGCACATCGCGCCGAATCAGGGCGACTTCGCCGTGATCGACTCGGTGCTGTCGGAGGAGGCGGTGCTCGGCTTCGAATACGGCTATTCGACGTCGGAACCGAACGAGCTCGTGGTCTGGGAGGCGCAGTTCGGCGATTTCGTCAACGGCGCGCAGGTGGTGATCGACCAGTTC
>JBDTRO010000242.1:0-6392 GCA_039931635.1 Betaproteobacteria bacterium | reverse complement strand
TATTGAAGGAGAAGGATCCCGCCTTCGTGGCCGAAACCCTGGCCCTGCCCTCGGAGACCTTTCTCGCCGAGCAGATGGACGTCGTCGATCCGGATGCCCTGCACGCCTCGCGCAATGCACTGCGCCGGGCCCTTGCCTCTCATTTCAAGGATTTGTTTCTGGAAATCTATAGGAAACATGAAAGCGGAATTCCCTATTCGCCGGACGCGGAGTCCTCGGGCAGGCGCGCGCTCAGGAACCTGGCGCTCGCCTATCTCATGGAGCTGGAAACCGGCGACGTGGTGGCGCTGTGCTACGAGCAGTTCGGCCAGTCCGACAACATGACCGAGCAGTCCGCGGCGCTCACGGCGCTCGCCAACAGCAGCGCGCCGCAGCGCGGCATCGCGCTCGATTCGTTCTACGGCAGATGGAAGGACGAGCCGCTGATCGTGGATAAGTGGCTCGCGGTGCAGGCGGGCGCGCGCCTGCCCGGCACGCTCGCGCGCGTGCAGGAGCTCCTCATCCATCCCGCCTTCGATCTCAAGGTGCCGAACAAGGTGTACTCGCTCGTTCGCGCATTCGCCGCCAATCACGTCCGATTCCACTCCGCCGACGGCGCCGGCTACGCCTTCCTCGCCGACCAGGTGCTGGCGCTGGACAAGCTCAACCCGCAGGTGGCGGCGCGCATCGCGCGCGGCTTCGACCGCTGGAAGCGGTTTGATCCGTCCAGGAAAGAGAAATCAAAGACTCAGCTGGAAAGAATTCGGGACACCGCAGGCCTGTCACGCGATGTCGCGGAGATCGTCGGCAAGGCGCTCGCATGAGCGTGGGAAATTGAGCATGGACAACGGCGCGCAACTCTACTTTGCCACGGCGGCGTTCATCGCCACCCATTTCATCGCCAGCACACCCCTGCGCGGCGCGCTGGTCAAGGCGCTCGGCGAGAAAGCCTACCTCGCCCTGTACTCGCTCCTCGCCTTCGCCACGCTCGGCTGGATGGTCTGGGCCTACAACCGCGCGCCGCTCGAGCCGATATGGGTTGGCATGCGATGGCTGCCCGCGGTCGCGCTGCCCTTCGCCTTCGTGCTGCTTTCCTGCGGGTTGCTGTCGCGCAATCCGACCCTGGTCGGCGCCGACAAGCTGATGAAGAACCCGGATCCGGCGCGCGGCATCATTCGCGTCACGCGCCATCCGGTCATGTGGTCGTTCATCCTCTGGTCGCTCGCGCACCTGCTCGCGCGCGGCGAGCACATGGCCTCGGTATTCTTCGGCGGGTTCCTCCTCGTGGCGACGCTGGGCGCCGGCCTGATGGACGAGCGCAAGGCGCGCACCCTGGGCGGAGACTGGCAGCGCTTCGCCGCCGTGACTTCTTATTTACCGTTCCTCGCCATCGCGCAGGGACGCAACCGCTTCGTCGCGCGCGAGATCGGCTGGCGCAATCCGGCCATCGGCCTCGCGATCTACGCGCTGTTCTTCTGGTTCCACCCGCTGCTGTTCGGCATTCGCGCCTACTGATCCTGCGGCAGGTCGATCCGCACCAGCTTCATCCGGCCGCCCGCGCCACTACGGATTTCCACGTCCGCCTTGCGGCAGCGGAACCGCTCCGCGATCAGCGCCACCAGCTCTGCATTTGCCTTGCCATCCACCGGCGGCGACCTCAGCCGCCCCAGCCACACGCCGTCGCTGCCCTGCTCAAGCGTGCTGATCCGGGAGTTCGGCTTGACCTTCACCTGAATGGTGATCACGGCTTCTTGACAGCGCGAAGCACCATTCGATCCACCAATTTTGGAAAGGCAAGTTTCAGCCAAAGTCCGATCCTGCCTTGCAGCGTCATCACCAGTTCACGCTTTCTCGCGTGCGTAGCGTCGATGATCTGGCGCACGCATTCCTGCACGGACATGGCGTTGTCTTCCTTCAATCCACTCTTGCCGGCGGGCTGCCCGTCGGGGCCGTAGCCGTGCAGGCGGATGTCGGTGGCGACGACACCGGGATAGACGATGGTGATGTCGATGCCGCTTTCCTGGAGTTCGAGTCGCAGGGCCTCGAAGAACAATGCCTGCGCCGCCTTGGTAGGGCTGTAGGCGGTGCGGCCGGGAATGCCGACCTTGCCGGCGAGGCTGGAAATGGCGACGATCTGGCCGCGGCTCTTTTTCAGGTGCGGAACGGCATAGCGCGTGCAGTACAGGCTGCCCATGTAGTTCACGCGCATCATGTCTTCGTACCAGGTGAAATCGGTCACTTCCTCAAAGCGCGCATGGCCCGAAACCCCGGCGTTGTTGACGAGGATATCGATCGAGCTGTACTTGCGCGCGGTTTCCTCGACGAAGTTCCGGCAATCGGACTCCGCGCTCACGTCGCATCGAATGGCGAGCGCCTCGGCGCCGCGCGCGCGGCACTCGGCCGCCACCGCTTCGAGTTTCTCGAGGTTGCGCGCCGCGAGCGCGAGCCAGACGTTCTTGCCCGAGACCTGGCGCGCGAGTTCCGCGCCGATGCCTTCGGAGGCGCCGGTGATCGCGATTACTTTTCCGGCGAAGGAAGTCATTCCTCGAAGCGTTCCGGCCGGTACGGCGCAGGATCGATGAACGGTTTTTCGCCCGTCATCATCTCGCCGATCAGGCGCCCGGTCACCGGGCCGAGGGTCATGCCGTGGTGCGCATGGCCGAAAGCGAACCACAGGTTGCTGTGTTGCGGCGCCTTGCCGATGATCGGCATCATGTCCGGCGTGCAGGGGCGCGCGCCCATCCAGGGTTCGTTATCGAGGCGTTCGGCGAGCGGGAAAATTTCGCGCGCGAGCGGCTCGGCGCGCCCGAGTTGCACCGGTGTGCGGATGGCGTCGCGCAGCGCGAACTCCGCGCCCGTGGTGAGCCGGATTCCGCGCACCATCGGCGCCAGCATATAGCCGCGCTCAGTGTCCAGGACCGGGTGATTCAGCATCGCCTTGCCAGCGGCGCGGTAATGCATGTGATAGCCCCGCTTCACCGCCAGCGGCAGGTCGTAACCGAGCATGCGCGTCACGACGTCTGCCCAGGGGCCGAGCGCGACCACTGCAGCGCCGGCCTGCAGTGGGCCATCCACTGTACGCAAACGCCAGCCATCGCCGTCGGCTTCGAGGCTTGCCGCGTTGCCCTGCATGAACTTGCCGCCGCGGCCCTCGAAGAGTCGCAGGTACGCGAGTGACAGGCCCTGGGGATCAATAATCGTAGTGGGATCGGTCCAGTGCAGCGCACCGACCAGGAAGGGGGCCAGATGGGGCTCTTTCTCCTGAAGCTCTTTTTGATTCATTGCAGAAAAATTAACGCCAAACTCCGCGCGCCAGCGCGTGGCTTCCTCGAAGCGCAGGTCGCGCTCGCGGTCGGTGCGGAAGACGCGCATCCAGCCCTTGCGCCGCAGCAGTTCGGTGGCGCCGGCCTCGGCCGCGAGCGCATCATGCTCGGTGACGCAATGCTCGATCAGGCGCGAATACAGGCGCGCGATCTGCGCGTGACGCTCGCGGCGCGAGAAATGCCAGTATTTCCACAGGAACGGCGCGAGGTCGAGCAGCGCCGACGGATGGTAATGCGCGTCTATGGTGCGATTCAGGCCGTAGCGGAACAAGGCGCCAAAGTCGTGCGGGAATCCGTAGGGATAGACCCCCTCGCGCTGGATCAGGCCGGCGTTGCCGAAGGAGGTCTCCTCCGCCGCGCCGCGCCGGTCGAGCAGCACCACCGAGCGGCCGCGCGCCTGCAGATGCAACGCGATGCTGACGCCGACGATCCCTGCACCGAGAACGACCGCGTCAGTGCGCATGCTTGCGCGCCACGCGCTGGTCGAATTTTTCGACGTTGACGACGACGCGCTCGTGCGTGCCGTCGCCGATCAACTCGCGCTCGTCCTTCGCGCTTACCGCGAAAAATACCGTCCTCTGTTCCACCTTGAGCACCCGGGCCTCCGCAAAAACCTTCATTCCTACCGGCGTCGCGGCAATGTGCCGGACGTTCAGGATCGTGCCCAAGCTCTGGTAGCCGGGCGGCAGCAGGGCTTCGATCGCGGCCAGCGCCGCGGACTCGAACAGGTTGATCATCACCGGCGTGGCGAGCACGCGGACCTTGCCGCTGCCCACGCGTGGTGCGGTGTGTTCCTCGCCAACCACCAATTCGGTGCGGCCGGTGAGGCCGGGCGTCAATGCGGCGGCGAAGTCCATGCGCCGCTATGATATCTCCATGGTTCCCCATATCGTCATATTGGGATGCGGGTTTGGCGGCCTGTTCGCAGCACGCGCGCTCTCGCGCGGCGCGCAGATGCGGATCACGGTCGTGGACCGGACCAACCACCACCTGTTCCAGCCGCTGCTCTACCAGGTTGCGACGGCAGGCCTGACTGCGCCGGCGGTCGCCGCGCCCATCCGCCATATTCTCGCCGACCGGAAAAATACCACCGTCATTTATGGCGAGGCGCAGCGCATCGACCTCGCGCGGTGCGTTGTGGTGCTGGACGGCGGCGACGAGATCGCCTACGACCGGCTCATCGTCGCCACCGGCGCGGCCAACAACTATTTCGGCAACAACGCCTGGGAAGCGCACGCGCCCAGCCTGAAGACTCTGGATGACGCCTACGATATCCGCCGCCGCGTACTGCTCGCCTTCGAGCACGCAGAGCGCGAGACCGACACCGTGAAACGCGCGGCCTGGCTCACCTTCGTGGTGATCGGCGGCGGCGCCACGGGTGTCGAGCTTTCGGGTGCATTCGCCGAGATCGCGCGCCATACGCTGAAGGGGGAATTCCGGCGCTTCGACCCGCGCAACGCGCGCGTGGTGCTGGTCGAGGGCGGCCAGTGCGTGCTGCCGGCCTTTCCCGCGGCGCTATCGGAGCGGGCGCGCATCCAGCTCGAGCGGCTGGGCGTGACGGTCTGGGTCGGCAAACACGTCACCGGAATCGACAGCGAGGGGGTGCAGATAGGAGAAGAACGCCTCTCGGCGCATACCGTGGTGTGGGCCGCCGGCGTGGCTGCTTCGCCGCTGGGTGCGACGCTGGGCGTGCCGATGGACCGCGCGGGGCGCCCGGTGGTTCTGGAAGATCTTTCCATCCCGGGCCATCCGGAAGTACAGGTGATCGGCGACCTCGCCTCGCTGCCCTGGCATCTGCCGCGCGCTCCGGGTACCGCGCCAGCGGCGAAGCAGATGGGCAAATATGCGGCCGCGAGCATTCTTTTGTCTTTGAAAAATAAAAAGATCAAAAGCTTTCGCTACAAGGATGTTGGCATGCTCGCCACCATCGGCCGCAACGCCGCGGTCGCGGTGTTCGGCAAGCTGCACCTTTCAGGCTATCCGGCCTGGCTCCTGTGGCTGGTCGCGCATATCTACTTCCTGATCGGTTTTCGCAACCGGATCGTCGTCCTCATGGACTGGGCGCTGGCGTACTGGACCTTCGAGCGCAACGCCCGGATCGTGGTCCAGGGCAAGAAGAGAATTTGACCGTCCCTTACTTCGCCTGCGACAGCTCCTTGATCGTGAAGGTGTAGCTCACGCTGTCGAGCGGCTTGTGGCAGGCGAGGCATTCGGCCTGGTTCACGCCGGGGCGCGCCTTCTTGTCGAGTGTGAAGACCGCGTAGTTCCAGTTGCCGTTGCGCAGCGCATCCGGAAATTCGTTGCCCCAACCCGCCCCCGTGCCCATCCCAGTGTAAAAAAGCGGCTTCTCCGGCACGTAGAGGCCGTCGCTGCTGCTGACCGGATTGCCCGCAGCGTCCAGTTTCGCTGCGTAGACCTCCGCGATCAGGTACGAGCCATCCGGCAGCGGCCTGCCCGCCTTCGCTGCCTCCACCGCGGGCTTGTTGGCGTAGTAGTAGCGCACCTGCTTGGTCGCCGGGAAGTTGATGGCGTGATACTTCACGAACGAGTCCTTGAAGCCTTCGGGGAAGGTCAGGCTCGATCTGGAAACGTGCGGCAACTGCGCCGATTTCGCGGCGGGGCCCGTCGCCCCGGGCAACGAAGCGTAGTAGGCCGCGACGTCGGCGATCTGCGCGGGGCTGAGCTGCCCCGCCATCGCGTTCATGATCCCCGCCGGATTTCCCGGACTCTGCGGCTTGCGCGAACCGTCCTTGTACGCTCTGAGTTGCGTTTCGAGATAGGCCACGCGCTGGCCCGCCAGATTGGGGATCGTGTCGCTCACGCTGACGCCGTTGGCGCCGTGGCAGGCAGAGCAGACTTCGGCGACCTTGGCCTTGCCGGCCTCGATGTCGGCCGCCTGCGTCGCAGGTGCCAGAGCCAGCATTGCAGAAAGTGCAATCGTCTTTTTCATGCGGTTCTCCCCTTTGAATTCACTCCTCACCCGCCCCAGAGCCATGCCGCCCCGCGCACGCCGCTGGAGTCCCCGTGCACGTTCTTCGCCAGCCGCGTCGCCACGTGATCCGAGAAAACGTGAGGCTGCCACAGCAAGGG
>JBDTRO010000241.1:0-5809 GCA_039931635.1 Betaproteobacteria bacterium | reverse complement strand
GCCGTTAGCAGCCATTGAGGCCAAATTTGCGAATCATCGTTGCAATGCAGCGTAGGGGCGGTCGAACGACCGCTTCCGACCCGAAGCGGTCGTTCGCGCCGCATTCGAATTGGTCACAAATCGGCATCGGTAGGATCCTTGCATTGCGTTGCGTTGCGATGCACAACTTTTTCGGCGTCATCAATGCCTCAACGACTTCCTTTTTCGAGATCATTTCGCTTATCATTTCGTCCGATTCGAGCTTGCCCGGCACCAGAATTGCCGTGTTGTACGAAGGAGCGGCGGCCATGCCATATATCAAGAGCATTTCGGGACTGCTGGCCGCGAGAAACGCGAGCGATCTTGAACTCGCTTTTAAGACGCTTTGCGCAAACGTAGGCGACGTAAAATGGATTGAGATTTTGCTATCTGGTTCGCATGGAGACTTCTGTGCATTCTGCTCGGTCAAGATGCAAACGGTAGATGCTGAGAATACGCTAGTAAAGAATTTCGGATTTCGACAGATTGGTTCGAGAGTCTGTCTACTAATGGCCCTCCCTACTGATTTTTGCAGACGGGCGCTACGCAGAGCAGCGTAGACCCCGGAGTCTGGTCGGCGATCGGCTTATGTGGAGCCGGTGTTCTTGCAAATCGCCGAAAACCGAGAGCCCGTGCCTGTCGCTAGACCCAAAACAGGCGACGGCGAGCCAATCATGCCCGATGCTGCTGAATGAGATGAATTTCGAATGTCCGCCCCATTTTACGGTCATTCGGCAAAGTCCAGCATCGATCAGTCCCGGACCTTACAGAGCTATTTCTCCAACAGCCATTTTGCAGGACAAAAGGATAATCTGGGCCCTGTCCAATGTGTCTGTGTCGGTTGGCTGTCGAGATGACTTTCACTCGGTGGCCTCAAGTACGTGGATAGGGTGAAATGGTGAACGACGAGGATGAGACGCTAAGGCAGCCAACGAATCTGGACCGCGACGCGATCCTGCGCAGGCTTGTGAAACTTCGTGAAGCAGCAAAGTTACGCGGATTTGCAGATTGGGCCTCGGCTCTCGACAAAGTAGAGGGCATGCCTTCTGCCCAACTTGGGGCAGCTGTTATCGCTGCGATAACATTGGTACAGGAAAAACCCGAATGTGACGAGATTGCGAAGCAAATTTCTCTCTTCGCGTTGAATCTGAAGAATCTCAAATAAGCCGTTAGGACTCTGTGCGGCTCGCACTGCCGCGAACGACCGCTTCTGGCCGGAAGCGGACGTTCGAGGGGTCAGCGCCCGATCAAATCAGATTTTGTGACTTGCTCCGTTAGATGCGAGGCGGCTCAGTCGTGGCCGGCGGTCGCCATCGCCGATCGCGCCGCGGTCGCCGGCGTCATCGTGAAACCCTCGTAGCCTTTTGCGGCGATTTCGTCGCACTTGCGCTTGTAGGTGTGCACGCCGCCGACGTAGGGCATGAAGACGCGATGCTTGCCCGGGATGTTGGCGCCCATGTACCAGGAATTGGCTAGCGGATAGAGCGTGGCGTCGGCCACGTCCCCGACGTGCCGTGTCCACGCAGCCTGCGCTTCTTCGGTCGGCTCGACGGCGCCGAAGCCGTTGGCAGACATGGTTGCCAGGCAGTCGACGATCCAATCGACGTGCTGCTCGCAGCTCAGGATCATCTGGCTCTTCACCCCCGGGCTGCCCGGGCCGGTAATCATGAACAGGTTGGGGAAACCGGCGCACATGATGCCCAGCATGGTGTAGGGCCCGTGAGCCCAGTCCGTCGTCAGCGAGCGGCCGTCGGTGGTGCGCACGTCGATTTCCTTCAGCGCGCCGGTCATCGCGTCGAAGCCGGTAGCGAACACGATCGCATCCAGCTCGTACGCCGCCTCGCTGGTACGCAGGCCGTGCGGGGTGATTTCCTGGATGGGCGCCTTGCGCGCGTCGACCAGCGCGACGTTGCCGCGGTTGTAGGTCTCGTAGTAGCCGGTATCGAGCACCAGCCGCTTGGTGCCGATCGGGTGGTCGTCCGGGCACAGCAGTTCGGCGGTCGCCGGATCCCTGACGATCGAGCGAATCTTGTTGCGCACGAACTCGGCCGCGGTGTCGTTGGCTTCCTTGCTGGTCAGCAGGTCGGTGTAGCTGTACAGGAAACTGATCGAGCCGCCCTCGGCCCACTTGCGCTCGTACACGGCCTCGCGCTCCTGCGGGCTCGCCGCCAGCGCCGACTTGACCGGCGGCGGATAGCCGGCAATGCCGAACGGCGTGTCGTAGGCGGCGCGGCGGCGCTCGGGATACTCCGCCTTGTGCCTCGCCTCGAGCGCTTTATCCATCGGCCCGTTGTTCGCGGGCAGGATGAAATTGGCGGTGCGCTGGAACACCGTCAGGTGCCTGGCCTGGCGGGCAATGATCGGGATGCTTTGCACGCCTGAAGATCCGGTACCGATCACGCCGACCCGCAGCCCGGTGAAGTCGACCGGCTCATGCGGCCACCTGCCGGTGTGAACCCAGCGGCCCTTGAAACTTTGCAGGCCGGCAATGTCCGGCACGCGTGGCACCGACAGGTTGCCGGTCGCCATCACGCAAATCGGCGCGCTAAAGCGCTCGCCAGCCCGGGTCTGCACGCTCCAGCGGTTGCTCGCGCGATCGTAGGTCGCCGAGACGACGCGGGTATTGAACTGGATGTCGCGGCGCAGATCGAAGCGCTCGGCCACATGGCCGACGTACTCCAGGATCTCCGGCTGATTGCCGTAGCGCTCCGGCCAGGACCATTCCTGCTGAAGCGCGTTGTCGAACGCGAAGGAATATTCCAGGCTTTCCACGTCGCAGCGGCAGCCCGGATAGCGGTTCCAGTACCAGGTGCCGCCGACATCGGCGCCTGCCTCGAGTACGCGCACCCGCATGCCGAGCTTGTCGCGCAGGCGGTGCAAGGCATAGAGGCCGCCGACGCCGGCACCGATGACGATGGCATCAAACGCCGTGGCGGCGGCATGCTCGGGAGCTGCGGTCATGCGGGCGGGACCCCTTGCATCATCGAGTAGCGGTCATTCGATCAAAGCCTCCGTAGAACCACAAGGCGCTAAATTCCAGTCCAGTTCAGCCGCACGCGCCCGATCGCCATCGTGACCGCCGCCTGCGTGGGTTCGACCACCGGGATGCCGAGCTCGTCCTGCAGCGGCTTGCGATAGCGCGCCATGCCCGCGCAGCCCATGATCACGACGTCGGCGCCGTGCTGGTCGCGCAGCGCCTTGCCGGTTTCAACCATGCGGCGGAAGGTCTTTTTCTCATTCGAGAGTTCGACGACGCGCAGCCCCACCGGCAGCTCGCCCGCCAGGCGCCCGCTCACGCCCATCGCGCCCATGTAGCGCAGGTGACGCGGGATGGATTGCTTCAGGATGGCAATCACGCCGAACTTCTGGCCGAGGGTCAGCGCGGTGAGGATGCCGCACTCCGAGATGCCGAGCACGGGCTTTTTCGTCGCCTCGCGCAGCGAGTGCAGGCCGGGATCGCTATAGCAGGCGATGACGAACGCCGAGTATTGTTTTTCCTTTTTCCTGATCATTCCCAGCATCGGCGCAACGACGCCGTCGACATGCTGCTGGCACTCGATCCCCGGCGGACCTTCCTTGAGCGTCACGCAGTCGATGGCGGGCCCGCCCGGCATGCGCAACGGCTCGCAAGCCTCGTCTATGCCGCGCGTGCACGCCTCGGTCGAGTTGGGGTTGATGACCAGGATGCGATCCGCCATGCCCCGATACTATCGCTTCCAATCGATTTATCGGACAATGCCCCGGTCAAACCCTTCTTCGGAGCGCACCCCATGATTCCTCGCCCACTTGCCGCGATCGCGGCGGCCGCCCTGCTTGTGGCGGGTTCCGCCCTGGCCCAATCCAACCTGCCGCCGCTGCGCACCGGCGTCGACGGCACGTTCGCACCGCATGCCATGCCGAAGCTCGGCGGCGGCGTCGAGGGTTTCCAGATCGACCTCTTTACCGAAGTTGCCCGGCGCATGAAACGCGAGATCACCATCGACAGCGTGAGCTTCTCCACCCTGATCCCGGGCATGCTCTCGGGCCGCTACGACTTCATCGCCGCGCCCACCACGGTCACCAAGGAGCGCGCCGAAAGCATGCTCTTCACCGCCGGCTACCTGTGGACCGCGTACCAGTTCGGCATCAAGAAGGGCTCGGCGCCGATCAAGGACTGGGCCGATCTGAAAGGCAAGGTCGTCGCCGTAAACAAGGGCACGCCCTACGAGACGCTGAGCAAGGCCGAAGGCGAAAAGCACGGCTTCACCGTGCAGGCCTACGATACCCAGCCCGATGCGACGCAGGCGGTGCTCTCGGGCCGCGCCTACGCGACGCTCGGCGGCAACACCACCATCGTCTACGCCGCGAGCAAGAATCCGCTGTTCGCCGCCGATCTCGAGCTCACCACCACGCGCGCGCACTGGGCGGCGCCCTTCCCCAAGACCAGCGTGGCGCTGCGCAACCAGGTGCAGGACGTGATGAGCTGCATGAAAAAGGACGGCACCATCGCCAGGCTGTCGGAGAAATGGTTCGGCAAGACCCCGGGCCCCGACTCGCTCGAACGGGTGATCACGCCGGGCTACGGCGTGCCGGGCATGCCGAACTACGATCCGACGCCGCACGAGTTGAAGTGCAGTTGATGTGCCGGTCGTTGAAGCCAAGGGTATTCACAAGCATTTTGGTGCCCTGCATGTCCTGAAAGGCGTCGATCTCGTGCTTGCCGAGCGCGAGCTGGTGTTCGTCATCGGGCCGTCGGGTTCGGGCAAGTCGACCTTGCTGCGCTGCCTGAACCGGCTCGAGGAGCCTTCCTCGGGCAGCGTCACGGTCGACGGCGTCGACCTGCTCGATCCGCGCACCGACATCAACCGCGCGCGCCAGCGCATCGGCATGGTGTTCCAGTCGTTCAACCTCTATCCGCACATGACGGCGCTCGGCAACGTCATGCTGGCGCTGCGCAAGGTGGCGGGCAAACCGCGCGACGAAGCCGAGGCGCTCGGGCGTGCCGCGCTCGCGCGCGTCGGGTTGGCCGACCGCGCCGGCCACACGCCCGGCCAGCTCTCGGGCGGCCAGGCGCAACGCGTCGCGATCGCGCGCGCCATCGCGCTCGAGCCGCGGGTGATGCTGTTCGACGAGCCGACCAGCGCGCTCGATCCGGAGCTGGTGGGCTCGGTGCTGGGCGTAATGCGCGACCTGCGCGAAAGCGGCATGGCAATGATCGTGGTCAGCCATGAGATGGGCTTCGCGCGCAACGCCGCCGACCGCGTGCTCTTCATGGACGAGGGCGCCATCATCGAAGAGGGGCCGCCGGCGCAGATCTTCGAGGCGCCCATGCAGGATCGCACGCGCGGGTTCATCGGCCAGATCCAGCGGCATTGACGTGAACCCACGCCGCGCCGGCGCCTGATGCCTCCGTCCGCCTGGGAGCGATTCCTCGAGACCTTCTTCAACGCGAAGGTCATGGCGAAATACCTGCCGGACATCCTCCACGGCATGCTGGTCACCGTCGAGCTGGCCGCGCTCGTCATCATCGCCGGCCTGGTCTCGGGACTCGCCCTTGCGCTGCTGCGCAGCCTGGGCTTCCGGCCGCTCAACCTGCTGATCATCTTCGTCGTCGACCTGTTTCGCGCCCTGCCGCCGCTGGTGATCATCGTCTTTATCTACTTCGGCCTGCCCGCCGTCGATATCGCGCCCTCGGGCTTCGTCTCGACCTGGCTCTCGCTCACGCTGGTGCTGATGGCTTTCTCCGAGGAGATCTACTGGGCCGGCATCACCTCGATCGCCAAGGGACAGTGGGAGGCCGCGCGCTCGACCG
>JBDTRO010000240.1:0-10525 GCA_039931635.1 Betaproteobacteria bacterium | reverse complement strand
GGAACGACAGTCCAAATCCGAAACCGGTTTCCAGCACGCTGAAGACGCGCCGCCCCCGCCAGCGCTGCGGCAGGCCGTTGCCTTGCAGGAATACGTGCCGCGCCTGCGCGAGGCCACCTTCGGCGCTATGGTAGACGTCGCCGAAAGTTTCCGAGTACGGCGTGCCGTCAGGCGCGAAGGCGGGCTTGGCGGGGACGAGAGGGGCGGACACCCGTCTATTGTGAGGCCGTGATCCCGCCGTCGAGGTAGAGGATCTGGCCGGTCACGTAATCCGAGGCCGGCGCGCAGAAGAACAGGGCTGCGCCCATGCAGTCCACCGGCTCCGCGACGCGCCCGAGCGGAATACGCTCCTGCAGCCAGGCGCGCGTCTTCGGGTCTTTCAGCCAGTGCGCGCCCATCTCGGTGCGGACCACGGTCGGGGCGATGCCGTTGACGCAGATGCCATGCTTGCCAAGCTCGGAAGCGTGCTGCTTGATGAGCATCACCAGGCCGCCCTTGGTCGAGCAGTAGGCGGAGTAGCCGCGGCCGCGCAGCCCCAATTGCGCGCGCACGGAGAGCAGGTGGATCTGCTTGCCACCGCGTTTCGCGGCGATCTGCTTCTTCGCCACTGCCTGCGCGAGGAACATCGCCGCCTTGAGGTTGCTGCGGTACACCTCGTCGTATGCTTCCTCGGTGACGTCGACGAGCGCTTGTTCGCGCTGGATACCGACGCAGTTCATGAGGATGTCGACGCGCCGCAAAGACGCCACGGTGTCGCGAATGGCGGCGACGTCCTGTACGTCGAGCGCAAGACCGCGCGCGCCGCGGCCAAGCCTGCGCGCCAGTGCCTTCGCCTTGGCTTCGCTGCGCCCCGCGACGAGCACCTTGGCGCCCGCCTGCGCGAGTCCCCGGCAGATCGCCTCGCCGATGCCGCCGTAGCCGCCCGGCACGAACGCCGTCTTTCCCTTCAGAGTGAATAGATTCAACATGGTGAATAGATTCATGTTAGTCCATGATTACGCCGCCGTTGAGGTCGACGATCTCGCCGGTGATGAAACCCGACAGCGGCGAAACCAGGAAGCGCACCACGTGGGCGAACTCCTCGGGTTCGCAGAAACGCCCGACGGGAATCTGCGCCAGTACCGCCTGGCGCTGCGCTTCGGTGAGCTGCTCGGTCACCATGGGAGTGTTCACGTAGGCGGGCGAGATGCCATTCACGGTGATGCCGAAGGCGGCCAGTTCGCGCGCGAGCGAGAAAGTGAGTGAGGTAAGCGCGCCCTTGGAAGCGGAATACGCGGTGCCGGCGGTAAGGCCGCCGGTTTTCGCCGCCAGCGAGCAGGTGTTGACGATGCGTCCCCAGCGCCGCTCTTTCATGCCGGGGATCACCGCGCGCGCCAGGTAGAACGCGCCGTCCAGGTTGGCGCCGAGCACCTTGCGCCATTCGTCGGGCGAAGTCGCCTCGGACTTGTTATTGGACAGGATGCCCGCGTTGTTGACGAGGATGTCGACCTTGCCGATATCGCGGATCGCCTTTTCCACGGCGGCCGGGTCGGTGATGTCGCAGACGATGCCGTTGGCCGACGGCTTGACGTCGATTCCGATGGTCTTGATGCCTTCGCCGGAAAAAGCATTGACGACCGCGCGCCCCATGGTCCCTGCGGCGCCGGTCACCACCGCGATTTTTCCCTTCAGGTCAGTTTTCAAGGGCTGTTTTCCTTCCGAGGAAGCCGCGGGCACGGAAGGTTACCAGCGCGATCAGCAGCAGGTACATCGAGAGCAGCGACCATTCCGACGCGTAGGCGCCGGTAAGGCCGACCACGATGCCGACCATGATCCCGGCCATCACCGCGCCCCAGAAGCTGCCCACGCCGCCCAATACGATGATGACAAACGCCGGGATCACGGCATCCACGCCCATGTGGGGGCGCACGCCCCAGATCGGCGCCAGCACGATGCCGGCCGACGCCGCGAGCGCGGTGCCGAGCGCGAAGACGAACAGGCGCAGCCGCGACAGGTTGATGCCGAGCGCGCGCACCATCTCCGAATCGTGCGCACCCGCCTTGATCATGGCGCCGTAGGGCGTTTTTTCCAGGAACAGGTAGAGCAGGAAGATGAGGGCGAGCGCCGCGATGCAGGCGAACAGCCGGTATTTCGCGTACAGCAGGCCGCCGACGGCGATCGCGCCGGTGAGTTCGGCAGGTACCGCGAGCTGCTTCTCGCCCGAACCCCAGACCAGGCGGATGATTTCCTCGATCACCAGCGCGGCACCGAAGGTGAGCAGCAGGCCGTAGAGAGGATCCTTGCCGTAGGTGCGGCGCAGGCAAAGTTCCAGCACCATGCCGGCGATGGCCACCAGCAGCGGCGCCAGCACGAACACGGCGGCGTAGGGAACCTTCAGGCCGAGCAGGAAAATCGCCGCATAGGCCCCCAGCGCGAACAGGGACCCATGGGCGAGGTTGATCGCTTCCATCACCCCGACGATCAGCATGAACCCCAGGGCGATCAGCGCAAACAGCAGCCCGAGGCTCACCCCGTTGACGAGGTGAGGGAGGAGGTTGAGGACAAACTCCAAGCGTTGGGCTCGTGGACTACTGCTCGTAGCTCGGCGTCGCCTCGTAGGTTTCCAGCTTGCAGGACCTGGGCGCATCCGCGTCGGCCACCTCTTGCGGGGGCACCTGCGACAGGATCTTGAAGATGTCGTCCTTCTCGGCGGGCTTGTCGTTGTAGCTCGCCATGTAGATGGTCTGCTGCACCTGGTGGGTCGCCGGATCGATCCACGCGTCGAAATTCTGCATCCGGTCGGCCGCGGCCATCTTGCGCCCCTCCAGCTTCTTGATCACGGCGATGTTGTTGGTGCTGCCCGCTTCTTCGACACAGCGCAGCAGCTCCCGCGTCGCCATGTAGCCGTTGTAGTACACGTTGCCGGGAACGCCGATTTGCCCGCCGGGGTAGGTCTTTTGGTACTTGGCGACGAACTCCTTCACGCCGGGCAGCGGCAGGCGGTAGTACCAATTGGTGCCGAACACGCCAAAGATGGAATCCGGCCCCAGGCCATACACGTCCGGCCAGTCCTGCTGGTTGTTGATCCAGGCGAAGGCCTTGTCGAGCTTGCTCTGTACCACCTGCTGCCGGAGCGCCTTGATGTCGTCGCCGCCCACGGCCGCGGCGACCACGTTCGGCTTGATCTGCTGCAGCTTCAGCAGGTATGACGTGAAGTCGCGCGTGTTCTGCGGCACCATCAGTTCGTCCACGATCTTGCCGCCATTGGCCTCGACCAGGGCGCGCGTCGCCTTCGAGGTCTGGTGACCCCAGACGTAGTCGTTGGTCAGCAGCACCCAGTTGCGGCCGTTCGCCTTGATCGCGTTCTTGACGATGGCGTGCGCGAAATTTGTGCCATTGCCGTCCCACACGAACTTCACCCGGTGGCAGTCCTTGCCGGACTCCGTGGGCGAGCTCGAGTTGGTGTTGAAGTAGACGCAGCCGTACTTCTGCGCCACCTGGCTGATGGCATTGGCGACGCCCGAATGCAGCGCGCCGACAAGGAATGCGGCTTCATTGCGGGTGATCATCCGCTCCGCGACCCGCGAGCCGGTGGCGGGCGTGGTTTCGGTGTCGATGTGGATCGCCTCGATCGGCCGGCCGAGCACGCCGCCTTGTTCGTTGAACTCGCGGATCGCGAGCATGGCGCCCAGGCGTTCCATCTGGCCGCTCGCGCCGTATTGGCCGCTAGCGTCCATGGTCAGGCCGATCACCAGCGGCTTTTTCTGCGCCGCCTGCGACCAGACCCGGTTGACGGTCCACGGACCGTAGAAGGCGGTTCCCGCCGCCAGCATCTGCAACAGTTTTCTGCGTTTGCGTTCCATAGTTCCCTCCTTCAGCGTTGGACTACTTGAATACCGTTGACCTTTTCATGCGCTTCAATCAGCGAGGCCACGAACTTGTCGCCGAGGCCGAGCGAGTTCGCCTGCACCAGGGTCTGGAAGAGCGCGCTGCCCATCGCGCCCGCGAACGGCGCATTGGCAGCCATGCCCTGGTAGTAGCCGATGTCCTTCTTCGCATTGGCGAGCGTGAACATGAGCCCGCTGTGATCGCCCTTGAGCGCCTTGGGCACGATCATCTGGAACATGGCGGAGTTCGCGCCGCCTGCCGAAATGAGCTTGTAGAAGGTTTCGAGGTCGATGCCGACCTTGGCGCAGGCTGCGAGCACTTCGCAGACCAGCGCCGCAGTGCCAAGCGCGAGGAAGTTGTTGGCGAGCTTCACCTTGTGGCCGGTTCCCGGCGGCCCGACGTGGAAAATGTTCTCGCAGAACTTCTCCAGCACCGGGCGGATCTCGGCCAGCGTGGCTTCGTCCGCGCCGACCATGCAGTTGAGTTTGCCCTCCTCGGCTTGCACGGGCGTGCGGGCGAGCGGGGCATCCACGAAGCGCACCCCCTTCTTTTCAAAGTCGGCGCGAATCCGGTCGGTGGACTCGGGAATCGCAGTCGAGCAGTCGATCACCACCTGACCCTTGCGGCTGGCGTCAAGCAGCCCGGCGGGACCGTAGACGTTGGCTTCCACTTGCGTTGTTCCGGTAACGCAGAGAATGACCACGTCCGAGGCGGCCATGATTTCGGAGGGTTTCTTCAATTCCATCGCGCCGCTGGCGACCAGATCCGCGATGTTCGAGCGGTTGCGATGCACGAGAAACGACAAGGCATGCCCTTTCGCCAGCAGGTTCTTGGCCATGCCGTGGCCCATCAGGCCGATGCCTATGAAACCGATGCTTTGCATGAAGTCCTCGCCGTTTTCCAGGATTCAACCAACCTGCCGTAGTTCGCCGCCACTTCGTCCACCACCGCCGCGTCGCCGCAGGCGCCGTCGAACCAGCGCCGCGCCGCCTGCATGAAGATCGAGCGCCCGACCGCGAAGCCTTTGCAGAGCGGGCGCGGCGCCGCAAGCGCGAAATCGCGCTCCAGCTGCTCCTCGCTCGCTTCCAGGCCGAGCAGCAGGATGCCGCGGCATTGCGGATCATTCCTGGAGATGACGTTTTCCAGGGCCGCCCAGGCCGCTTCGGACGCCGGCGGCGGCAGCTTCCACCAGTCCGGCCGCACGCCGGCGGCGTAGATTTCCGCGATCGCTTCCGGCAGCCGCGGCGAAATGATCTCGAGGAGCAGTTCGTGCCCGGTCGCGACGCAGGCCTCATACAGCTGCACGATTTTTCTCAGGTCGGCCGGCGCGTAGTAGCACAGGCATTTCACGACGTGCTCGGCCGGCCAGTCGCGCAGCGCGACGCCGACGTTGTCGCCCGCTTCGAATTCGAGCGGCTGGCTGCCTGGGACTTCGACCGGCCGTGCGAGCCAGATGCCGCTGCCGGTGAGGGCGAAGAGCGCCTCTTCGCCGTATTTGCCGTCCACCAGTGCGCCGGAGCCCGGCACGTTGCGGGCCGCTTTCTGCAAACCCTCCGCCACCAGTTGCTTGAATCGGCTGATCCTGGGCGCCGGCCCGAGGGCTTCCAGCTGCTTGCGGTGGTCGAAAGCGAGAGCGAGGACTTCGGGCCAGGGTTTGCGGCCGGTTGTTTTCCGGTGCAGGTCGTTCAGCAGCGACGAGTCGCGCAGCCGGACCGGCCAGTCGCTCCTGCCGAGGAAGACTTCGAGCTCTTCGCGCGATGGCATCGAGGGCGCGCAGCCATGGCGCGACACCACCAGCGCGCCGCAGGCGTTCGCGCGGCGCGCGCATTCCTGCAGTGGCAGGTCGCGTAGCCAGCCTGACAGGAACCCGGCGGCGAAGCCGTCGCCCGCGCCCAGCACATTGAACACTTCCGCCGGGAAGCCTTCGCCCGCGAGCACCATATCGCCGCGGTGGACGCTGCAACCCATCGGGCCGCGCTTCACCACGAACGTGGCCGGCGTCAGTGCGCGCAGCCGCCGCACCGCTTCGTCCGTGTTTTCACAGCCGGCCGCGATGTGGAACTCCTCTTCGGTGCCGATGACGAGATCCGCCAGGGGCACGACCTCCTGCAGTCGGGCGGTGACCTCTTTCGATTTTACGAAGCGGTCTTCGCCGCGTCCCGGGGCAGTGAGACCCCAGAGCACCGGCCGGTAGTCGATGTCGAGCACGGTTTTCGTGCCCAGGCTGCGCGCGAGCCTGAGCGCGTGCAGGCAGGTGTCGGCGATCGCCGGCTGCGAGAAATGGGTGCCGGAGGCGAGCAGCGCCTTCGCTGAACAGAGGAAGGCGGCATCGAAGTCCTCGCGGGCAATGGCCATGTCCGCGCACTCATGGCGGTAGAAAATCAGCGGAAAGGTCTCGCGGTCCCGGATCGCCAGGAACACCAGCGCGGTCAGCCTGGAGGGATCGGTCTTCACGTGGCTGACGTCCAGGCCCTCGGCGGCCAGCGTTTCGCGCACGAAGCGGCCGTTGTGCTCGTCGCCGACGCGCGTCAGCATCGCCACCCTCAGGCCGAGGCGAGCGGCGCCGACACCGGTGTTCGCCGGGCTGCCGCCGAGGTACTTGGCGAAACTCGTTTGGTCCTCGAGGCGCGCGCCAATCTGCTCGCCATAGAGGTCCACGGCGGCGCGGCCCATGCAGATCAGGTCGAGCCGGCGCTCCGTGCCGGTCCTTGCGGTGCGTTCACTCAAGGTGTTCTCCCAGCGACACCACCAGCGCCTGCGCCAGGCACATCGGCGCCACCAGCATGCGGAACGGCGTCGAGGTCTTGTCCTCGATCTGGAAGCAGACGCTGGCGGGGCGCACCAGCGGCGACAGCGCGTTGTCGGTAATCGCGACGATCGGCACCTTGCGCGCTTTGCAGGACTGCGCCACTTCGACCACGTCGGGCGTGTAGTTCTTGAATGACACCACCAGCAGCGCGTCCTTGGGTCCGATCAGGCGCGCCGGCTCCTTCAGCATGCCGCCGACCGAATCGAGCAGCGGCGCGCGCAGCTCGAGCTGCGTCAGCGCATAGGCGAGGTAGTAGGCGACCGGGAACGAGCGCCGGTGGCCGAGCACGTGGATCGTCTGCGCGGCGGCCAGCAGCTTCACGGCTGCCTGCAAGTCGGCGGGCGCGACATGGGCATGCAGCTGCTCCAGCGAGGCAATGCCGTCGGCGACGAACTGCGACAGCACGCCGCCGGGCCCCGAGCGCGTCTGCCCGCCGCGGAACTGCTCGATGCGCTCGCGGTAGTTGCGCAGGCCGCTGTACTGGTTCGAGCGGTCCACCAGGCGCGAGCGAAACACGCGCTGCAGGTCGGAAAAGCCGCCGTAGCCGAGCGCCTGCGCGAAGCGCACCAGCGCCGAGGGCTGCACGCCGGCCGACTTGCCGATGCGCGCCACCGTGTCGAGCGCCATGTCCTGCGGATTCTCGAGCACATAAGTCGCGATGGACTGCAATTGCGGCGACAGTCCCGGGTAGACGCGGGACAAATCTCCCTTGAGAGCCTCGAAGCTGCGTGCGCCCGGCATTTGCTGGTGGACAGACCGCTATAGAATGTTTATTCTCAAAGATTACATAACTAGAACATTCGTTGCAAGCACCGAAAATGCTGCTGCGCATCAAGGAAATCGTGCCGCCCCCAATGCTCGCGACCTTCATCCTGTTCGCGAGCCTGCCGTTCTGGATCAAGGGCGTCGGCCTGTATCCCTACCTGGGCGTCGAGGTCATGATCTGGGTGATCTACGCCCTCGGGTTCAATCTGCTGCTTGGCACCAGCGGCCTGCCGTCGTTCGGGCACGGCGCCTATTTCGGCGTCGGCGCGTACGCCTTCGGCCTGACGCAGTTGTACTGGGATTTCGGCCTCTGGGGTTCGCTGCTGTCGGCGGTCGTCGCGGCCGCGCTCGCCGGCGCCGTGGTGGCGGGGTTCATTTCCCACCGGCGCGGCATCTACTATGCGCTGCTTACCATTGCCTTCGGCCAGATCTTCTGGTTCGTCTCGATCAAGTGGCACAGCGTGACGCGTGGCGAGGACGGCCTGCTCAACATCAAGCGCCTGCCTGCGGACTTCGGCTTCGCCGTGCTGGAGATCCAGAAGCTGGAGAGCCTGTACTTCTTCTGCTTCGGCGTCTTCTTCATCGTGGTCCTGCTGCTGTGGCGGCTGGTGCACTCGCCGTTCGGCCGCGTGCTCGCCGCGATCCGGCAGAACGAGACGCGCGCGCGCTTCGTCGGCTACAACGTGTGGCTCTACAAGTGGCTCGCGTTCGTCATCTCGGCGGTGGTCGCCGGCCTGGCGGGCGGCTTGTTCGCGCTCGCGCAGCAGTCGGCCTACCCGAACGTCATGAGCCTGCACCAGTCGGGCTTCGTGGTGATGATGGTGCTGGTGGGCGGCGGCATGGTGTCGTTCTGGGGCCCGGTCATCGGCGCGGTACTGTTCTTCATCGCGCGCGACCTGCTCGGCGCGTACACCGAGGCCTGGCTGCTCTGGTACGGGCTGCTGTTCATGGCGATCGTGCTGTTCAAACCCGAGGGCCTCGCCGGAATGCTCAAGAATGTTCGAAGCAAATCACCTGCATAAGCGGTTCGGCAATCATGTGGTGCTCGAGGACGTGTCGATGCGCTTCGAGGCCGGCCGGCTGTAGGGCATCATGGGCCCGAACGGCGCCGGGAAAACGACCTGCTTCAACCTTCTCACCGGCAGTCACGCGCCCGACCGCGGCACGGTCACCTTCGAGGGCCGCGACATTACAGGCCAGCCGCCACGCGAAATCGCGCGCCTGGGCATCTCGCGCTCGTTCCAGATCATGAACCTGTTCGACGAGTACAGTGCGCTCGACAACGTGCTGGTGGCGACCCCGGAAATGCGGCAACGGGGGTTTTCAATGCTGGGTGGGTTTGAATCTTCCGACTTTGCGGGCCAGGTGCTCGGGAAGGTGGGGCTCAAAGGAAAGGAAAACGTCAGGGCCAGGGACCTTTCCTATGGCGACCGGCGCGCGCTGGAAATCGGCGTTGCGATGGCGGCGCGCCCGCGCCTGCTGTTTCTCGACGAACCGACCGCGGGCCTCGGGTCCGAAGGCACGGCGCGCATCGCGCAGCTGATTGCAGATCTCAAGCGCTCGATCACCATCGTGATGATCGAGCACGACATGAAGTTCCTGTTCGGCCTTGCCGACCACATCTATGTGATGCACTGGGGCCAGGTGATCGCGCAGGGCGCGCCGGCCGAATTGCGCGCCAATCCCTGGGTGCAGCGGTCCAACCTGGGGGCGCTGGAATAGATGCTCGCGATCGACGCCATCGACACCTTCTACTGCGAAACGCAGGCGCTGTTCGGCGTTTCGCTGCAGGTTGGCGCCGGCGAAGTGGTGGCGCTGCTCGGCCCGAACGGCGCGGGGAAAACGACGACCCTGAGATCGATACTGGGTCTGTCCTCCGTTCGCTCCGGAAAAATTCAATTTGATGGCAAAAACATTACCCGGTTGCCGACCCATGCCATTGCGCGCCTGGGCATCAGTTGGGTGCCGGACGACCGGCGCATCTTCCCGACGTTGACGGTGGCTCGCAACCTGTCCATCGCCCGCAAGCGCAGCCGCTTCCGGGCCTGGACCGAGAAGGAATGCTTCGAGCTGTTCAGCGCGCTCGAGTACCTGCAGCACAGGGAGTGCGAGAACCTCTCCGGCGGCGAAATGCAGATGGTGGCGATCTCGCGAGCGCTCATCGGCTCGCCCGGGCTGGTGCTGTTCGACGAGCCGAGCCAGGGTCTCGCGCCGCGCATCGTCCAGGACGTGATGCGCGCCATCGGGCGCCTCAAGGCCGAGGGCGTGGCGGTGCTGCTGGTCGAGCAGAACCCGCTCGTTGCGCTCGCCGCCGCGGATCGCGTGTATGTCATGGACAAGGGGCGGATCGTCCACGCGGGAGTGGCGCGCGCGCTGATCGAGGACGCGCCTCTGCGCTCGAGGCTGTTGGGCGTATGACGATTCTCTCGGTCGAGAACGTGGTGAAGGAGTACTCCAGGGGAATGTTCCGGCGGCAGGCCACGTTCCGGCTGGAAGCGGCGTTTGCCGTCGAGCGGCCCGAAATTGTCGGTGTGATGGGGCCGAACGGCTCGGGAAAGACCACGCTGTTCGAACTCATTACCGGCTCCAACGCGCCCAGCGCGGGCCGCGTGCTCTGCATGGGCAAGGACATCCACGGAGTGAAGGGCAGTGAGCGCGACCGCCTGGCGATTCACTACCACCAGTCCTACCAGGTGCGCCGCTTCGCGCGTCGCAGGCCCGATTTCCTGCTCGAGCCGGCCGGCAGCGAGTACCCGATGGTGCACCTGTTTGACGAACCGCAGTTCAATACCCAGGACGGCTACATCGGCTTCATGCTGGATTTTTTCAGGCGCCTGAAACGCGAGGGCCGGGTGGTGTTCGTCTGCCTGCACCCGACGGAGACCTACCACCTTGAGATCCTGCGCGAGATCTGCGGCCGCTTTCTGTTCGTCGAGCGCGGCCGGGTTTCGCAATTCACCGATTTCGACGAGGCCCGCGCGGACGCGGGCGTCGCCGCCTATCTGGGAGGAGGGGCGCTCGCCCCGCTCTTGTCAGGCTAGACTGTCGCCTGCCCCAGTCCCGAGAATCGCCGGTGTCCGCAGA
>JBDTRO010000239.1:0-19578 GCA_039931635.1 Betaproteobacteria bacterium | reverse complement strand
GCGATCGCTTCGCGCTGCGCGAAACCGATGGCGTGCACCAGGCCGTCCAATCCGCCCCAGAGCGCGCGCAGCGACTCGAACAGGGCCGCGATCTGCTCGTCGCTTGCGACATCGCAGGGGAAAACGGCGGTGGATTCGAAGTCTTTTGCCAGGCCGGTGACGCGATCCTTGAAGCGATCGCCGACATAGGTGAAGGCGAGATCGGCGCCCTCGCGGCGCGCGGCGCGCGCGATGCCGTAGGCGATCGAGCGGTTGCTGAGCAGGCCCGTGACGAGCAGTTTCTTTCCGGAGAGGAGTCCCATCCGGGCATTATACTTTCCGCCATGCGCGCGCTTCTGTTTCTGGTGCTTCTTCTGGCGGGATGCGGAGAGGTCTGGAACGACCCTTATCCGGCGGCCGACCGGGGCGGGAACATCCTGTATTCGGTGTTCACCGAGCGCCCCAAGCACCTGGATCCCGCGCAATCGTATGCCTCCGACGAGGCGGTGTTCACGCGCCAGGTCTACGAGCCGCCCCTCCAGTATCACTACCTGAAGCGGCCCTACGAGCTGATTCCGCTGACCGCCACGGAAATCCCCGTTGCGCGCCTGATCGAAGAGGACGGCGCGACCTACAGCATTTACGACATCCGCATCAAACCTGGCATCAGGTTCCAGCCGCATCCTGGATTTGTGGCGGAGAACCTGGCCCTGAAGACGCCGGACGTGGAGAAACTGAAGAGCCCGTACGAGCTGCCTCTGGGCACGCGCGAACTGGACGCGGACGACTACATCTACCAGATCAAGCGCCTCGCGCATCCGGAACTGCATTCGCCGATCTTTGGCCTGATGTCCGAGTACATCGTCGGCCTGAAGGAATACGCCGAGCGGCTGAAAAAGGTGGCCAGGCCGGGGCAGTGGCTGGACCTGCGCGAACATCCGCTGGAAGGCGTCACGCGCGTGGATGCGCATACCTACCGCGTCACGCTGAAAGGGCGCTATCCGCAATTCGTGTACTGGTTGGCGATGCCCTTCTTCGCGCCCATGCCCTGGGAAGCCGACAGGTTCTTCCACCAGGCGGGGATGGCGGAAAAGAACTTCACGCTCGACTGGTGGCCGGTGGGCACGGGGCCCTACATGCTATCGGTGAACGACCCGAATGCGCGCATGGTGCTAGAGCGCAATCCGAATTTCCGCGGCGAGCCGTATCCGTCGCAAGGCGAGGAGGGCGACGCGGCGCGCGGCCTGCTTGCCGACGCCGGCAAGACCATGCCCTTCGTCGACCGGGCGGTCTACACCCGCGAGAAGGAGGGCATCCCGCTCTGGACCAAGTTCCTGCAGGGCTACTACGACCTCTCGGGCATCGGCTCCGAGAGCTTCGACCAGGCCGTGCGCGTGTCCGTGGAGGGCGACGCCACGCTGTCGGCGGACATGGAGGCGCGCGGCATACGCCTGGATACCTCGATCGCGCCCACCATCTTCTACCTCGGCGTGAACTGGCTGGATCCGGTCATCGGCGGCAACGCCGAGCGCGCCCGCAAGCTGCGGCAGGCGCTCGCGATCACCGTGGACTGGGAGGAATACCTCTCGATCTTCGCCAACGGCCGCGGCGTGCCGTCGCACAGCCCGGTCGTCCCAGGGATCTTCGGCTATCGCGAAGGCGCCAAAGGGATGAACCCGGTGACGCATGAATGGCGGGATGGCAAGGCGCGTCGCCGGCCGCTGGAAGCGGCGAAGAAGCTGCTCGCCGAAGCGGGCTACCCGGACGGGCGTGACGCGAAGAGCGGCCTGCCGCTCGTGCTGTACTTAGATACCACTGGCCGCGGCCCTGGCGACAAGGCGCAGATCGACTGGTGGCGCAAGCAGTTCGCCAAGCTATCGGTCCAGTTCGAGCCCCGGCAGACCGACTGGAACCGATTCCAGGAGAAGCTGCGCAAGGGCAGCACGCAGCTTTTTATCGTCGGCTGGAGCGCCGACTATCCGGATCCGGAAAACTTCATGTTCCTGCTGCACGGGGCGCAGAGCCGCGTGAAGCACCAGGGCGAGAACGCCTCGAATTACGCCAACCCGGAGTTCGACGCCCTGTTCGAACGCATGCGCAACATGCCGAGCGGGCCGGAACGCCAGCAACTCATCGACCGCATGACGGAAATCTTCCGCCGCGACGCGCCCTGGATCGGCGGTTACCATCCGAAGAATTTCGCCCTGTTCCACAGCTGGCTCGGCAACGCCAAGGCGAACGAGATGTCGGACAACAAGCTGAAATACTTGCGGGTGGACGCTGCCAAGCGCGAGGTTCTGCGCCGCGAATGGAACCAGCCGGTGGTCTGGCCGGCAGTCCTGCTCCTGCTGCTGCTCATCGCTTCCATCGTCCCGGCGGTGATTTCCTACAGAAGGCGGGAGCAGATGGCCGCCCGCCCTGCTGTGGGTCCGGCTTCCTGACGCGATGTTCGCCTACATCGTCCGCCGGATTCTGTACGCGATCCCGATCCTGATCGGGGTCAACCTGATCACCTTCGCGTTGTTCTTCATCGTCAATACGCCGGATGACATGGCGCGCATGCAGCTGGGCGCGAAGCGCGTTACGCCGGAAGCTGTGGAGAAGTGGAAGGCGGAGCGTGGCTACGATCTTCCCCTGGTTTGGAATGGGGCAGCGCAAGGCGCAAGCAAGGCCGTGCAGACGATCTTCTTTCAGAAATCGGCCCGCCTGTTCGTCTTCGACTTCGGGTATTCGGAGGACAAGCGCGACATTGCAAGCGAAATCAGGGTGAGGATGTGGCCCAGCCTCGCGCTCGCCGTGCCGATATTCCTCGTCGGCCTGTCGGTCTGCATCACCTTCGCGCTCCTGATGGCGTTTTTCCGCGCCAGCTATCTCGATTTCTGGGGCGTGGTGGCCTGCGTGGCGATGATGTCGATTTCGACCCTGTTCTACATCATCGGCGGGCAATACGTCGCCGCCAAGGTCTGGCACCTGGTGCCGATCTCGGGCTACGCCGGCGGCTTCGATGCGGCGCGCTTCCTGGTGCTGCCGGTGCTGATCGGCGTAATTGGCGGCATCGGCGCGAGCAGCCGCTGGTACCGGACGCTGTTCCTCGAGGAAATGGGCAAGGACTACGTGCGCACGGCGCGCGCCAAGGGTCTGACCGAATCCGTGGTGATGTTCCGCCACGTGCTCAAGAACGCCATGATCCCGATCCTGACCGGCGTGGTGGTGGTGATCCCGACGTTGTTCCTGGGCAGCCTGCTGATGGAATCCTTCTTCGGCATTCCGGGCCTGGGCAGCTACACCATCGATGCGATCCAGGCGCAGGACTTCGCCGTGGTGCGCTCGATGGTGTTCATCGGCTCGGTGTTCTATATCGTGGGGCTGATCCTCACCGACATTTCGTACACGCTGGTCGACCCGCGCATCAGGCTGGAATAGGGAAAGCGACGCGTGCCGGTCATCCTTGTCACTGATGTCCTGGTCTGGCTGCTGGTCGCGGCAGCGACCGGCTACGCGCTCTACTGCCGGCGGCACCCGCACCTTGCGGTCCCCTGGGCGCGGGTTTTCAGGAGCAGCGCCGCGATGGCTTCGGTGGTGCTGCTCTTGGCCTACATCGGCCTGGGCCTGCTAGATTGCCTGCATTTCCGGCCGGCGCTGGAACAGAAGGCCGGCGAGCAGAAGGCCTATTCGTCGGACGTGCTGTCGGTTCTCGATCTTGTCGTGTCGCGGCTTCGCGGGCGCAGCGAAAAAACCTACTCGGCGCCGCTGGCGACGCGCTCCTACGCCAAGGAGCAGGTCGAACTGCCCGACGGGCGCCAGATGCGCGATTTCCCGCGCCTGCGCTTCGGCGGCGCGCACCTGAAGGATGAGAGCGAGTGGGCTGGCGATGTGGCGCAGAAGACCCTGTCAGGCCTTGCGGTTGCGGCGCTGCTCCTGTTGCTGAAATTCCTGGCGTTAAGAATCGTCAAACGAAAAAGGCCCGAGATTCCGTGGCATGCGGCTTTTGCCGCGTCGGCGGTGCTTTTGGCGTTGGCAGGACCCGCGGTGGCGCTGTCCTCCGGCTACCACCTCCTCGGTACCGACAAGGTCGGCCAGGATGTCTTCTACCTGGCATTGAAGTCGGTGCGCACCAGCCTGGTCATCGGCACGTTGACCACGCTCGTGCTCCTGCCGGTGGGCATCGCACTGGGCATCGCGGCCGGCTACTTCAAGGGCTGGATCGACGACGTCATCCAGTACGTCTACACCACCCTCAATTCGATTCCCGGCGTACTGCTGATCGCGGCTGCGGTGCTGATGATGCAGGTCTACATCGATCTGCACCCCGAAACTTTCCAGACCGCCGTGCAGCGCGCCGACCTGCGGCTGCTGTTCCTGTGCGTGATCCTCGGCCTGACCAGCTGGACCGGTCTTGCCCGGCTGCTGCGCGGCGAAACGCTGAAGCTCTCGCAGCTCGAATACATCCAGGCGGCGCACGCATTTGGCGTGCGCGACACTCGAATCCTCGCGCGCCACATCCTGCCGAATCTTTCGCACATCGTGATCATCGCGATGGTGATGGATTTCTCCGGCCTGGTGCTGGCCGAAGCGGTGCTGTCCTACGTCGGGGTCGGTGTGGATCCTTCGACCAACAGCTTCGGCACCATGATCAACGCGGCGCGCCTCGAAATGTCGCGGGAGCCGGTCGTCTGGTGGGCGCTGGCGACCGCCTTCACGTTCATGTTCGCGCTGGTGCTCGCCGCCAACCTGTTCGCCGACGCGGTGCGCGACGGCTTCGATCCACGGGTAAGCATGTGAGCGCGCATTTTGGCGGCACGGTGCTGGACGTCGCGAATCTCAAGGCATACCTCGATACCGCCAGGGGCGTGCTGCGTGCCGTCGACGGGGTGGACATCGAGCTGCGCAAGGGCGAGTGCTTCGCGCTGGTGGGCGAGTCAGGCAGCGGAAAATCCATGACGGCGCTGTCGCTGATGCGCCTGCTGCCCGAGGCGGGGCGCATCGCCGACGGCCGGGTGCTGCTCGATGGGCAGGACCTGCTCGCGCTGCCGGAGGCGGCGATGCGCGCGGTGCGCGGGCGGCGCGTCGCGATGATTTTCCAGGAACCCTCCACGGCCCTCAATCCGGTGCTCACCGTGGGGCGCCAGATCATGGAGGTCGTCGAACGCCATACGGCGCTGTCGGGGGAAGCGGTGCGCAAGCGCGCGCTCGAACTGCTGGACGCAGTCGGTATTCCGGATGCCGCGCGCCGCTGCGAGGAATTTGCGTTCCAGCTCTCCGGCGGGCTCAAGCAGCGCGTCATGATCGCCGCCGCGCTGGCCGCGGAGCCCGAGGTCCTGATCGCGGATGAGCCCACGACCGCGCTGGATGTCACGATCCAGGCGCAGATTCTCGACCTGCTGGTGAAGTTGCAGGCCGAGCGCGACATGGCGGTCCTGCTGATCACCCATGACCTGGGCATCGTCGCCCGCATGGCGCAGCGGGTCGCCGTCATGTACGCCGGAGAAATTATCGAGGTGGCGGACCGCGATGCGTTCTTCGCCGCGCCCCAGCACCCCTATGCGCAGAAGCTGTTCGAGGCGCTGCCTGCGCCGGAAAAGCGCGGCTCGGCGCTCTCGGTGATCGCGGGGCAGGTGCCTCCGCTGACCGGGACCTTCGCCGGTTGCCGTTTCGTGGACCGCTGCGAGTTCGCTTTTCAGCGCTGCCGTGGAGAGGTGCCGCAATTGATCGCAATTCCCGGCGATGCCGCGGTACGCCGGCAGGTGCGTTGCCATCTCCGGGAGCACGGCCTGGCCGCGACGCCGCAGGATTCGTCCGCGAGGACGAAGAATGACGTGCAGGCTTCAGCGGCAGGCGTGCCATTGATCGCGGAACTCGAGAACCTCGCAGTGCACTTCCCGATCCGCAGGGGCCTGTTCAAGCGCACGGTCGGCTACGTCAAGGCGGTGGATGGCGTGTCGCTCGCAATCCCCGCGGGGAGAACGCTCGCGCTGGTCGGTGAATCGGGCTGCGGCAAAACCACGGCAGGCAAGGCGTTGCTGCGGCTGATCCTGCCGACGGGCGGGCGGGTGGTATTCGCAGGTACGGACCTGTCGTCGTTGTCGCGCCAGGCGTTGCGCAAGAGCCGCGGCGCGATGCAGATCATTTTCCAGGACCCCTACGCCTCGCTCAACCCGCGCATGCGGATCGCCGACATCCTCTCGGAGGGCATGCGCAGCCTGGGCGTGGGGCGCGACGAGAAGGAGCGCGCGGCGCGCATGGCGGACCTGCTTGACCAGGTAGGCCTGCCGCTGGAGACGCTGTCGCGCTATCCGCACGAATTTTCGGGCGGCCAGCGCCAGCGCATCGCGATCGCCCGCGCGCTGGCGGTGGAGCCGAAACTGATCGTCTGCGACGAGCCCACCAGCGCGCTGGACGTATCGGTGCAGGCGCAGATCCTGAACCTGCTCAAGTCGCTGCAGGACCGGCTCGGTATCGCGTACCTGTTCATCACGCACAACATCTCGATCGTCGAGTACCTCGCGCACGAGGTGGCGGTGATGTACCTGGGCAGGATCGTGGAACGCGGCACGGCCGAAGATGTGCTCGGCAGCCCGAAGCATCCGTACACGCAGGCGCTCCTCTCCGCGGTGCCGACCGTGCAGGGCAGGCGGGAGACCATCCGCCTCTCGGGCGAACTGCCGTCCCCGGCCCATCCGCCGGCGGGGTGCCATTTCCATCCGCGCTGCCCGAAGGCGATGCCCGAGTGCCGGGAAGCCTATCCGGAGACGGTGGCGCTGGAGGGCGGCCGGACCGTCAACTGCATTCTTTACCGCCCGTCGAAGGCGGCCAGCAGCAGTTGATTCAGGTCGGTTGGCACCGGCAGCAGGCCGCTGCGCAGGAGTTCACCGAGCTGGGTCTGGTCCTCGTCCGAAAGGGTGGTGATTTCCTTCCGGAAGTCGGCCGCCAGCAGTTGCTTCTCACGCGACGAAAGCTGCGCCAGCTTGAGCTGCGCAGCGCGCACCGTGAGCGCTTTCTCCGCGAAGTACTCGATCATGGTGCCGCGCACCGCCGCGTTCTTCGGATCCAGGAGGGCCGCATTCAGGGAATCGAAGATCTCCTTGCGCTGGGCCTCGCTCAGGTAGAGGAAGCTGTCGTCGATCAGGCGCCGCAGGTGGTCGGGTTCTACCCCGGTACCGGGGTAGAAGCGCGACAGGTCCGGCACGATCTGGTTCGCCGGGGCGTTGCGCGACCGGGTGATCTGCGCTTCGATCATGTCGCGCGCGACGCCGATCAGGAACATGACGATCGGGTCGGCGGCGGCAGGCGTGACAACGCCTGCGAATAGCAGAGTGAAAAGGACACCCTTGCGCAGGAGCCGGCCCATGGATGTTCATTCTAGGCAACCGGAGGCAATCTGGTTGCTGCCAAGCAGCAATTCACAACAATTTACTTGAGAACATCACCCTAATTATTTGATTTCCTTATTACCCGTCCGACGGATGGTTTGCGAGGTTTTCCTTTAACCGCCGCACCGGAAGGCTTGGCCCGGGCCTGGATGGTCAGCTTCAGCCCGGCCGACAGGCGCCCGATCTTGTTCCAGCGGCGCAGGTCCTCCACGCTGACTTTGTAGCGTTGCGCGATGCCCGGCAGGGTTTCACCTGCCTTCACCGTGTGGGTGAAGCTGCGCGGGCCGGGGACTGCGATCGGCGGCGCATACATGATCGGCAACCGTCCCAGATCACGCGCCGCGCCGGAAGCAGAACCCGTCGGCACCACCATGGTCGCCGGTATCGCGCGCGTGCGCGGGCCGATGCCGTTGACTTCCTTCAGCTGCGCCAGCCCGACGCCGAATTTCTTCGCGATCGCCTCCAGCGACTCGCCCTTCTTGGGCTGGTAGGTCTGCCAGGAAACCAATGACTTGTCGTCGTACCTGGTGAGATTCTCGTGGAAGATCTCCACCCGGTCGGCGGGCAGCACGATGCGCGGCGTCAGCTCGGCGCGGATCATCGGCCGGCTGAAGCCGGGGTTGAGCGCGATGAATTCCTCGACCGGCATCTCGGCCAGCTTGGCCGCGAGGCGCACGTCGATGTCGCGCGTCCTTTCGACGGACGTGAAATAGACCTGGTTCGGGATCGGCTCGAGCTCGATGCCGAAGGCCGCCGGGTTGGCGAGGATGTTCTTCAACGCCTGCAGCTTGGGCACGTATTGCCGCGTCTCCAGCGGCATGGTGAGGCTGGAATAGTCGAGCGGCAGCCGGGCGGCGCGGTTCTTCTCCAGCGCGCGCGCGACGGCGTTCTCTCCCCAGTTATAGGAGGCGAGCGCCAGGTGCCAGTCGCCGTGCATCTTGTAGACATCGTTCAGGTAGTCCAGCGCCGCGGCGGTCGAGGCCACGATGTCGCGCCGGCCGTCGTACCACCAGTTCTGGGCGAGCTCGTAGCGCTTGCCGGTGCCCGGAATGAACTGCCAGAGCCCCGAAGCGTGCGCGCGGGAATAAGCCATCGGGTTGAACGAACTCTCGACCATCGGCAGCAGCGCGAGCTCGGTCGGCATGCCGCGCTTCTCGATTTCCTCGACGATGTGGAACAGGTACCGGCGGCTGCGCTCGAAGACGCGCTTGAGGTACTCGGGGCGCGCCACGTACCACGCGGTCTTTTCCGCCACCAGGGGCCCGGCGAGATCCGGCATCGAGAACCCGTCCCGGATGCGCTGCCAGAGGTCGTCCTGGCGCACCGTGCGGTCGACGCGCGCCAGCCCCTGCGGCTTGCCGATCTCTTCGCGTCCGCCTTCGAACGGCGGCAGCCGGTTTGCGTCCAGCGGTTTCGACAGTGCAATACGCGGATCGGGCGGGGCTTCGCGGAACCCGAGCACCGGGGAATGAACGACGGGCGCCGCCGCAGGCGTGCCCGGCGATTCAGGGCTCGTGGGCTGCGCCGCGCAGGACGCGAGCAGCGCAAGCGTCATGCACAGGGGGAACCGGATGTGAATCGCTCGCACAATCTTCATTAGAACCGATTTTTCCATTCCCTGATCGCGGCGAACACGCGCACGGGATCGGCGATGCGGGAACCGAGGTACTTGTTGGCCGATTCGACCACTACCGGCTCGGCGCAGCGCAGGAACGGATTGGTGGCGCGTTCCTCGCCCAGCGTGGAGGGCAGGGTCGGCTTGCCGGCGGCGCGCAACGCTTTCGCGCTCGCCTCGCGCGCCGCGAGCTCGCGGTTGTCCGGATCCACCGCGCGCGCGAACTTGATGTTGGCCAGGGTGTATTCATGACCGCAATAGACCTTCGTTGCGTCCGGAAGTGCCGCGAGTTTCGACAGCGACGCCAGCATCTGCGCGGCGGTGCCCTCGAACACCCGGCCGCAGCCGCAGGCGAAAAGCGTGTCGCCGCAGAACAGCGAATCCAAGCCATAATAGGCAACATGTGCCCGCGTGTGTCCCGGTATGTCGAGCACGGAAAAGCTTGCTCCAATCGCAGGGATCTCGACCTTGTCGTCCTCGCCCACCGGATGCGTCAATGCCGGGATCGGCTCGCCTTTCGGCCCGAACACCGGGACCTTGGACATCGCCACCAGTTCGGCGATGCCGCCGACGTGATCGGGATGGTGGTGCGTGGCGAGGATCGCGACCAGGCTGAGCCCCTCGCGCGCGAGGTATTCCTTCACCGGACCGGCTTCGCCCGGGTCGACGACCGCAGCGTTCTTCCCGTCGCGCAGCGTCCAGATGTAATTGTCCTGAAAAGCGGATAGAGGAACGATTTCGAGCATGGACAGGCAATCTTTCGTAGCGGATGGTGCGCACCAGTATAGCGGCGCGCGTCCCGGGCTAGCGGGCTGGTTTGCCACGGCGCAGGGGCAGTACGTGCTCGACTGGGAACGCGGACAATTCGACCACGCGACCGAGGATGTGTTCGGTTACCGCGCGGTCCAGGCCGGGGTGCCGGGCATCGATTTCCTGCGCGCCAACAGGATTCCGTTCCGCTTCACGCTGGCGCTGGAGCACGGCGCGACGCTCGCCGCCGATCCGATGCAGTTGCCGCTAGCGAACCAGAGCGTGGACCTGGTGGTGCTGCCCCATGCGCTGGAATCGACCGCCGATCCGCACCTGGTGCTGCGCGAGGCCGAGCGCGTGCTTATCCCCGAGGGCCAGCTGGTCATCTCCGGGTTCAATCCGCTTTCCCTCTGGCGCATGCGGCAACTGTTCACGCGCAAAGAGGCGGGCGCGCCCTGGGACGAGCGTTTCATCGGCCTGCTGCGCCTGAAGGACTGGCTGCACCTGCTGGGCTTCGAGCTGAACGGCGGCCGTTTTGGATGCTACGCACCGCCGTTCGAGAATCCGGTATGGCTGTCGCGTACCTCGTTCATGGAGAAAGCAGGCGAACGCTGGTGGCCGATCATGGGCGGCGTCTACGTGGTACGCGCAGTGAAGCGGGTGCATGGCATGCGCCTGATCGCGCCGGCCTGGCGGCAGGAACGGGCCCGCCGGCGCGCGCTGGCCGCGGTGCCGCAGCGCAACGGTCACCCCACGCGCAATGCGCACGAGCGCAACGGCGATGGCTGACGGCGTGGTGGAGGTTTACGCCGACGGCGCCTGCAAGGGCAATCCGGGCCCCGGCGGCTGGGGCGTGCTGCTGCGGGTTGGCAGGCGCGAGACCGAAATGTTCGGCGGCGAGGCGCAGACCACCAATAACCGCATGGAGCTGACGGCCGTGATCGAGGCCCTGCGCTCGCTCAAGCCCGGCACCGAGGCACGGGTGTACACGGACTCGCAGTACGTGCAGAAGGGCATCTCCGAATGGATCTACAGCTGGAAGCGGCGCGGCTGGCTGACCGCCGACCGGAAGCCGGTGAAGAACGTCGATCTGTGGAAAGCGCTCGACGAGGTCGCGCAACAGCACAAAGTGACCTGGCACTGGGTAAAAGGCCACGCCGGCCATCCTGAAAACGAGCGCGCCGACGCGCTTGCCAACAAGGGGATTGAAGTTGGCGCATAGGCAGATCGTGCTGGATACGGAAACCACGGGCCTGAACGCCCGGATGGGCGACCGGGTGATCGAAATCGGCTGCGTCGAGCTGCTCAGCCGCAATGTCACCGACCGGAATTTCCAGAGCTACCTCAATCCGGAACGCGAGATAGACGAGGGCGCCGCCAAGGTGCACGGCCTGACGCTCGAGTTCCTGGCCGACAAGCCGAAATTCCCGGACATCGCGAAGGCGTTCGTGGATTACATCAGCGGCGCGGAACTCATCATTCACAACGCGCCCTTCGACGTCGAGTTCCTCGACCAGGAATTGTCCCTGGCCGGCCTGAAGAAGCTGTCCGAGTACGCGCCCAGCATCATCGACACGCTGGCGATGGCGCGCGAACTGCATCCGGGCAAGCGCAACGGACTGGATGTGCTCTGCGATCGCTATGCGATCAACAATTCCCACCGCACGCTGCACGGCGCGCTGCTGGATGCGCGCCTGCTGGCGGAGGTCTACCTCGCCTTGACGCGCGGCCAGGAAAGCCTCGTCATGGACCTGGACCAGCCCTCCGCCGCGCAGGCCGCGGCAGCGCTGGTGGATGCGAAGAAGCTGACCGTATTGCGCGCGACCGCTATCGAACTGAAAGAGCACGAGAAGGTGCTGGACGCCATCGACAAGGCCGCAAAGGAGCGGGGCGGCAGCCTGTGGAGAAAACTGGCTAGTCCAACTTAGCGCCACTCTCCTTCACCACCTTCGCCCACTTGGCGAGGTCGGCAAGCATGAACTGGCGGAAATCCTCCGGCGCGCTGCCCACCGGTTCCGAGCCGTCCGCCAGGATGCGGTCGCGCACTTCCGGCACGTTCAGGATCCGGATTAGCGCCTCGTGCAGGCGGGTCACGACCGGCCTTGGCATGCCGGCCGGGCCGATGATCCCGTACCAGCCGACCACCTCGAAGCCCGGCAGCGCTTCGGCAAATGCCGGAACGTCGGGCAGGGCGGCAACGCGCTTGGGCGTGGTGATGGCGATTCCGCGCAGCTTGCCGCCGCGGATCAGCGTCTGCGCGCCCTGCAGGCCGGAGAAGTTGTAGTGATACTGGCCGGCCACCAGGTCCATCATCGCCGGGCCCGCGCCCTTGTACGGAATGTGTTCGGCCTTGACGCCGGTCATCTGCTTGAAGAGTTCGCCGGCAAGATGCCCGCCACTGCCGTTGCCCGCGGAGCCGTAGTTGAGTGCGCCCTTGAAATTCTTCGTCCACTCCATGAATTCGGCCAGCGTCTTCGGCGGCGAGGAAGGGTGCACCACCAGCATCAGCCCGGCCGAGGTGAGCTGCGTGATCGGCGTGAAATTGTTCACCGGGTGGTACGGCAGCCGGGGATTGAGCGCGGCGTTCACGGTGTGCTGGTGATAGGCGAGCAGCAGCGTGTAGCCGTCGGGCGGCGCATTCGCCGTCATTTCGCCCGCCAGCACGCCTGAGTTGCTGGCGCGGTTTTCCACCAGCACCTGTTGCTTGAACGCATCGGACAGCCGCGCGCCGAAGACGCGCGCCAGGATGTCGGTGGTCCCGCCCTGCGCGGCGGGCGTAATCAGCCGGATAGGCTTGCTTGGGTAGTCGTCCTGCGCCGGTACGGGACCGCTGAATGCGAGGCCGATTGCCAGGGATAGTGAAACGAAAGGCTTCATGCAGGTATGAATTTCCGGACGTGGCTGGCGACATACTCCGCGCTCAGGCGCGCATCTGCAAGTCCGGAATTCATTCTGTGGACGTACTCAGTCTTGGGCGCGCCTTCGCCAGTGACGAAATCGACATAGACGAGGGCCTCTACTCCCGTCTCATCGCAAATCACCGGAAGCACCTGCTTCCCGTATGCACCGTGGGCCACTGATTCGAATTTGTCCAAAGCCTCTTCGTCAGATCCTGAGATCATGAAAAGTATGCCTTCGACTTGGTTTTCCGGTGAAGGCAATACGTTGGCATACCCGCGGGTGGAGATGATCCAGCGATATCCGGCAAGACGCGCGTGGCCGATCTTCCTGCTCTGCGGGCAACGTACCGCCATCTGCGCGTCCCACATGTTCGAGCCGTAGGCGAAGTAAGCCCTCATCGTTCAGTCGAAGCCGCGCTCGAGGAAACGCTCCGCAATGGCGCAGTGTGCAGCGACGCCTCGCGCCAGCATGGCTTCGTTCAACACCATCTTGTTGGAGTGGCAGGGGCAGGCGCTTTTCCACAGTTGGCCCTCGGGGCATACGCCGAGCATCACCATCACCCCTGGCACCTTCTGCAGCACGTAGGAAAAGTCTTCGGCGCCCATGATTGGCGAAGTCATCGTCGTCCAGGCGTCGGCGCCGAACAGGCCGCCGATGGCGCGTTCGGCGACGCCGAGCGCCCGCTCGTCGCATACCGTGACCGGAAAGCCGGGAACGATTTCCACCTCAGCTTCGCATTCGTGCGCGCGCGCGACATTCTCGGCGACGCGCTTGATGCCGGCATGGGCCGCCGAGCGCGTCTCTTCCGACAGGGTGCGGATGGTGCCAAGCAGGTTGGCCGTCTCCGGGATCACATTGTTGGTGGAACCGCTGTCGATCTTGGCAACCGTGATGACGACCGGATCGAAAATGTCGATGCGCCGCGTGACGAACGTTTGCAGCGCAGTGACGATCTCGCAGGCCACCGGAACAGGATCGATGGCGTGGTGCGGCATCGAGGCGTGTCCGCCCTTGCCGATCACGCGCACGATCAGCTTGTCGGCCGACGCCAACATCGGCCCCGCCTTGGCGCAGAACGTTCCGGCAGGCGCGTTGGGCATGATGTGCAGCGCGAACGCCGCGTCGGGCGCCGGATTGGCGAGCAGGCCGTCGTTGAGCATGAAGCGCGCGCCGTGGAAGCCTTCTTCCCCGGGCTGGAACATGAACAGTACAGTCCCGGCGAGCGAGTCGCGCCTGGCACAGAGAGCGCGCGCGGCTGAGGCCAGCATCGCGGTGTGCGTGTCGTGCCCGCAGGCATGCATCGTATTTTCGATCTTGGATTTGAATGCGAGGTCCGTATCCTCCGGCATCGGCAGGGCGTCCATGTCGCCGCGCAGCAGCACCGTGCGTCCCGGCTTCGCGCCGCGCAGGACGGCGATGGCGCCGGTGGTCGAGGCGCCGGTCTTCCATTCCAGCGGCAGGCCGGCCAGCGCCGCACGCACCTTGGCCAGCGTCTTCGGTGTCTGCAGTCCGAGCTCGGGATCCGCGTGAATCGCGCGCCTCAGCGCAATCGTTTCCGGCTGCATCGCCTGCGCGGCCTCGAACCAGCCGCGAACATCGGTCACCATGTCATTCACGCGCGTCTCCTCGGTTGGTTGCCGTTGCGCCGGGGCGCGCTCGGCTTTGAGCATGGATTGTGGGGGATGCATCGTGGTATTGGCAATGGCGGGACTATACTTTCGCCACCATGAGCGCGAAGCCCAATCCTTTCGAAACAGACCTGGACAAGAACTCCGCCAACCACGCGCCACTGTCGCCCCTGGGGTTCATTGAACGTACGGCGGCGGTCTATCCGCAGCGGCTCGCGGTGGTCCATGGCGCCCGGCGCTACACGTGGCAGGAAACCTACGCGCGCTGCCGGCGGCTCGCCTCCGCGCTGGCGAAGCGCGGGATCGGCATGGGCGACACCGTGGCGGCGATGCTCTCCAATACGCCGGAAATGTACGAATGCCACTTCGGCGTGCCGATGACCGGCGGGGTGCTGAATGCCTTGAATACGCGGCTGGACGCGGAGGCGATCGCATTCATGCTGGCGCACGGCGGGGCGAAAATCCTGATCACGGACAGGGAGTTTTCGCCTATCGTCAAGGCTGCGTTGGTGCAAATGAAGGTCCGGCCCGAAGTCATCGACGTAGACGATGCGGAATATCCGGGACCCGGCGAGCGCTTGGGCGCCAAGACGTATGAAGAGCTGCTCCTCGAGGGAGATCCGGGCTACGCATGGCAGTGGCCGACGGACGAGTGGAACGCGATCTGCCTCGGCTACACCTCGGGCACGACCGGCGATCCGAAGGGAGTGGTTTACCACCACCGCGGCGCGTACCTGAACGCAATCTGCAACATCGTCACCTGGGGCATGCCGCATCACTCGGTGTATCTGTGGACGCTGCCGATGTTCCATTGCAGCGGCTGGTGCTTCCCGTGGACCATGGCGGCGAATGCGGGGACCAACGTCTGCCTCAGGAAGGTGGAGGCTAAAGCAATTTGTGATGCCATCAAGACACACAAGGTGACGCATTACTGCGGCGCGCCGATCGTTCACTCGACGCTGATCAGCGCGCCCGAGGACATGAAAAAGGGCATCACCCACAAGGTAAACGGCATGGTGGCGGCGGCGGCGCCGCCGGCGGCGATGATCGAGGGCATGGAGAAGATCGGCTTCGACATTACCCACGTCTACGGCCTGACCGAGGTTTACGGCCCGGCCACGGTGTGCGCCAAGCACGAGGAATGGAAGGCGCTCGACATCGGCGAGCGCACGCGCCTGAACGGGCGCCAGGGGGTGCGCTACCTGATGGAGGAAGGGCTCTCGGTGATGGATCCGGAAACCATGCAGCCGGTGCCGGCAGACGGTGAAACCATGGGAGAAATCATGTTCCGCGGCAATATCACCATGAAGGGCTACCTGAAGAACCCATCCGCATCGCAGCAGGCCTTCGCGGGCGGCTGGTTCCATTCGGGGGACCTCGCCGTGATGCATCCCGACGGCTACGTGAAGATCAAGGACCGCTCCAAGGACGTCATCATCTCGGGCGGTGAAAACATTTCCTCGCTGGAAGTGGAGGATGTGCTCTACCGCCATCCGGCGGTGGTTGCCGCGGCGGTGGTGGCGATGCCGGACGAAAAATGGGGCGAAACGCCCTGTGCTTTCGTGGAATTGAAGCCGGGCGCGACGGTGAACGCAGAGGAACTGATCGAGTTCTGCCGCGGCCACATGGCGAAATTCAAGGCGCCGCGCGCGGTGATCTTCGGCGAGGTGCCGAAAACTTCGACCGGCAAGATCCAGAAATTCATGCTGCGGGAAAAAGCGAAATCGGCGGCCGCCATTGATTCCTGAGAATCTGTTGCGCGAAGACAGCGACGGGATCGCCACGCTGACCATGAATCGGCCGCAGCGGATGAACCTGCTGACCTCCGAAATGTTGAGCGCGCTTCAGGGTGCTTTCGATTCAATACAAAAGAACCGGGACATCAGAGTCGTCATCCTGGCGGCAGCAGGCAAGGGCTTCTGCGCCGGGCACGACCTGAAGGAGATCCGGGAACTGCACGAGCAGCCGAAGATCGCCAAGCTGTTCGCGCAATGCAGCGAAATGATGATGTCGATCCAGAATTTGCCCCAGCCGGTCATTGCGAAGGTGCAGGGCCCGGCTGCTGCGGCGGGCTGCCAGCTGGTTGCGCAGTGCGACCTGGCGGTGGCCGTGGACACGGCGAAGTTCGTTACCTCGGGCGTGACCTGGGGATTCTTCTGCTCCACGCCGGGCGTGGCCATCGGCCGCAACCTGCAGCGCAAGCACGCGATGGAAATGCTGCTCACGGGCGATCCGATCAGCGCGCAGCGCGCGCTGGAATGGGGCCTGGTCAACAAGGTTGTCGCCGCCGGCGCACTGGATGGCGAGACGCTGGCTTTGGCGAGGACGATTGCTTCAAAGCCGCCGGGAACCGTCGCCGCAGGCAAGCGCGCGTTCTACCAGCAGATGGACATGGACCTGCCGCGCGCTTACGCGCTCGCGAGCGAAGTGATTTCTGCGAGCTTCGCGCACGAGGAAGGCAAGCAGGGGATGGAAGCCTTCATCGGGAAGCGCCCGCCACCGGGGAAGAAGTAGCTGAAGCCCTGCCTGATCGTCCGTAACCCGGCCGCCGGGCGCGGGCGCGTCCAACGGGAATGGCCTGAAATCGCGCGCAAAATGCGCGCTGCCGGCGTCGTCTTCGATGAGGCCGCCACTGCCAGGCCGCTGGAGGCCGGCGACATTGCGGAGAGGGAAGCCCCCAACTACGAGCGCATTGTCGCAGCGGGCGGCGACGGCACCGTGCACGAAGTCGTCAATGGCCTGATGCGCTCCGGCGCAGGGACGGTATTCGGCGTGATTCCGCTTGGCAGCGGAGACGATTTTGCGAAATTGCTTTTGAATGCGGGAACGAAACAATTTGATGTCGGTCGCATCAAATCTGGGTCCGAGGTCCATTATTTCGCCAACGGCATGGATATCGGCTTTGGCGCGCACGGCGCCCGCAACGTAAAGCGCGTGCCGCGCTTCCTGACAGGATTCGGCGCCTATCTGGGTGCGCTGGCATTGACCATGCTGCGCTATCCGCAGCTGCGCGTGCGGTTGCAACTGGACGATGCGCCGGCGTTCGAATTCACCACCGCGATGACCGCGGTCATGAACGGCACCACCTTCGGCGGCAGTTTCCGCGTCTGCCCGGAGGCGAAGCCCGACGATGGCCTGCTGGACCTACTGCTGGTGGAAGCCATAGGCCGGCTGGAAATCCTGCAGCTGGTGCCGAAAATCCTGCGCGGCTCGCATGCCGGCCATCCGCGCCTGAAAATGGTGCGTGCGAAAAGAGTCGTCGTTGAGTCGGACGAACCCCTGCTCGTGGAAGCCGACGGTGAAATCGCATTCCAGGACGCAAGGCGCCTCGAAATCGACCTGCTGCCGGCGGCGCTGCGGGTATTCGCCTAGTAGAATCCACGCCCAATGGCCGACGACGTCATTCTCGAAACGCGCGGGTTGACCAAGGAGTTCAAGGGTTTCGTCGCGGTGCAGGACGTGTCCCTGAAAGTCCTGCGCGGCAGCATTCATGCGCTGATCGGTCCCAATGGCGCCGGCAAGACCACCTGCTTCAACCTGCTCACCAAGTTCCTTGAACCCACGGCAGGTCAGATTCTCTACAACGGCGTGGATATCACCAGAGAGCAGCCAGCCGAGATCGCGCGCCGCGGCATCATCCGCTCGTTCCAGATATCGGCGGTGTTTCCTCACCTTACGGTGCTCGAGAATGTCAGGATCGGTCTGCAGCGCGCGATGGGAAATTCCTTCCATTTCTGGAAATCGGAGCGCGTGCTGGGCTCGCTTGACGCACGCGCGATGCAACTCCTCGAGTCGGTTGATCTCGGGCCGCTTGCCCGGACCGTTACGGTCGAATTGCCCTACGGCAGGAAGCGCGCCCTCGAAATCGCCACTACTCTGGCCATGGAGCCGGAACTCATGCTGCTTGATGAACCGACCGCCGGCATGGGTCACGAGGACGTGGATCGGGTAAAGGCCCTCATCAAAAAAGTGTCGACCAATCGGACCATCCTCATGGTCGAACACAACATGGGCGTGGTCTCCGACCTCTGCGACACGATCTCCGTCCTGCAGCGCGGCAGCGTGCTGGCCGAAGGGCCCTATGCCGACGTGTCGAAGAACCCGGGCGTGATCGAGGCCTACATGGGAACGGTTCACTAGCATGGGTACCGCGCTCGCCATCAGCGGCCTGAACGCCTGGTACGGCGAGTCGCACATATTGCACGGTGTCGACCTGAGCGTGAACGAAGGTGAGGTAGTGACCCTGCTCGGGCGCAACGGCGCGGGCCGCACCACCACGCTTAAATCGATCCTGGGTCTGGTCGGAGAGCGTCGCGGTTCGATCAAGGTCAACGGCGTCGAGGCGATCGGGCTCGCCACGCACGAAGTGGCGCATATCGGAATTGGTTATTGTCCGGAGGAGCGCGGTATTTTCTCCAGCCTGTCGACAGAGGAGAACCTGCTGTTGCCGCCGGCGGTGGGCACGGGCGGCATGTCGGTGGACGAGATCTACGCCATGTTCCCCAACCTGAAGGAGCGGCGCGCCAGCCAGGGAACGCGCCTGTCGGGTGGGGAGCAGCAGATGCTCGCGATGGCGCGCATACTGCGCACTGGCGCCCGCCTGCTGCTGCTCGACGAGATCACCGAGGGGCTTGCGCCGGTCATCGTGCAGACGCTCGGAAAGGTCATCGGACAGCTGAAGGAGCGCGGCTTCACCATTGTCCTGGTGGAGCAGAATTTCCGCTTCGCGGCGCCGCTGGCGGACCGGCACTACGTGATGGAACACGGCAAAATCGCCGAAACCTTCGCCGCGGGCGAACTGGATTCGAAAATGGAAATGCTGCACGAATATCTTGGCGTTTAGTCATTCACATGCACTACTAGCGAAAGGAACGAAAATGAAACGCAAATTGATGGGCGCATTGGTCGCCGGCGCGTTCGCGCTGGCCGGTCCGGCGGTGATCGCGCAGCAGAAGATTTCCGACGGCGTGGTGAAGATCGGCGTGCTGACCGACATGTCCGGCCTGTATTCGGACCTGGGTGGGCAGGGCTCGGTGGTCGCGGCGCAGATGGCGATCGACGACTTCGGCAAGACCGTGCTGGGCGCGAAGATCGAGCTGGTCTCAGCCGACCACCAGAACAACGCCGAGACTGGCGCCAACCGGGCGCGTGAATGGTTCGACCGCCAGCAGGTAGACATGATCACCGACGCACTCAACTCCGCGGTCGGCATCGCCACTTCCAAAGTGGCCGGCGAGAAGAAAAAGCTGATCATGAACGTCGGCGCGGCCTCGACCCGCCTCACCAATGAGGACTGCAACGCGTACACGATCCATTACGCATACGACACGGTTGC
>JBDTRO010000238.1:0-15730 GCA_039931635.1 Betaproteobacteria bacterium | reverse complement strand
GGGTCCTGCTGGTAGCGCGGCTCGAGCTCGAGAATCACCCAGAACTGATTGGTCGCCGTATAAATGGTCGAGACCTGCGACGAACCGAAGGCGAAGCCGAGCGTGGTTTCGATCGCCTGCGGGGAAATGCCGAGCGCGGCGGCTCTCTCGCGGTCGATCTCCACGTTGACCTGCGGGCGGGCGATCTGCAGGTCGCTTGAAACGTCGATGATTCCCGGCAGCGAGCGCAGTTTCTCTTCGATGCGCGGCGCCCATTGGTAAAGTTGCTCGGTATTCGGCCCCTGTATCACGTACTGGTAGGGGCTCTTGGTCAGCAGGCCGATGCGGATCGTCGGCACATTCTGCACAAACGCCTTTATGCCGATGACCTTGGCGAGCTTGGGCCGCAGGCCCTTGGCCACTTCGTCCGCCGGCTTTCGTTTTCCGAAGGGCTTGAGGGCAATGGTGATGCGGCCGGTATTCGAGGCGTTGTTGTTGCCCGTCCCGATGAAGGACATGGTGGCCTCGATGTTGGGGTCCTGGCGCACGATCTCGGCGACCTGGCGTTGCAGCACCACCATGGCATCGAAGGACACGTCCTGCGGCCCCTCGGTGAAGATGAACAACTGGCCGGAATCCTCGCTGGGCAGAAAACCTTTCGGCGCCCGGGCGAATAGAACCGCCGTGGCCACGCAGATCGCAAGGAACGCAAACAGGGTGACGCGCTGGTGCTTCAGCACCAAGCGCAGCGTAATGCCGTATGAATCGCGCCAGGCATCAAAGCCGCGTTCGAAGGCCATGTAGAGCCGGCCGTGCCGCAGGTTCGGATCGTGCGGCTTCAGAATGCGGCTGCACATCATGGGAGTCAGCGTAAGCGAGACGAAGCCGGAAATGAGTACCGCGACGATGATCACCACCGCGAATTCGTGCAGCAGGCGCCCCAATATGCCGCCCATGAAGAACACCGGAATGAACACTGCCGCGAGCGAGATCGTCATCGAGAGGATGGTGAACGCGATTTCCTTCGATCCATCGAGCGTCGCCTGCATCACGCTCTTGCCCATCTCGATGTGACGGCTGATGTTCTCGAGCATGACGATGGCGTCGTCCACCACGAAACCGACGCAAAGCGTGAGCGCCATCAGCGAAATGTTGTCGATACTGTGGCCGAACATGTACATCACCGAGAAAGTTCCGACGATGGACATCGGCAGAGCGACGCTGGGAATGATGGTCGCGGGAATGTTGCGCAGGAAGATGAAGATCACCATCACCACGAGCGCCAGCGCAAGCAGCAGGGTGAACTCGACCTCCGCCACCGAAGCGCGGATCATGATCGTGCGGTCGTAGAGGACATCAATGCCGATGCTGGGAGGCACTTCGGCGCGAAACGTCGGCAGCAGTTTCTTGATCGCGTCCACCACTTCGATGGTGTTGGTGCCGGGTTGGCGTTGAATCGCGAGCACGATGCCGCGCTTGTCCTTGAACCAGGCCGCGACCTTGTCGGATTGCACGCTGTCGATGACGCGGCCCACTTCTCCCAGGCGCACCGGATTGCCGTTGCGGTAAGTGACGATGACCGACTGAAAGGCCTTGGCGTCATAGAGCTGGCCGGTCGCCTGGACCGCAAACATGCGGTCCTTGCCGTAGAGCGTGCCGGTGGGCTGGTTGACGTTCGCATTCGCCACCGCCTGCTGCACCTCGTTGATGCTGACGCCGCGGGCCGCGAGCACGGTCGGATCGACCTGCACCCGCACGGCGTACTTCTGCTGACCGAAGACCTGCACCTGCGCTACGCCGCTGATGGTTGAGATGCGTTGCGCCAGATAGGTTTCGGCATACTCGTTGACCGTCGAGATCGGCAGCACGTCCGAGGTCAGCGCGAGGAAATAGACGGGGAAATCCGCCGGGTTTACCTTGCGGAAGGACGGGGGCGTCGGCATCGCCGGCGGCAGCAGCCGCGTGGTCGCCGCGATCGCCGAATTCACGTCCTGCGCGGCGGCGTCGATGTCGCGGTCGAGATTGAACTGGATCGTGACCGATGTCGTGCCCTGGCCGCTCACCGAGCTCATCGAATCGATGCCGGCGATCGTGGAAAACTGCTTCTCGAGCACCGTCGCCACCGCCGAGGCCATTGTTTCCGGCGAAGCGCCGGGCAGGCCCGCGGTCACCTGGATCGTCGGGTAGTCGACGCTGGGCAACTGGCTTACCGGCAGCAGCCGGAAGGCAACCACGCCGAAGATCAGAATGCCCGCCATCACCAGTACGGTCATGATCGGGCGGCGAACGAAGAGCTCGGAGAGATTCACGAGGCCGCGGCCGAATCGACGATGCTCACTTTCATGCCGGGCGCGAGCCGCAGCGCGCCGCGCACGACCACCTGTTCACCCTTGGCGACACCGCCTTCGGCGAGCACCGTCGTGTCACCTTCGCTGCGCACGACGACTACCTTGCGCAATTCGGCGGTCATGTCAGCCTTGACGACGTAGACGAACTGGCCGTCGGGCCCGGTCTGCAGCGCGCGCGAGGGAACGACGATGGCGTTCTCCTGGTCGTAAAGCTTCACGCGCACGGTATAGAACTGGCCGGGCCAGAGCGCGGCGTCGCCGTTATCAAATACCGCACGCACCTTGATCGTGCCTGTCGTCTGGTCGACGGCGTTGTCGAGGAACGCGATACGCCCCGTCGTGATCGTCTTGTCGTTTCCTGGAGCTGCGACATCCACCACAAGGGGATTCTTGCGCAGCAGTTCGCGCACCGTCGCCAGCTGCTGCTCCGGAATCGCGAAGCTGATGTACACCGGCTTTACCTGGTTGATGATGACCAGCGAGATCGTGTCGTTTGCTTTCACCATGTTGCCGGCTTGCAGCAGCGCGCGTCCGACGTAGCCGTTGATCGGCGAGCGGATCGTGGTGTATTCAAGATTCAGTCGGGCGTTCTCGAGCGCGGCCTGGCTGGCGCTGGAGGTGGCGGCCGCAGTGGCGGCGTTGGTGCGGAATTGCGCGTACGCATCCTTGGAAACAAAATTTCTGTCGAGCAGTTCCTGATAGCGGCGTTCCTGCGAAATTGCCTGGTCGCGGCTGGCTACATCACGCGCCGCCTGCGCTTCGGATTGCTTCAGAGCGGCATCGAATGGGCGCGGGTCTATCGTGAACAGCACTTCGCCCTTCTTAACTTCCTGACCTTCCCGGAACGGCACCGCGAGGATCTGGCCATCGACGCGCGATTTCACCGCCACCGAGGTGTAGGCCTCGACATTGCCGATCGCTTGCAGTTGCACCGGCACGTTTTTCTGCACCGCGGCCACGACAGATACGGGGGCACCGCCAGCGCCTTTGGCAGCGGGCTTCTCTTTGGCGCGCGAATCGCTACTGAAGTAAGCAACAAGGCCTCCTGCGGCCAGAGCAACGGCCAGGCCGGCAAGGATTGCGTAACGTTTCCCGGGACTCATGGACGCGTGCAGCCTATGGCAATAGCCGCTCTGCGGCAAAAAGCTGATTCACTGTCTCCCTCTCCCGGATCAGCGAGGCACTGGCGCCTGAAACCATGACTTCGGCAGGGCGGGGACGGCTATTGTAGTTTGAACTCATTACCATGCTGTAGGCTCCAGCCGACATCAGTGCCACAAGGCTGCCTTGCCGGACCGCCAGCTTGCGGTCCCGGGCAAGGAAATCCGCACTTTCGCATATTGGCCCGACGACGTCGTAAACACCGGCTATGGCATCCGATTCCATCTCGCGGACCTGCCGGACCTCGTGCCAGGCGTCGTAGAGCGCGGGCCGGATGAGATCGTTCATCGCCGTATCCAGTACCACGAAATTCTTCGATTCGCCCGGCTTGACGTATTCAACGCGCGCCAGCAGGACGCCTGCCTCGCCCACGATTGCGCGGCCCGGGTCCACGATCAGCGTTTCATTGCGTCCAGTGAGTACTCCCAGCACGCCGTCCATGAATTCGTCGATCGAGATTGAAGGTTCATCCCTGTAACGTATGCCGAAGCCTCCGCCGAGATCGATGTGCGAGAGAGAGATGCCGGCGCGCTGCAGGCGCTCGGTCAGCGCCAGGATGCGTGCCGCGGCATCGACGAAGGGCGCCGCGCTGGTGAGCTGGGAACCGATATGGCACCCGATTCCAATCAGTTCGATGTTGGGGCGGCGCGCGGCATCCCGGCACAGGCGTTCGGCATCGGCATAGGCGACGCCGAATTTGTTATGCTTTAGCCCGGTCGAGATGTACGGATGCGTTTTTGCGTCCACATCCGGATTGACGCGGAACGCCACTGGCGCGCGAACCCCGAGGCGCGCCGCCACGGCATCGACGCGCTCGAGCTCGGCCTCGGACTCCAGGTTCAGGCACAGAATATTCGCACTCAGCGCCTGCTCGATTTCGGCCACGGTCTTGCCGACACCCGAGAAAACCACTTTGCGTGGATCGCCGCCGGCGGCCAGGACGCGGGCGAGCTCGCCGCCTGAAACGATGTCGAAGCCGGCCCCGAGCCGCGCCATCAGTCCTAGCACCGCAAGATTCGAATTCGCCTTCACCGAGTACGCGACCAGCGCCGGTTTGCCGGCCAGCGCATGGGCGAAGCGATGGAAGTTGCGCTCGATGATGGCGCGCGAGTAGACGTAGCAGGGCGTGCCGAAGCGCTGCGCAATATCCTCCAGAGGGACTTCCTCAGCGCAAAGCGCGCCGCCGCGATAGGCGAAGCTCATGCAGCGCCTCCTACTTCTTGCCTGATCCGGCGGCTTCGTCCTCGCCGCCCTCTTTGGGATACGGCAGCGGTTTGTAGGCCTCGGGTTTTGGCGGCTTCAAGCCGCTGGGCGGATTCTCGCGCAGGTAAAGCGGCCCCTTCTGGCCGCAACCGGCGGCAAGCAGCACTAACAGGGCGAAAATGGCAGGACGCATCACGATGATGAAACGAAGCCTAAAATGAGGATGTTAGCAGGATCGTCCCGGAAACCCAGCCATGACCGAAAGCGAATTCGAGGTCCTCGCAGGCGCTGCGCTGGTGGCGCTGGAGAGCGCGTTTGAAGCCGTCGTGCCGGACGCCGATGTGCAGGCCAAAGGCACGGGATTGCTGGAAATCGAGTTCGATGACGGCTCCAAAATGGTGATCAACAGGCATGCCGCGGCGCGCGAGATCTGGGTTGCGGCCAAATCCGGCGGCTTTCACTTTCGCCACGACGGCGGCGTTTGGCGCGACACCCGGGACGGGACGGAGTTGTTTGCGGCCGTCTCCAAACTCGCTTCGCAGCAAAGCGGGGCGCCGGTAACACTGGGCGCGCCCTAGAACCGGTCGAAAAGACGGCTGTTCGGCCGTTCCGGCGGTGCGGCCACGGGCGCAGGCCGCGGCGCCTCCTCTTTGGCGGGCGCGAACTCAAGGTAGAAATACTCCGCCGCGCCTTTCGCATCCGGGTGGGCCGCCAGGTCCGGATCGGACCTGACCAATACGATTCCCGGCGGGACGGTGCGCTGCGCCTCGGGCACATTCTTCAGGGCCTTGGCCATGTATTCGATCCAGATCGGCAACGCGATGCGGCCACCGGTCTGGTTCTTGCCCAGCGTCTTGGGCTGATCGAACCCCATCCAGGCGATGCCGACGAGTCCGGGTTGGTAGCCGCAGAACCAGCCATCCACAAAATCATTGGTGGTGCCGGTCTTGCCCGCGAGGTCGTGGCGCCCCAGTTTGGAGGCACTGGCAGCGGTGCCGTAGCGAGTCACGTCCTGCAACATCGAATCCATGAGGAAGGCATTGCGCGCGTCGATTACGCGCAGCGATTCCTCGCCCGCCCGCTGCGGCTTGGCGACCCCGAGCGGGTTGCCGCGATCGTCGACTATTTTCTGGATGTAATAGGGCTGAACCAGGTAACCGCCGTTGGCGAATACCGCGTAACCGCGCGCCATCTGCATCGGAGTCACCGATCCGGCACCGAGCGCCATGGTGAGATAGGGCGGATGCTTGTCGGCGTCGAAGCCGAACCGGGTGACGTAGTCCTGCGCGTATTTTGGGTCGATGCTCTGCAAGATCCGGATCGACACCATGTTCTTCGATTTCGCGAGCGCGGTGCGCAGGCGCATCGGGCCCTCGAACTTGCCGTCGTAATTTTTGGGTTCCCAGCGCTGGCTGCCGGTGACTTCCGCCTCGACCACGATCGGCTCGTCCGCGATCACGGTTGCGGGCGTGAACCCTTTCTCGAGTGACGCGGAATAGATGAATGGCTTGAACGACGAACCCGGCTGGCGCCAGGCCTGGGTAACATGATTGAACTTGCGGCGGTTGTAATCGAATCCACCGACCAATGCGCGGACCGCGCCGTCGGTCGGGTCTAGCGAGACGAATGCAGCTTCGGCCTCGGGCAACTGCCCGATCTGCCAGTTCTTTTTCTCGTCCCTCTGCACGCGGATGATCGCGCCGCGCCGCAGCCGGCGTTGTTGTGCCGCTTTCTCCTCCAGCGCGCGAGCGGCGAATTTCAGGCCCTCGCCGGAAATCGCGATCGTTTCGCCGTTTTTCAGCGCCGCCTTTACTTCCTTGGGGCCGGCCGCCAGAACCAGTGCCACCTTCAGGTCGTCTATGTCAGGGTAGTCGGCGAGCGCTTCCTCGTAATCGTCTTCGACCGCAGTCGCCGCCAATTCGACAAACGCCTCCGGCCCGCGGTAGCCCTGGCTGCGGTCGTAGCTGAACAGTCCGCGCCGAACCGCTTCGTAGGCGGCCTCCTGGTCCGCCTTGCGGATCGTGGTGTAGACCCGGAATCCCTTGGTGTAGGCCTCCTCCGGATACTGGTCGTAGACCGCCTGGCGGGCCATCTCGGCTAGATATTCGCCGTGAACGCCCACGAAGTCGTCCGTTTCACGGCGCACGTGGAGAGGGGCTTTGGTTGCCTCCACTTTCTGCTGCTCTGTGATATGTCCAAGCTCCCTCATGCGCCGCAGCACGTATTGCTGGCGTTGCCGCGCGCGTTGCGGATTAGCAACAGGGTTATAGGCCGACGGGGCTTTGGGCAGCCCTGCAAGGATCGCAGCCTCCGGCAGCGTCAGCTTGTCGAGGGCTTTGCCGAAGTAGATCTGTGAGGCGGCGGCAAAGCCATAGGCACGCTGGCCCAGGTAAATCTGGTTTACGTAGAGCTCGAGGATCTGGTCCTTCTCCAGATTGTTCTCGATCTTGAAGGCGAGCAGGGCCTCATAGAGTTTGCGCGTGAGCGTTTTTTCGGAGGACAGGAAGAAGTTGCGCGCCACCTGCATGGTGATCGTGCTCGCACCCTGCCGGCGCCCGCCCTGCGTGAGGTTGGCGTAGGCCGCGCGGGCAACCCCGAGGTAGTCGATTCCGGTGTGCTGGTAGAAGCGCTCGTCTTCGGCGGCAAGGATCGCCAGCTTGAGTTGCTCCGGAACCTCCTTTATCGATATCAGGGAGCGCCGTTCCTCGCCGAATTCACCGATCAGCGCGCCTTCCACCGTATAGACCCGCAGCGGGATTTTCGGCTGATAATCGGTAAGTACTTCAAGCGAAGGCAAATTCGGGTAGGCAAGCGCGATCACCAAGCCCGCCAGAAATATGCCAGCTGCCGCCAGCCCGCCGAAGAGGATCAGCGGAAACATCAGAAAACGTAGCCAAATCAAAGGGGTTGGGCCAGGTAAAGAGCGTTGTTGCGCGCGTCGCAGGACAGGGCGCATTATAGACTTTCCCTTTCGTGGAAGATTCACTAGACACTAGGGATAGTTGTTGCTAGCATCTCACGCAAATTCTACGTATCGCGCCTAACACGCCGATGCGAAAAGGAAAAAAGGGATGAACCTCGACTTCTTCAAGGCGAAAGCGCCGCCGTTGTTTGGGCTGGATATCAGCTCTTCATCGGTGAAGATGCTTGAGATCGTGGAGGCCGGCAAGGGCGCCTACCGGGTCGAGCGCTACGTCATTGAGGCGCTGCCCAAGGACGCAGTTGTTGACGGCAATATCAACATCCTGGAAGCGGTCGCCGACGCGGTCGCGCGTGGCTACAAGCGGCTTGGCACGCGCACCAAGCACGTCGCGATGGCAGTGCCCTCCGGTGCGGTTATTACCAAGAAAATCATCGTGCAGGCTGGTCTGCGCGAGGACGAACTCGAACAACAGGTCGAGAGCGAGGCCAATCAGTACATCCCGTTCGCGCTCGAAGAGGTGAACCTGGATTTCCAAGTGGTCGGCCCTGCGCCGTCGAATCCGGAAGAGCAGGAAGTTCTCATCGCTGCCACGCGCAAGGAAAAGGTCTCCGACCGCTACGCGGTGGCGGAAAATGCGGGCTTGAAACCGCTGGTCATGGATGTTGAGTCGTTTGCGCAGATGTCTGCGCTTGGGCTGGTCGTCAACCAGCTGCCTGGCGGCGGCAAGGAACAGAACGTCGCCATCGTCGACGTCGGTGCGAACGTGATGCAGATCACCGTGGTGCGCAACGAGCAGTCCGTTTACACGCGTGAGCAGGCGTTCGGCGGCAACCAGTTGACTGCGGATATCGTCGCACGCTACGGCATGAGCCCGGAGGAAGCGGAGAACGCGAAGCGCTCTGGCGGCCTGCCCGATGATTTCGAAGCCGAAGTGCTGCGGCCGTTCATGGAAAATCTTTCGCAGGAAGTGCAGCGCGCGCTGCAGTTCTTCTTTACCTCGACTTCCTACAACACGGTGGACCACATCCTGCTGGCGGGCGGCTCGGCTGTCATCCCCGGCCTTGAGGAAGTCGTCCACACGCGCACGCAGGTTCCGACGGTGGTCGCGAATCCATTTGGCGCGATGCAGACGTCGCCCCGGATACAGCTCAAGCGCCTGATGCAGGATGCGCCGTCACTGATCGTGGCCTGCGGCCTCGCGATGCGGAGGTTCGACCCGGTATGAGCGGCAAAATCAATCTACTGCCGCACCGCGAGGAGCGGCGCAAGCGCGCACGCACACATTTTGCCGTCCTGGGCGGGATGACGGCGGCGCTCGGCATCGTGATTGTGGCCGCGGTCTGGTTTGTCTACCAGCAGCGCATCACCGCGCAGGAAGATCGCAATAAATTCATGAAGTCCGAAATTGCCAAGCTGGACAAAGAGATCGAGGAGATCAAGGAAGTGAAGGACAAGATCGCCGCGCTCCTCGCCCGCAAGCAGGTGATCGAAACCCTGCAGGCCGACCGCGTGCAGTCCGTCTACCTGCTGGACGAGCTCGTGCGGCAGATGCCGGAAGGCGTGTTCCTCAAGTCCGTCAAGCAGAAGGGCCCGAGCATCGAACTGATCGGCTACGCGCAATCGAACGCGCGTGTCTCGACGCTGATGCGCAACATCGAGTCCTCGCCCTGGCTGGCCAATCCGAATCTGGTCGAAATCAAGGCGGCGACTCTGGGCAAGATGCGCATCTCGGAATTCAACCTGAAGCTCGCTCTCAAGCGGCCCGCGGCAGGCGATTCGAAGGATGGTGCCAAGGATGGCGCCAAGGCCACGGCCAAGGCCACGCCGGCGAAAAAGGAATAGCCCATGGCGATCAATTTCAATCAGATCGCAGAGGACTTCAAGCACACCAACTGGAAGGATCCGGGCACCTGGACGATCGCGCCCAAGATCGTCGTGCTGATCGCCATACTGGTGCTGATCCCGGTCGCCGGTTATTTCCTTGTCTGGCAGGGGCAGATCGACGAGCTCGAGCAAGGCCTCGCGCAAGAAGAAACTCTTAAGAAGGACTACCTCGCGAAGAAGACGCAGGCAATCAACCTCGACCTGCACAAGCAGCAGCTGAGGGAAATCGACACGCAGTTCGGCGCCCTGCTGAAGCAATTGCCCAACAAGTCGCAGATGGATGCGCTGCTGGTGGACATCAACCAGTCCGGCCTCTCGCGCGGCCTTCAGTTCGAGCTGTTCAAGCCGGATGCCACCGAGTCGGCGAAGGAGTTCTATTCCGAATTGCCGATCAAGGTGAAAGTGATCGGCACTTACCACGACATGGGCGCGTTTGCCGCCGACGTGGGGCAGTTGCCGCGCATCGTGACCCTGAACGACGTCTCGATCGAAGCGGGCAAGGACGGCAACCTGGCGATGGAAGTGACCGCGCGGACATTCCGCTACCTCGATGAGGAGGAAGTCTCGGCGCAGCGCAAGGCCGCGGCCGCGAAGAAAGCGCCGCCGGCCGCTCCGAAGAAGGCAGCGACGGGCGGACATGGCGCGCCGGGGGGATGACATGAAAACGACGAACGCTATCCGGTTGGCTGCCGGCGCGCGGGCGGTATTCGCTGTGGCGGGAATCGCGCTGCTCGCAGCCTGTGGCGGCGAAGAGCAAAGCGAACTCCGGCAGGAACTCACGGCAATGACCAAGGACCTGCGCGGCAAGGTCAATCCCTTGCCGCAGGTGAAGTCCTACGAGCCGGTGCCCTACAAGGGCGAGAGCATGCTCGATCCGTTTGTTCCCGGCCGTATCGTGGTGGCGCAGGCCTCCACTGGCGGCGGCGGTGGCGTCCAGCCGGATCTCAACCGTCCCAAGGAACCGCTGGAGGCATTTCCGCTCGAGTCGATACAGATGGTGGGCACCCTCAGCCAGAGCCAGGACATGTACGCGCTGGTCAGGGCCGGCACCAACCTTTTCCGCGTGAAAAAGGGCAATTACATGGGCCAGAACTTCGGCGTGATCCTGGGCATTGAAGAGGGCCAGATCAGCCTCAAGGAAGTGGTCCAGGACAGCGGCGGGGATTGGGTGGAGCGCAGCACTTCGCTGCAAATGCAGGAAGGCAGGAGATGAACATGCTCAAACGATTGGCAAAACTGTACGTCGTGCTTGTTGCAGGTCTTGCCTGGACGGGAGCCGTGTTCGCCCAGGCGAACAGCATCGAGTCCTTCGACGTGGCCCAGCAAGGCGGCAACGTGGTCGTACGGATCACTACCAAGGAGCCGTTGAAAAGCGCTCCGCCCAGCTTCACGGTAGCCAATCCAGCGCGGATCGTGTTCGATTTTGCCGGCACCAGCAATGCGCTCGGCCGCAATGCGCAGGAAGTTGGCCAGGGCGAACTGCGGAGCATGAACATGGTGCAGGGCACCGACCGCACGCGCCTGGTGCTCAACCTGCGCCGCTCGGTGGCCCATGAGGTCGCGGTCGACGGCAAGAGCATCGTGGTGACCCTGTCCTCGGCCGCCACCGCGCCCACAGGCGCTGCCGCCGGCCAGGTGTCGAACTTCGCCGAAGGCAAGGCGGACTCCAGGCACGCAATACGCGATGTGGACTTCCGCCGCGGCAATGCCGGCGAAGGCCGGATTCTGATCGACCTGACGGACACCTCCACCGGAATCGATATCCGGCAGCAGGGCCAGAACATCGTGATCGAGTTCCTCAAGACCACGCTGCCTGAAAACATGCGTCGCAGGCTCGACGTGGTGGATTTCGCCACACCGGTGCAGACGGTAAGTGCGTTCCAGCAGGGCGAGAACGTGCGCATGGTGATCGAGGCGAAAGGCCAGTGGGAGCACAACGCCTACCAGTCCGACACACAGTTCGTCGTCGAAGTGAAAGCCGTGGCGGCCGACCCCGCGAAACTCTCGCAGCGCGGCCGGTACGCGGGCGAAAAGCTCTCGCTCAACTTCCAGAACGTCGAAGTGCGCGCGGTCCTGAACGTGATCGCGGATTTCACCGACCTCAATATCATTACCAGCGACACGGTCGGCGGCAATATCACACTGCGGCTTAAAGACGTACCCTGGGATCAGGCGCTCGACATCATTCTGCAGACGCGCGGCCTGGACATGCGCAAGTCCGGCAACGTGATCTGGATCGCGCCGCGCGATGAACTCGCGACGCGCGAGAAACTCGCGCTGGAAGCGCAGTCGCAGATCAACGAACTCGAGCAGACGCGCACCGAAGCGTTCCAGATGAACTACCAGAAGGCGGCGGACGTGCAGAAGCTGCTCGCCGACCCGGCGCAGAGGATGCTTTCCAAGCGCGGCAGCGCCGTCGTCGACGCCCGCACCAACACGCTGTTCGTGCAGGACACGCCGAGCCGCCTTGAGGAAGTCAGGAAGCTCATCGCGCGCATTGACGTTGCGGTACGGCAGGTGATGATCGAGGCGCGAATCGTCGAGGCTTCCGAACTGTTCAACAGGAACCTCGGCGCACGGCTCGGCTATCACGATCTGGGCGGCAACAACGGGGTGGGAGGACGCAACTCCGGGTTGCGCTACGCATTCGGCGGCGGCCTTGGGGATGTCGGTGGACACGCTGGCGGAAACGTTGGCGGTACCGGTGCACCCCAGGGCGGAACCCCGGTCTTCATCCCGGACAGCCTTGGCGTGAATCTGCCAGCAGCCGGTCTGAATATCTTCGGCGCCGGGAATTTCTCCTTCATCCTGTTCAACAAGGCGCTGACCCAGTTCCTCAACATGGAGATATCTGCGCTCGAAGCCGATGGCAAGGGCAAGACGATTTCGAGCCCGCGCGTGCTGACGGCCGACCAGGTCGAGGCGGTCATCGAGCAAGGTACGGAGATTCCGTTCCAGCAGGCGACATCGTCGGGTGCCACAAGCATCGCCTTCCGCAAGGCGAATCTCTCGCTCAAGGTGAAACCGCAGATCACGCCCGACGGCAACATCATCATGACGCTCGATGTGAACAAGGACGAACCGGGAGCGACGACGCCGTCAGGCATCGCGATCACCACCAAGCACATCAAGACCGAGGTGCTGGTCGAGAACGGCGGCACGGTCGTCATCGGCGGCATCTACGACCAGCGCGATCGGAACGACACCACCCGGATACCGTTCTTCGGCGACCTGCCGTATATCGGCTTCCTGTTCAAGAACTCGGTCAATACATCGAGCAAGACCGAGTTGCTGGTGTTCATCACGCCCCGGATCGTGAACGAGCGCCTGACCGTCCGCTGACGCAACTTTTTAACAGCATCGAACGGCCGGGCCCTCCCGGCCGTTTTGTTTTCAGCCTGCACATTTTTCCATCTGCGTAGAATGACGCCGTGAAACCCGAAGGCAGCCTCATCCTGGTCGGCATGATGGGCGCAGGCAAGACCACCGTGGGCCGGCTGCTCGCGCGGCGCCTGAAGCGCAGTTTCTACGATTCCGACGAGCAGATCGAGCGCCGTTGCGGCGTGCGCATCCCGGTAATCTTCGAAATCGAAGGCGAGGCGGGGTTCCGGGCCCGGGAGACGCAGGTGATCGCAGAGCTTTGCGCGCTTCAGAGTGCGGTGCTTGCCACCGGCGGCGGCGCGGTACTCGCCGAGGACAACCGGCGGGCGATCGCGGCGCGCGGCGTCGTCGTCTATCTTCATGCCCGTCCGCCGCATCTCTGGCAGCGCGTGCGCCACGACCGCAACCGGCCGTTGCTTGCGACCGCGGACCCCCAGAAGCGGCTCGAAGAACTCTATGCCGAGCGCGACCCACTCTATCGCGAAGTTGCGGATCTGGTGATCGATACCGGCAAGCAGGGCGTGCAGATACTGGCGAAGGATCTCCTGACGCGCCTGGAGGGCATATGCAGCCTCTCAGCGTAACGCTGGGCGACCGCTCATATCCGATTCACATTGGAGCCGGGTTGCTGGACGATGCGTCGTTGTATGCGCCGCATGTCGCCTCGCGAAGCGTCGCGATCGTCACCAACGGCGTCGTCGCGCCGCTCTATCTCAAGCGCATGCAACGCGCGCTCGAGCAGGCAGGCGGCCGGGTGGTCTCGATCCTGATCGGGGACGGCGAACAGGCGAAAGCCTGGGCGACACTGGACCACGTGATTGATGGCCTGCTGGCCGCGCGCTGCGGCCGCGATTCGGTCATCGTCGCCCTGGGTGGCGGCGTAGTGGGCGACCTCGCAGGGTTTGCGGCGGCGGTATACCAACGCGGGATTCCATTCATCCAGGTGCCGACGACGCTACTCGCGCAGGTGGATTCCTCAGTCGGTGGCAAGACCGCGATCAACCATGCGCGCGGCAAAAACATGGTCGGCGCATTCCACCAGCCGCTGGCCGTGATTGCCGACGTGGCGACGCTGGATTCATTGCCCGACCGGGAGCTGCGCGCCGGAATCGCCGAGGTGATCAAACACGGCTTCATTCTGGATCTGCAGTTTGTCGGCTGGCTGGAGGCCAACATTGACAAGCTCCTCGCGCGCGAGCGCGCCGCGCTGAGCCATGCCGTGCGCCGTTCGTGCGAATTGAAGGCGCAGGTGGTTGCTGCCGACGAACGCGAGACCGGCCTGCGGGCGATCCTGAATTTCGGCCATACCTTCGGTCATGCCATCGAGGCGGGCGTCGGCTACGGCGAGTGGTTGCATGGCGAAGCGGTCGCGACGGGTATGGTGATGGCGGCCGAGCTGTCGGTACGTACCGGAACACTAAGTCGCGAGGACGCCGATCGGATTGCCGCGCTCATCGCGCGTGCCGGCTTGCCGGTACGCGGGCCCAAGCTGTCCGTCGAGCGATTCCTGGAGTTGATGCAGGTGGACAAGAAAGCCGCCGGTGGCCGGGTGCGATTCGTCCTGCTCGATGGACTGGGCCATGCGACCTTGCGTGCCGGCATCGATCCCGGCCTGGTTCGCGAAAGCATTGCCGCTGCAGCGACGTAGAGCAGCTCCGCGGCGCAAACCCTTGTAAGCCTGTGGTTCCGCAGGTATATTTCAAAGTTCGCCCTGATTTTTTGTGCGCCGCCGCGAAATAGATAAAAAATTACATTAAATCATATACTTGAACGTGATCTCGCAATTTCACCCCGAATATCCTCCTGAGGCCCAGGGCCTCTATGACCCAGCCAATGAACACGATGGCTGCGGTGTCGGATTCGTCGCGCATATCAAAGGCAAGAAGTCGCATTCGATCGTCGAGCAAGGCCTCACGATCCTGAAGAACCTGAACCACCGTGGCGCGGTGGGCTGGGACCCGAAGCTTTCCGATGGCGCCGGGCTGATGATCCAGATTCCGGACCGGTTTCTGCGCGAAGAGATGGCCGCACGCGGCGTGAGCCTGCCGCCAGTGGGGCAGTACGGCGTCGGCGTGGTGTTCCTGCCGCGTGATCCCGCAAGCCGCTCTGCCTGCGAGTACGAGATCGAACGCGCGATCAAGGACGAAGGCCAGGTGCTGCTCGGCTGGCGGGACGTGCCGGTGGACAACGCCGATCTCGCCGAACCGGCCAAGAAACTCGAGCCGGCAATCCGGCAGGTTTTCGTCGGGCGCGGCGCAGGCGTCACGGTGACCGACGCGCTGGAGCGCAAGCTCTACATCATCCGGAAGAGTTCAGGCCACGCCATCCAGGCGCTGAAGCTGGAGAACGGCAAGGGGTTCTACGTGCCTTCGATGTCGGCGCGCCTGCTCTGCTACAAGGGCATGTTGCTCGCGACCCAGGTCGGCGAGTACTACACGGACTTGAAGGATCCGCGTGTCGAGTCGGCGCTTGCCCTGGTGCATCAGCGTTTTTCGACCAACACTTTCCCCTCGTGGGACCTGGCGCATCCGTTTCGCATGATCTGCCACAACGGCGAGATCAACACGGTGCGCGGCAACGTGAACTGGATCCGCGCCCGGCAGGGAGCCATCTCCAGCCCCGTGCTGGGCGATGACCTCGCCAAGATTTGGCCCCTGATCTACCCCGGCCAGTCGGATTCGGCGTCGTTCGACAACGCGCTGGAGCTGCTCGTGATGGGCGGCTACTCCATTGCGCACGCAGTGATGATGATGATTCCCGAGGCCTGGGAGAACCACACGCTGATGGATCCCAGCCGCCGCGCGTTCTACGAATATCACGCGGCAATGATGGAGCCGTGGGACGGCCCCGC
>JBDTRO010000237.1:0-10412 GCA_039931635.1 Betaproteobacteria bacterium | reverse complement strand
AATTCCGCGCCAGCCGCAACCACATGGCGATCGTGGTGGACGAGTACGGCGGCGTCGCGGGCCTGGTGACGATCGAGGACGTGCTGGAGCAGATCGTCGGCGACATCGAGGACGAGTACGACTTCGACGAGGCGAGCGACAACATCCTGCCCGAGCCGGGCGGACGCTTCCGGGTCAAGGCGCTGACGCAGATCGCCGATTTCAATGCCGCCTTCAGCACCGAGTTCTCCGACGAGGAGCATGACACGGTCGGCGGCCTGGTGATCGCGCACCTCGGGCGCCTGCCCAAACGCGGCGAGACGCTCGCCATTGCCGGGCTCAAATTCCAGGTGCTGCGCGCCGACGGCCGGCGGGTCTATACGCTGATCGTCGAGAAACCCAAGGCGTGAGGAAATCAGGGACAGACCACGTTTTCCGATACCAAGAGTCAGGAAAACGTGGTCTGTCCCTGATTTACGCGTTCCTCGCGGGCGCGGCTGCGGTACTCGGTTTCTCGCCGGTCGATTTTTTCCCCGCCACGCTCGTCGCGCTGGTGGTGCTGATCCACCTCTGGATGCGCGCAGCGTCGCCACGTGTCGCGCTGCGCATCGGTTTTTTCTTCGGCCTCGGCCTCTACGGAGCCGGCGCGTCCTGGGTCTATGTCAGCCTGAACCGCTTTGGCGGCATGCCGCTGCCGCTCGCGGCGACGGCGACCCTCGCCTGGTGCGCGTTCCTCGCGCTCTTTCCCGCGCTGGCCGGCTGGATCCAGGCGCGCATCGCGCGCGACAGCGAGGCGCCACCGGTGCTGCGGGCTGCGCTGCTGATTCCCGCGGCATGGATGCTGATTGAGTGGCCGCTCAGCTGGTTCCTGACCGGCTTTCCGTGGCTTGCGCTCGGCTACACGGCGATCGACGATCCGCTCTCGGGCTTCGCGCCGTTGGGCGGCGTGTACGCCGTGACGCTCGCGATGGCAGTGGCAGCCGGCCTGCTGTGGTGCGCCGTGTCCGGCAACGTGCGCCGCACGCGCTGGATTGCCGCCGGCATGCTGGCGGCCATGCTGGCCTCCGGCTATGCCCTGCGTGCGACCGAATGGACGGCGCCGGTGGGCGAGCCGCTGCGCGTCGCGCTCCTGCAGGGCAACGTGCCGCAGGAATTGAAATTCGATCCGGCGCGCTACGAACGCACGCTCGAAACCTACGCGCGGCTGGCGGAGGACAGTGACGCGCGGCTGATCGTGCTGCCCGAGACGGCTGTGCCACGCTTCCTCGATCTCGTCGAGCCCGGCTTTCTCCAACGGCTCAAGGCGGCCGCATTGCGCAACGGCGGCGACCTGTTGCTGGGAATACCCGTGCGCGATGCGGCGGGAAACTACCTCAACAGCGTGATCAGCATGGGCGTTTCGCCACCGGCGACGTACGACAAGTCGCACCTGGTGCCCTTCGGCGAGTTCGTGCCGCCGGGCTTCGGCTGGATCGTGCGCGTGCTGTCCATCCCGCTCGCGGATTTCTCGCGTGGCTCCATCGACCAGCGCCCGATGGCTATCGCCGGCCAGCGCGTGGCGGTGAATGTCTGCTACGAGGACGCGTACGGCGCTGAGATCATCCGCCAGCTGCCGGAGGCCACGCTGCTGGTGAACGTGTCGAATGTCGCCTGGTTCGGCGACTCGCTCGCGCCGGCGCAGCACCTGCAGATCGCACGCATGCGCGCACTGGAGACCGGGCGCGTCTACCTGACCGCCGCCAATACGGGAATCACCGCGGCAATCTGGCCCGACGGCTCGGTGCGCCAGCAGATGCCGCAGTTTTCCCGCGGACTGATCCAGTTCGAGGTGCGCGGCTACAGCGGCGCGACGCCCTACGTGCGCTTCGGAGACTTGCCGGCGGTCCTCGCCGCCCTGCTGGCGCTCGCGTTCGTCGCGCTACGTGGGCGCTCCCGGTAAAATTTGCGCGCGATGCTCACCTTCCAGCAGCTCATCCTTCGCCTGAACGACTTCTGGGACAAACGCGGCTGCGTGCTGCTGCAGCCCTACGACATGGAAATGGGCGCCGGCACCTTCCACACCGCGACCTTCCTGCGCGCCATCGGGCCGGAACCCTGGAACGCGGCCTACGTGCAGCCTTCGCGCCGTCCCAAGGATGGCCGCTATGGCAACAATCCGAACAGGCTCCAGCACTACTACCAGTACCAGGTTGCGCTCAAGCCTTCGCCACCGGATATCCAGGACCTCTACCTGGAGTCGCTCAAGAGTCTCGGCATCAACCCGCAGGAGCACGACATCCGTTTCGTCGAAGACGACTGGGAATCGCCCACCCTCGGCGCCTGGGGCCTCGGCTGGGAAGTCTGGCTGGACGGCATGGAAGTCACGCAGTTCACCTATTTCCAGCAGGTCGGCGGCCTTGACTGCAAACCCGTGCTCGGAGAAATCACCTACGGCCTGGAACGCCTCGCCATGTACCTGCAGGGCAAGGACTCCATCTACGACCTGGTGTGGACCGATGGCGTGACCTACGGCAACGTCTACCACCAGAACGAAGTCGAGCAGTCGCGCTACAACTTCGAACTGTCGAACGTCGAACTTCTTTTTGATTTGTTCAAGAACTTCGAACAGGAAGCAAAACGGCTAATCGAAGCGCAATGCGTCCTGCCCGCATATGAAATGGTCCTGAAGGCCTCGCATACCTTCAACCTGCTCGACGCACGCGGCGCCATCTCCGTGACCGAACGCGCCGCCTACATCGGCCGCGTCCGCACCCTCGCCCGCGCCGTCGCGCAGGCCTACTACGAATCGCGCGAGCGGCTGGGCTTCCCGATGGTCAAGGCATGACGCAAGCAACGCTGCTGGTCGAACTCCTCACCGAGGAGCTGCCGCCAAAGTCGCTCAAGCAACTGGCAGACGCATTCGGCTGGAAACTTTACGCCGATCTGAAGGCAGATCATTTTCTGGCGGACGACAGCACGGCCAGCATTTACGCTACGCCGCGCCGCATTGCCGTTAGCATTTCAAATGTCAGGGACGTGGCGCCCGACTTTGAAGTTGTCGTCAAGGGGCCCGCGGTCAAGTCCGGGCTGGACGCCTCGGGAAACGCCACGAAAGCACTTCTTGGCTTCGCCAACAAGAGAGGGGTGGCCGTCGATCAGTTGGTCCGCGTAAATGACGGCAAGCAGGAAGTGTTTGCTCATGTCGACCTCGCCAAGGGTGGTCGACTCGACACCAATCTCGAATTAAAAGTGGAAGAATCTCTGAAACGCCTGCCGGTGGCGAAGATTATGCGCTGGGGAACTGGTGATGCGGAATTCGTGCGTCCGGTGCATGGCCTCGTAATGCTCCACGGAGCGCACCGGGTTCCGGGGACGGTGCTTGGCATGAAATCAGGCCAGCTCACCCGCGGCCACCGTTTCATGGGCAACAGCGCAATCAAACTCGCCAATGCGGACGCCTATGAGGCCACGCTCCTCGGCGAAGGCATGGTGATCGCGGATTTTTCGAAGAGAAGATCGGAAATCGACAAGCAGCTGATCGCGCAAGCGCATCGCCACGGTGCGGGGCTGGGTGAATACCAGCCGCTGCTCGATGAAGTGGCGGCTCTCGTTGAGCACCCGAGCGTCTATGTGGGCGAGTTCGACAAGGTGTTCCTTGAAGTGCCGCAGGAGTGCCTGATCCTCACCATGCGGCAGAACCAGAAATACTTTCCGCTGCTCGACGCCGCGGGCAAGCTGACCGGGAAATTCCTGATCGTGTCGAACATGCAGGTCGCCGACCCGCGCCACATCATCGGCGGCAACCAGCGCGTGGTGCGGCCCCGCCTGGAGGATGCGCGCTTCTTCTATGACCAGGACCGCAAGCAGCGGCTGGAAGAGCGCATTCCGCTCCTGGCAAAGGTCGTCTATCACAACAAGCTCGGCAGCCAGCTCGATCGCGTGCAGCGCGTCAAGCTCCTCGCCGGGAAGATCGCGCGCGTCCTTGGCGCGGATGCGCTGCAGGCCGAGCGCGCCGCCGAACTCGCCAAGGCGGACCTGCTCACCGGCATGGTGGGCGAATTCCCGGAACTGCAGGGCATCATGGGGCGCTACTACGCGCTGCACGACAAGGAGTCGGAGATCGTGGCCGACGCGATCGAGGCGCATTACCGTCCGCGCTTCGCCGGCGATACGCTGCCCGCAGGACCGGTCGCCTATGCCGTGGCGCTGGCGGACAAGCTCGACGCCATCGCGGGCCTGTTCAGCATTGGCCAGCAGCCCACCGGCGATAAGGATCCGTTCGGCCTGCGCCGCGCCGCGCTCGGCGTGGTTCGCATCCTTGTGGAAAACAAGCTTCCTCTCTCCCTGTACAAGCTGTCGGAAGCTGCCTTCGAGCCCTTCGAGAACCAGGCACCGCTTGAGTTGCAGCAGTTCGTTTACGAGAGATTTACGAGCTATTTGAAAGACTTGGGGTACTCCACGCATCAGATCGATTCAGTACTTGGCAACAATCCGACGAGCCTGAGTGTCGTGCTTCAGCAATTGGACGCCGTAAAGGCGTTTCAGGCCCTTCCAGAAGCAGAGAGTCTCGCCGCCGCGAACAAGCGGATCGTCAACATCCTCAAGCAGGCGGAGGCAAAAGGCGAAACGCCCGTCAACGCCGACTTGGGCGCGCTTACCGATCCCGCCGAGCGCGTGTTGCACGAAGCGGTTCGCGCCGCTGCAGAAAAAGCGAAACCCCTCTATGAAAAAGGCGACTACACAGCCTACCTGAAGTGCTTTGCGGTGCTCAAGGTTCCCGTCGATACGTTTTTCGAAAAAGTCATGGTGATGGTTGATGACGAAAAAGTCCGGCGCAACCGGCTTGCCCTGCTGCGCGACCTGCGCCAAGCCATGAATCGCGTCGCCGACCTCTCGAAGCTCGCGGCATGAAACTTGTGATCCTCGACCGCGACGGCACCATCAACCAGGACAGCGACCAGTACATCAAGTCGCCGCTGGAATGGAAGCCGATTCCGGGCAGCCTGGAGGCGATCGCGCGGCTGACGCAGGGCGGCTGGCGCATCGTGGTGGCGACCAACCAGTCGGGCATCGCGCGCGGCCTGTTCGACATGTCGACGCTGAATGCGATCCACGCGGAGATGCACCGCGCGGTGGGCCAGGCCGGCGGCAGGATCGACGCGGTCTTCTTTTGCCCGCACGCTGCGGACTCGCACTGCGCGTGCCGCAAGCCCAAGCCGGGCCTGCTGCGCGAAATTGGCTCGCGTTTCGACGTGGATCTCAAGGGCGTGCCGATGATCGGCGACTCGCTGCGCGACGTCGAGGCCGCCGCCGCGGTGGGTGCGCAACCGTACCTGGTGCTCACTGGCAAGGGCCGCAAGGCGCGCGACGCGGGCGGCCTGCCGCGCGGCACCGAAATTGCCGCGGACCTGGCCGCGATCGCGGCGCGGCTCGCTCCATGATTTTCCTGCGCTCGGCCCTGTTCTGGCTCGCGCTACTGATTTTCACCCCGCCCTACACCCTCCTCGCGATCGCCAGCGCGCCGCTGCCGCGGCTGGTGCGCTACCGCGTCATCTCGGGCTGGTCGCGGCTCATGCTCCACTGCCTGCGCGTGATATGCGGCGTCCGCTGGACCGTCGAAGGGCGCGAACACCTGCCGGCGCGACCGGCGGTGATCCTGTCCAAGCACCAGTCGGCGTGGGAAACGCTCGCCTTCACTGAAATTTTCCCGCCGCAGGTGCACGTGCTCAAGCGCGAGCTGCTGTGGATTCCCTTCTTCGGCTGGGGCCTGGCGCTGATGAGCCCGATCGCGATCAACCGCGGCCGTGGCATGGCCTCGCTGCGGCGCATGGCGCGCCGCGGCAAGGAACGGCTGGAACAGGGCTTCTGGATCGTGGTATTTCCGGAAGGCACCCGTGTCGCGCCGGGCAAGACGCGCAAATACCGGCCCGGTGGCGCCTGGCTCGCGGCGCACGCCGGTGCGCTGGTGGTGCCGGTGGCGCACAATGCGGGGCGGGTCTGGCCGCGCAACTCCTTTCTCAAGTACCCGGGCGAGGTGAAGGTGCGCATAGGCCCGCCGATCGAGAGCGCGGGGCGCGCCCCGGAGACGATCAACGCGATGGCGGAAAAGTGGATCGAGACGCAGCAAAAGACCCTGGACAGCTGACGCTGTTCGACGAGCCACCGCCGGCGGACGCGGCGCCGACGCGCCATGCGCTGCTCGCCGGACGCGCGGTCGAGTTCCGCTTCGAGCGCCGGCACCGGCGCACCATCGGCATCAAGGTAAGCGAACACGGGCTCTCGGTGGCCGCGCCGCTGCGCACGCCCTGGCGCGAGATCGAGGGCTTCCTGCACGAAAAAGCGCACTGGATTCTGGACAAGCTCGACCGGCGCGCGCTCGCGGGCAAGCCGGCCACCCTGTTCGGCGAAAGCGGCGAGACTCTGCCGCTGCACGGTCAGGCGGTGACGCTTGCCATATCACAATCTAAACGCGCCGTGAGTCTCGTCGGAAGCGAATTGCAGATCAGCGTCCCCGAGCCGCATCGCAGGGGCGCGGTGCGTGACCTGCTGCTGAAATGGCTGAAAGCCCGCGCGCTGGACGCGCTGGCGCCGCGCGTGGCGCACTATGCGGCGCGCGTCAGCCTGCCGCCGCCGCCGCTCAAGCTCTCCAACGCGCGCACCCAATGGGGCGTGTGCATGGCGAGCGGCCGCATCCGCCTGTCCTGGCGGCTGGTGCATCTCGATCCGGAACTGGCCGACTACGTTGTCGCCCACGAAGTCGCGCATCTGGTGGAGCTGAACCATTCGGAGCGCTTCTGGGCGCTGGTGGAATGGCTGTATCCTCACTGGCAGGAGGCGCGCGAACGCATCGAACGCGACGCCGCCACCATCCCGAGAATCTGAGGAAGAAAAAATGCGAATCCTGCACACCATGCTCCGCGTCGGCAATCTCGACCGCTCGGTCAAGTTCTACACCGAAGTGCTCGGCATGAAGCTCCTGCGCACCACCGACCGACCGGACCAGAAGTATTCGCTCGCCTTCGTCGGCTACGGCGGCGAGGACCGCAACGCGGTGCTGGAACTTACCTATAACTACGGCACCGACAAGTACGACCTGGGCGCGGGTTTCGGCCACATCGCGATCGAAATTCCAGACGCCGCGAAAGCCTGCGAGGCCGTGCGCACCAAGGGTGGCACCGTCACGCGCGAAGCCGGCCCGGTCAAGGGCGGCACGACGGTGATCGCGTTCGTCGCCGATCCCGACGGCTACAAGATCGAATTCATCGAGCGCAAACCCGGCGCGTGATGCGCAGGTAGTCCGCCGGCGAAAGATTTTCCGGCCTGAGATTCGGATCGATGCGCAGCTCCTCGTAGTCCTCCGGTTCAAGTGGCAGCGCATTGCGCAGCGTCTTGCGCCGTGCACTGAAGGCTTCGCGAACGATTTTTTCCAGCATTGCCTGATCCCAGTCCGGTTGTTCCGTGATCGGGACGAGACGCACCACCGCGGAATCCACCTTGGGCGGCGGCCGGAAGGCACCGGGGGCGACCTTGAAGAGCTTGTGCATCGTGAAGCGCGTCTGCAGCATCACCGACAGGCGGCCGTACTCCGGCGTGGAGTGCTTCGCCACCATCCGTTGAACCACCTCGAGCTGCAGCATGAAATGCATGTCGCGCACGCGGTCCGCGTACCGCGCGAGGTGGAACAGGATCGGCGTCGAGATGTTGTAGGGCAGGTTGCCGACAATGCGCGCGCCCGCAGGGAGAGTCGAAAAGTCGTGCTCGAGAACGTCGGCGACGATCATCGTCAGGCGGCTTGCCGGAAATTCATCCGACAGGCGCGCCGCCAGGTCGCGGTCGATCTCTATGGCGGTGAGGTGCCCGATGCGCGCGAGCAGCGGACGGGTGAGCGCGCCTTCGCCGGGGCCGATCTCCACGACGGGATCGGTGTTCGCCGGCGCGATAGCCTCGACGATGCGCTTCAGGACTCCAGGGTCGTGCAGGAAATGCTGGCCAAAACGCTTACGCGTTTTCAAGGGATTCGTTTTCCCAGCCTCACCTGTCTTCGAGGCGCAACTCTACGTAGGTCCGGTCGCGCAGCTGGCGCAGCCACTCCTGGTAGGCATCGTCGGCCTTGCGTTCCTTCAGCGCCTGGCGGGCCTGCATGCGCTTGCGGTCCTGCGTCAACCCGGCCGCCCGGCGCTCGATCACCTGCAGCAGGTGCCAGCCGAAGTTCGATTTGAACGGCTGGCTGATTTCGCCCGGCTTGAGCGTGATCATGACGCGTTCGAACTCGGGCACCGTGTCCCCGGGCAGCAGCCAGTCCAGGTCGCCGCCGCGCGAGGCGCTGCCATCAGCAGAATGCAGGCGCGCCAGTTCGGCGAAGTCGGCACCGCCGGTGACGATGCGCTCGCGCAGGTCGGACAGCCTCCTGCGCGCATCGGCTTCCGACACGAGTTCGCTGGTCCGCACCAGGATGTGCCGCGCATGGATCTGCTCCACCGGCGCTTCATTCTCCGCGCCGCGCCGCTCCACGAGCTTGACGACATGGAAACCGCCCGGGCTGCGCAGCACCGGACTGGTATCTCCGGGACGCAGGCTCTTCACGGCACCAGCGAAAATTTCAGGCAGCCGGTCCTCCGCGCGCCAGCCCATGTTCCCGCCCTTCAGGGCATCGGGCGCATCCGAATAGCTGGCCGCGACCTTGGCGAAATCCGCGCCTGAGGCGGACTCGGCACGCGCCTTCTCCGCCTTCTGGCGCGCCTGCTCGATCTGCTCCGGACTGGCCTGCTCGGGCAGGCGCACCAGGACATGCACCAGGTTGTATTCATTGCGCGAGCTGCCGCCGCCTTTGGATTCGTCGAGGAACTGCTCGATTTCGCTGTCGCTCACCTCGATGCGGTCGTCCACCTCGCGCTCGCGCAGGCGCTGCAGCAGGATCTGCTCGCGCACTTCGTCGCGGAATTTCTCCAGCGGCACGCCGTCCTTCTCGATGAACCGGCGGAACTCCGACAGCGTCATCTTGTTGTTCTCGGCAATGCGCTCCAGCGTGCGGTCGAGCTGGCTCTCCTCCACGCGGATGCCGTTGTCCTTCGCCAGCTGGAGCTGCGCCTTGGCGACGATCAGCTGCTCGAGTACCTGGCGCTCCAGGATGCTGCGCTCCGGCAGCGCCGTTCCCTGCCGCTGGAGCTGCCGTTCGGTCAGCGCGCGGCGTTCGGCAAGCTCCGAGGCCGTCACCACCTCTCGGCCGACGATCGCGACGATACGGTCCACGAGCTCGACGCGCTGGGGCTGCCGCGGCACGCGCGGCGCCGGCACCCGCCCGTCTTCCGCGGGCGCCCTTGGGCTCGGCACCTGGCCGCGCAGGACTTCCTGCGCCTGTGCGGCGAGGGAAATGCCCAGAACCAGGACCGCGCAAAGTATCCGCATCGCAAGCCCCGGGCTAGAACGTCTGCTCGAAGGGCAAGCGCCGTTGCAGGCTCGGAGGAACGAGCGCGCCCTGCGTAGGGTTCGTGATCGCATACCCCGGAACGCTGCGCTTGAGCAGCTGGACGATCTCGTCGGACCCCAGGCCGCCAAAGCCGTTGAACTCCAACTGGAAGAAGATTCCGGTGGACGTGGTCTGCACCGCGGCCTGCAGGCGCTGGAACGCACCGCGAAACACCCAGCAGCCGGCGTTGTACTCCAGTCCCGCGATCCCCTCGAGCAGGCGCGATTCGCTCAACGAATAGTTCCAGCGGCCCATCGCATACCAGCCGGGTGCCACCGGCCACTGGCCGGCGATGTCGACCTGCTTGAGATTGGTGTCGCGGTTGAAGCGGTAACTGGCGCTGACCACCTTGGCAATCTCCGGAGCGTAGCGCGCCGCGACGCTGTAGCGCTCGGGGCGCGAGAGTTGCGGATTGTACTGGATCGCACTGTCGAAGCTGAAGTCCCGCGACAGGCGGCCGCCGAGCGATGCGAGTATGTCGGATTGGCCGCGCGTGCGCAGAACGGAAGTCGGAGTCAGACCGACGCGTTCGTCGGAAAAATAGTAGCGCTGCCCGAGCGTGGCGCGCAGCAACTCCTCTCCGTTTGGCGTTACGAGCCGTGAACTGGCCGCCACGGTGAGCTGATTCGCATCGCCGAACCGGTCGTTGCCGGAAAAACGGTTCTCTGTGAATATCTGGCTGGAATTGAAATCCGGCAAACCGGTATCGAACAGCGGAACCCGGCTCTGGTCCCGGAACGGCGCATTGACGTAGAACAGGCGCGGCTCGAAGGTCTGCGTCAGGGCCTGGCCGAACCAGTTCACGCCACGGTCGAAGGTCATGCCCCCATCGACGCTCAACCACGGCAGCGATATGGTCTGGTTTTCCGCCTGGCCCGCCGCGACATGCGTGAGGCGATAGTCCGCGTAGCGCATGCCGAGCGTGGGTGTCAGGAAATAGCCGGGCGCGAGGAACGGCGCCGCGAGCGTCGGATTGAACGCGATGCGG
>JBDTRO010000236.1:0-16042 GCA_039931635.1 Betaproteobacteria bacterium | reverse complement strand
CTTGGCGAGTTCGTTCAGGGTGTTGGGCCAGTCGTGCCAGTAGACGAAGTCGAAGCAGGCATCGCCGCTGTGGTTGGCGATGGCGCCCCAGTACTGCGGGTACTTCATGGCGTGGATGATCGAGCCGTAGCCGCCGGAGGATTTGCCGAAGCAGCCGCGGTGGTCGCGGCTGGCGAGGGTGCGGAATTCGCGGTCGACGAAGGGGATGAGCTCGCGCGTGAGGTAGTCGGCGTAGTTGCCGATCGCGGAGGAGTTGACGTATTGGTTGCCGCCGAGCGCGGTGAAGCAGTCGGGGAAGACGATGATCGCGGGCCCCATTTTCTTTTCGTGGATCAGGCGCGCGGCGCGCTCGGGGACGTTGTCGCCGAAAGGTTTCCAGTTGGCGTGCGCGAGGCCGGAACCGGTGAAGCCGACGAGGTCGTAGAGCACCGGGAAGCGTTTGCCCTTGCCGTGGTCGTAGCCCGGCGGCAGCCAGACGCCGAGCTTGCGCACGTGCGGATCGCCGAGGGGATTGCCCTTGAGGATCCGTGAATGATGCTCAAGAACCACGAGGGTGCCGGGGTGCCACTTGGGGCGTTTGAGGGACATGGGGTCGTATCGTAGACGGGTCAACGCGTGGCGGGTTTGCGGCGTTCGTACAGGATGTCCACGTCGGCCTCCGCACTGCCTCCGGCCCTACGCATCCGCAGCGTTCGCGGGCAGAAAGTCATGTTGGACGCGGACTTGGCGGAGCTATACGGCGTTCAGACCAAGGCACTCGTGCAGGCCGTGAAGCGGAACCGGGAACGGTTTCCGTCCGACTTTGTTTTTACTCTTACGGATCATGAGGTTGCGGCTTTGAGGTCACAAACTGTGACCTCAAACAGGCCACCTCCGGGACGCGGCGGCCGGCGTACTGCGCCCTATGCCTTCACCGAACAAGGCGTCGCCATGCTTTCTTCAGTCCTTAAGAGCAAACAGGCCGTGCGGGTCAACGTGGAAATCATGCGCGCCTTCGTGCGGCTACGTGACCTGATCGGGCACAACCGGGAAATGGCAAAGCGGCTGAACGATCTGGAATCGAAATACGATCGCCAGTTCAAGGTCGTGTTCGACGCGATCCGGGAACTGATGGCGCCGCCAGCGCCCGCGCCCAGGCGCCGGATCGGTTTCGTTCAGGGCGAGTGATTCACCTGCGGTGGCCTATCGGGCTCTGACCCCGATTTTCCCTACCAGTCGCGCCAGCCGCGCAGCAGCGGGAAGTAAAGCCCGCGCCTGGCGCCGCCCACGGCCTCTGAGTACCGGTCTAGCTGCGCCTGGTAGCGCTCACGCTCGGCGTCGAGGAAGGCGTCGATGCCGCCGCCCTTGTGCCCGCTGGTCTTGTAGTCCACCACCCACTTCCCGCCCTTGTCGTCTTCGATATAGCGGTCAATGCGGAAGCTGCGTCCCGGTGAACGCAGGCGATGCTCGTTCAACGCCACGAGGTGTGGTCCGAGCAGCCAACGCCCGCGCTCATCCGAAAGAGCGTTCTTCAGCGCGGTGACGACCAGTTCTGCGGCGGGGCCGGCGGGATGAACGCCGCGGCTGCGCAGGTCTCGTTCCAGCGCAGGGCGAAGGGATTCGACGCGTGCGTCGTCCCAGCCTTTGCATTGCGCCTCCGCAATACGCTGCAGCCAGGCATGCGCCACGGTTCCCACGTGCCGCGCGGTTTCGCCCGCCCAGGAGAACTCGATCTGCGTGTCCTGGCGCCCCTCGGGCGGCGCGGTCCAGGCGACGGCCGGCGGAGGTGAGGGCAGTTTCCAATTGGCAGTGAGCCGCTTGAGGATGAAAGGCTTTGAAAGATCTGATTCGAAATTAACTTCAATTTCGGGAACCTCCACACCCTCAAAAATATCCTTCGCGACCGGCCAGGCGCAGGCGAGCAGGCTGCGCTTCGGGGGCATGGTCTTCTTCGGGCAGGCGAGCAGGTGCAGGCGATGCTTGGCGCGCGTCGCGGCGACGTAGAGCAGGCGCGCGGCTTCGGTGTCTTCGGCTTCGCGGTCGAGCTTCTTGAGGTATTCGTAAGCGGGCTCCTTGTCGTCTCCTGTGGCTTTTATGGGAGCAAGCAAAAGGCTGGGTCCCCGCCTGCGCGGGGACGACGGCGCTGCAAGTTCCTGCGGGGATGACGGCGCTGCAAGTTCCTGCGGGGATGACGGCGCTGCGAGTTCCTGCGGGAATGACGGCGTTGCGAGTTCCTTCCAGCGCATGAGGGGCGCGTCGCTGCGGCCGGGAGCGCGCTGGAGCCCGGGCACGATGACGGTGCCGAACTCCAGGCCCTTGGCCTTGTGGATGGTCAGGATCTGCAGGTCGCCTTCGGTGGCCGCGGGATCGGGCGGCGCGTGGAGTTCATCCAGCAGTTCTTCCAGGCGCGCGAAGTCCACCTCGCCCGCCTGCTCCAACTCCTCCAGCGCGTCGAGATAGGTTTCGGCGCCTTCGAGTTCGCCCGCATCCGCGACGCAGGCTGGGCCGCCGAGTGCGAGCCAGGTGCCCTCGACGCGGTCGCGCAGGGTGCCGCGCAGGCGATGCTTCAGCGCGGGATCGAGCACGGAACGGAAACGTTCGAGGCCGGGAACGGATTGGATGGATTCCCAAATGGTCTCGGAGTTTTTTCCTTCAAAGTTTTTTATGAAGTCTTTCAAAGTAAAACCAACCCAGGGCGCCCGGAGAATCGCAAGCCAGGCCACGCGGTCGCCCAGGTGCGTGAGCGCGCGCGTGAGGGCGAAGAGGTCCTGCACCACCTGCTTCTCGCCCAGCTTGTCGATTTCGATGGCGCGAAAGCGGATGCCGGCGGCCTTGAGCGCGGGCACGATCTCGACGAGCGCCGAGCGGTTGCGCACCAGCAGCGCGCAATCCTTCGGATTTTCCTTTACCAGCTCGATTACTTTTTGCGCTTCAAGGACAGGATCGGGACAGGCATGCCAGGTCGTCGCCGCACCCGGAAGTTCAGGGTGGTGGGCGGAGGACGGCGAGTAGGGAACGGCGCCGGAGGTTTCGTTTTCGACCGCGGGAAAAATCCGGGCGAAAGATTCGTTGACCCAAGCCACGATGCCGGCTTGCGAGCGGAAATTGGTCGTCAGCGCGAGCGGCTCGAGCTTCACGTTCGGCAGGCCCTCGCGCCGCGCGCGCAGAAAGAGGCCCACTTCGGCCTCGCGGAAGCGGTAGATGCTTTGCATCGGGTCGCCGACGACAAACAGCGTGCGGCCGTCGTTCTGCTGCTGCCAGCCCGCGGTGAGGCGCTCGAGCAGCTCCCACTGGCTGATGGAGGTGTCCTGGAATTCGTCCACCAGGATGTGGGAGATCCTCGCATCCAGCGCCAGCAGCAGCTCGCTCGGGTCGTCCACGCTGCCCAGCGCGCGTACCGCGCCCTGCGCGACCTCGGTGAAATCCGCCTCGCCGCGCGCGGCGAACACGAGCTTGAGTTCGGCGGCCGCGAGCGGCAGCAGCGCGAGCATCGCTTCCAGCGCTTCCCATTGGCTGTCTTCGTATTTGTCGGGTGGAAGTTTTGTGAGTGCGTCGAGCGCCTGGCGCAGCGGCTCGTTGCCGACGATGTCGGCGGGCGCTGGTTTGGGCTTTTTTCTCCAGTTGCCGTCTTTTATCAATACTTCCTTTGCAAACTCAACCGAGGAGCGAGGATCGAGCTGCCTCGCCTGTTCCAGCAGCCGTTCCCGTTCTGAAGAAAAAGCCGCTTCCAGTTCCTCCCGCGTCGGCGCGAGGCCGGTCTTGCGCAGCCACTGGTCGCGCCGCGCGAGCATGCTGGCGAGCAGGTCGACCGCAGTGCCGATGTTGTTGTCCAGGTGCGCGAGCAGCCGCGCGACGGCCGGATTCTCGAACGCGGCAGCCACGCGCCAGGCCGCTTCCTTGTAGAGCGGCACCGGATCGCCGGCGATGCCGGGCGCGACGCCGAACTGCGCGGGCACCGGCAACTGGCGCGCAAGCGAGAGGCAGAACGCGTCTATGGTCTCGATGCGCAGGCGGCGCGCGATCTCGCCGGCGTTGGGGAGTTGTTCGAGCACGCGCTTGCGCATCTCGGCCGCGGCTTTTTTCGTGAAGGTGATGGCGAGAACTTCTTCAGGCTTTTTGGATAACGCCAAAAGCGCCAGGAATCTGCTCACCAGCAGCGTGGTCTTGCCCGAGCCCGCGGGCGCCTGGACGATGAAAGAACGCGCAGGATCGAGCGCGCGGTCGCGCTCTACCTGGTCGGCTATCATGGGCTTAACCATGAGAGTCATCCCCGGCGACACGATGCCCGCCATCGACGCCCGCCTCGCAGGCGGCGGCCGCTGGGCGCTGGCGCGCGAGAAATCCGACAAGTTGTCGCTGCTCGCGTTTTACCGCGGCGTCTTCTGCCCGATCTGCCGCGTGTGGCTCGCGGAGCTGGATCGCCTGGTGCCCGGGTTCGAGCAGCGCGGCGTGTCGGTGATCGCGCTGTCCTGCGACAAGAAGGAAGGCGCGGAAAAGGCGGTGGCCGAGTGGGGCCTGAAGAACCTGCGCGTGGGCTACCGGCTCGATGTCGAGGACGCGCGCCGCGCGGGGCTCTACATCTCCGAGGGCCGCGGCGTGAATCCGGCCACCGGGCAGAAGGAACCGATGCTGTTCGCCGAACCCGCGCTGCTGCTCGTGCGCCCCGAGGGCGAGCTCTACGCGGCGTGGATACAGTCCACGCCCTACGCGCGCGTGCACATCGCGGAGGTCCTCACCGCGGTGGACAACTTCCTCGCGAAGGATCTGCCCGAGCCGCGCGGTTCTGCCTGATTTCCGTCGTTCCCGCGCAGGCGGGAACCCATCGTCGAAAACCCAGGTCCCCGCCTTCGCGGGGACGACAGAAGAAGCTGCGGGGACGACAGAGTATTTTTTCACTCGTCGCCCTCCTCGTCCTTGAGGCCGCTCAGGCGTTCGTGGACGCGGCAAAGCGGCTGCAGGTCGCAGTTGCGGCAGGTGGCGAGGCCTTTTTTCGGATCCACGCGCGCATCGCCGGCGGCGAAGCCCGCGGCCAGCCGCTCCAGGTCGCGCTGCCAGGTCGCCACCAGCCCGGGCCAGTTCTTGGCCGCCTGAACGCCCGGGATTTCCCTGCCGTTCAGCGCGTAGCCGGAAAACTTCATTTCGCCCGCGCGCAGGTTCGCGAAGGCCGCCGCGGTGACGTCCTCCTCGGCGCTGACGACGTATAGCGGCAATTGCGGCTCGTCGGGACGGTCGCCCATCCAGCTGCTGCGCGTGGCGCGGCCGGTCTTGTAGTCGATCACCGCGTGCGTGCCATCCGCCATCCTGTCCATGCGGTCGATGCGGACCGAGAGCGTGAGGCCGCCGATGTCGATGGTTTTCTTCTGCTCGATCTGGACGACCTCGAACGGCGCGCGCCGGCGCTCCAGTTCCAGCCAGTCACCGGCCAGGCGGATCAGCCGCTGCTTCTCCAGCTCCGCGAAGCAGCCTTCGATGTTTTGTTCTTTGACTGCAATTTCCGCCGCTCTGGAAATGACAACAGAAAGGTCCCGATCCAAACCCCCGCTCGTTTTCAGCTCGTGCCAGATCCCCGCCATCAGTGAATGCAGCAACTGGCCGCGCTGCATCGCATCCAGGCCGGGTTCGGGCGCGTCCAGCGCTGCGGCGCCCAGACGCATGTGCGCGAAGGCGCGAAACGGGCAGGCCGCCTGGTCGGCAAGCACGCGCGTCCCGCCCTTGATGGTTCCCGAAATTACGGCGGGCGCTTTTTCATCTTCAAAGGATTCAAGGGCACGGGAAGCAAAAATCAGATCGCGATGGGAATCGAACACGGGCAGCGCCGGACCGCCCTCGGGCACCCCGGCGATGAGCGGGCTGGGCGAGAGCTCGCGGTCTTCTTCACGCCGCGCCCAGGAGAAAACCACCTCCCCTGCCGCGCCCAGCCAGCCCTCGGTGCGGCGCCGGTCGAGCGCGAGCGAGGCCTCGGCGGAAGCTTCCGGGATGCCGGCCTTCCTTTGCAGCAGCACCGGCAGGAAGGGATCCGGACGCACGCGCTGCGGCCAGGCGCCGTCGGTGAGCCCGCTCACCCAGAGCGCATCGAACTCGATGCCGGCCGATTCGAGCAGGCCCAGCACCTGCACCGGCGCGCCCGGACCCTCGGGCTGGAACAGCGAATCGGCGCAGAGCCGGCGCAATTGCCGGAAGGCCTCCGCTGCGGAGAACCCCGGCGTCACCAGGCTCAGGCGCGCGAACTCGCCGAGGATGCCGTTGAACTTCGCGCGCGCCTGGAATTCGGCCGAGTCCGGCACGCGCTCGCCGGGAAAGCCCGCCGCGTCGAGCAGCGCCGTGAAGTGCTGCGCCCAGTCGTGCGGAGGGAGAGATTTGTGTTCTCTTGATTTTTTGAATACGGATTCGAGAATCGAGCGCAAAGACAATTTCTCATCGATCAAGCCGATCAATTTCGGCAGCGAAATGTCCGCTTCCGCCTGGCGCCGCAGCTGCGCGTCCAGCCGCGCGCGCGCCGCCATCTCGCTGTCCGCGCCTTGCAGGAACGGCGAGCGGATCAGGCGGCTCGCTTCCTCGAACTTGATTTCGCGGCAACTGAATTCCAGCAGGGTCAGGGCGAAATGAACCACCGGATAGCTGTGCAGCGGCTCGCCGATGGAAAGCTCGAACGGCTGCGGCGAACCCATGACGCGGGCGAACACGCGCGCCGTTTCGCGCCGACGCAGCTTCAGATCCGGCACGACTACGCCAATGCGTTGCTTGCCTTCCTCCAGGCGCGCCCGCGCCCAGCGCGCCGCCGCCTCAAGCTCTGCCCGCGGCGAGGAGAACGACGTTTTCCCAGCGACGGATTTTCTCCGCCCGGGCGCGCAGGTCATCCATTCGAACCGCCCGAGAAATTCCTTCTCGTGCTCCGGCAGGCTGTCGAAGGCGTAGGCGACCAGCAGCTTCGGTCCGTTTGTCTTGAAATCCGCATCCAGCAGGAGCGCCGGATCGATCAGGCGGTCTTTCTTCAGCCGGCGCCGGTAGGCCTTCGCCCAGTCCGCGAAAGCGCGCGTGTTTTCGGTGCCGTCGAATTTCTCCAGCGCGCCGGCGAAGCCCCAGGACTGCGCGCGCTGCCACGCGTCCATCGCGCGCGCCGCGGTCTGCGGCACGTCCAGCAGCGCGCCGCTCCAGCGCGAGCCGCGGATCGCCTCTTCCCACAATGCGCAGGATTGCGCGGCGGAGAGAAGCACCGGCAACTCGCCGCCGCCCTCCGCGTACAGCGCGTCTTCATAGCAGCGGCCGACGAAGCTGTCGAAAGGCAGGATGTCGGCGTCCTCCCAGACCGAAAGCTTCTTCGCCGCCTGGAAGGCATCGAACTCGGCCTTCAGCACCTCCGCCAGGCGCCGGTTCGGCGTGACGACGGTGATGCCGGCCGCGTGGCCGGCGGCGAGGCGTTCGAATAGTTGGGACTTCGAGATCGCGACCGGGGCCATCCAGCCGCAGTCTAATGCAGTCCAATTTACTGCGTTGGGCCTTGCCGCCGAGTCTTTTGATACGTACAATATTTACGTACATAAAGGACGCCCGATGCCCAGAGTCAAAGTCACCGAACTGCGGCAAAACCTGCCCGCCTATCTCGCCCGCGTCGAGCGCGGCGAGGAAGTCGAGGTCACGGTCCACGGGCGCGTCATCGCGCGCATCGTGCCGCAACAGGCCGCGGCCGAGGCGGCGCGCAAGCGGCTGGCGGAATTGCGCAAGAACGGCGCGTGCATCGTCAGCGACATCACGAAGATGCCGAAGGAAACCTGGGACGCGGAGCGTTGATCACGCTCGATACCCAGGTCATGGTGTTTGACGTCCTGGAACCCAGGCGGCTTTCGCGCCGGGCAAAGCAAGCCCTGGCCGAGGGCAGCGAATCGCGCAGCCTCGCGTGCAGCGACATCTGCCTGTGGGAAATAGCGATGCTGGCCGCGAGGGGGAAAATCGATGCGCGCGGAGCGCCTGCCGCGTTCATCAGCGACCTGCTTCAGGCCCGCTACATTCGCACCCTGCCGATCACGCCGGAAATCGCCGTGCTTTCGCAATCAGACGCGTTTCGCCACGGCGACCCTGCCGACCGCCTCGTCGCCGCGACTGCCGTCGAATACGGCGTGCCACTTGTCACGGCCGACGCCGAGCTGCGCAAGCTGCGCGGGCTGAAGGCCGTCTGGTAGCTCAGGGCTTCTTCGGCACCACGCGCAGGCGGGACTTGAGGCTTTTCACGCCTTTGATGGCGCGCACGGTGGCGGCGGCGAGGCCGGCTTCGGATTGCGATTGCGCGACGCCCATCAGTACGACCTGACCGCCGGTGGCGCACCAGCGCATGTTGACCGAGGACACGCCTTTCGCCGCGGTGAGCTTGGCATTGATCTCCGCCTCCAGCGCCGAATCGCGCGCGAGGCTGCCAAGGTCGCCCACCAGCAGTTCGTTATTCAGCGAGCGGATGCGCGAGTCGCGCTTGACGATTTCCTCGACTCTTTTTTTCACCGCGTCGGTCTTGACCGCGCCGGCCAGCACCACGTGGTGCGCGAATACGAGCACCGTGACGCCGGCCCACTCCGATTTTTTGTCGTCCAGCAGGCGCTTGGATGCCCCGGCGCTGATCTCGGCGTCTACGGTGACCTCGGCCTTGGTACGCGCGTCCATCGAGGTCGTGACGACCCGGCCGAGGACGCTGAACGGATTGACCTGGCCGTGGGCCGCGCCCGCCAGCAGCAGGGCAATCAGCGCTCCAGCAAGTGTTTTTTTTCTTTGACCTTGGCCCATGCGTCGGCGTCCGGGGGTGCGGGTTTACGTTCGATGATCGGCTGCCAGCCGGCGGCCAGCTCCTTGTTCAGGGGGATCCACGCCTGCTGGCTGTCGGGCACGTCGTCCTCGGCAAAAATGGCCTCCACCGGGCACTCGGGGACGCACAGGGTGCAGTCGATGCATTCGTCCGGGTCGATGACCAGCATGTTCGGCCCCTCCCGGAAGCAATCCACCGGGCAGACGTCCACGCAGTCCGTGAACTTGCACTTGATGCAGGACTCGGTGACGATGTAGGCCATGGTCGCTATAAGGGTATTGGAATCAATACTTTAGCACAGCACCCATCCCAAGCCTCATAATAGCGGCTCCTGCATTACCCCCCCCGGAAAAAAGAGGTGCCATGAGCGGTTCAGGTATTCAGCATGTGACGGACGATAGTTTCGAACCCGAGGTCCTGAAGTCGGAAGTCCCGGTCCTGGTGGACTACTGGGCCGAATGGTGCGGCCCCTGCAAGTCGATCGCCCCGATCCTGGAAGCGGTAGCCAAGGAATACGGCGGGCGACTCAAGGTCGCCAAGATCAACGTGGACGAGAACCAGAGCACGCCGGCCAGGTTCGGCATCCGCGGCATCCCGACCCTGATGCTGTTCAAGAATGGCAACGTCGAAGCCACCAAGGTGGGCGCGCTGTCCAAGTCCCAGCTCACCGCGTTCCTTGACAGCAATATCTAAAAACCCTACTCTCTGAGCCGTAGCTGCGCCGGATTGGACGACGGCGCAGTGGCAGGAACCCCGCGCAGGGTCAAGCGCATCTTCCTCTAGAAGAAATATCGGCGGCAGCACTGGCCGGATTCCATTCAATTCATGCCGTAATCACTGCGAATCTCATGCAACTCTCAGAACTCAAGAACCTCCACGTCTCCGAACTGCTCGAAACCGCGACCACCAACGGCATCGACGGCGCGAACCGGATGCGCAAGCAGGACCTCATCTTCGCGATGCTCAAGAACCAGGCGAAGAAGGGCGAGTCCATCTTCGGCGACGGCACCCTGGAAGTCCTGCCCGACGGCTTTGGCTTCCTGCGTTCGCCCGACACGTCCTACCTGGCGAGCACCGACGACATCTACGTCAGCCCCTCGCAGATCCGCCGCTTCAACCTGCACACCGGCGACACCATCGAGGGCGAAATCCGCACGCCGAAGGACGGCGAGCGCTACTTTGCCCTCGTCAAGGTGGACAAGGTCAACGGCGAGGCGCCCGACGCGGTCAAGCACAAGATCCTGTTCGAGAACCTGACGCCGCTCCACCCGGACAAGGCCTTCAAGCTCGAGCGCGACATCAAGGCCGAGGAAAACATCACCGGCCGCATCATCGACATCATCGCGCCCATCGGCAAAGGCCAGCGCGGCCTGATCGTCTCGCCGCCCAAGGCCGGCAAGACCGTGATGCTGCAGCACATCGCGCATGCCATCGTCGCCAATCATCCTGAAGTCGCGTTGATCGTGCTGCTGATCGACGAGCGGCCCGAGGAAGTGACCGAAATGTCGCGCTCGGTGCGCGGCGAAGTGGTCGCCTCCACCTTCGACGAACCGGCCTCGCGCCACGTGCAGGTGGCCGAAATGGTCATCGAGAAGGCCAAGCGCCTGGTCGAGCACAAGAAGGACGTCGTCATCCTGCTGGATTCGATTACCAGGCTTGCACGGGCCTACAACGCGGTGCAGCCGGCCTCGGGCAAGGTGCTCACGGGCGGCGTGGACGCCAATGCCCTGCAGAAGCCGAAACGCTTTTTCGGTGCCGCGCGCAACGTCGAGGAAGGCGGCTCGCTCACCATCATTGCGACTGCCCTCATCGATACCGGCAGCCGCATGGATGACGTGATCTACGAGGAATTCAAGGGCACCGGCAACCTGGAAATCCACCTCGACCGGCGCATGCACGAAAAGCGCATCTTCCCCGCGATCAACGTAAACCGCTCCGGCACGCGGCGCGAAGAGCTGCTGATCCCGCGCGAGCTGCTGCAGAAGATCTGGGTGCTCAGGAAGCTCCTCTACCCGATGGACGAACTGGAAGCGGCCGAGTTCCTGATCGATAAAGTCAAAGCCACCAAGCAGAATTCGGAGTTCTTCGAATCCATGCGAAGGGGTTGATTTCTATGTATAATCACGCACTTTTCAGCGAACAGCGATCATGAAACCAGGCATCCATCCGCACTATCAGGCCGTGATTTTCCACGACACCGCCGCCAACCATTCCTTCCTCACGCGCGCCTCGATCGACACCAAGGGCCGCGACACGATGAAGTGGACCGATGGCAAGGAATACCCGGTGATCAAGGTCGAGATTTCGTCCGAGTCGCACCCGCACTACACCGGCAAGCAGAAGATCATGGACACCGCCGGCCGGGTCGAGAAGTTCAAGCGCCGCTACAGCAAGAAAACGCCCGCCTGACCTGATAGGTTCGGGGGATGCTGCCCCTGCAGTTCTCCCGCCTGCAGCTCCCCCCGTCGCACGCCGTCCTGATCGTCCTCGCCCTCGCGTTCGTCGCGCCGGGCCTGGTCGGGCACGACCCCTGGCGCGCCTTCGACGTCATCACGATCGAGATCGTGCACCAGATGCACCTCTCGGGCGACTGGACCGTGCCGCGCGTGGCGGGCGACCCCTGGCTGGAAGATCCCCCGCTCTACCACTGGCTCGCCCTCGCCTTCGCCAAGGCCCTGGGCTGGGCGCTCGGCTTTCACAACGCGGTGCGCGTCGCGAGCGGACTGCTGATGATGGCCGCGCTGTGGTTTCTCTACCTGGCGGCCCGGCATTCGTCGCCGCAGGGCGAAGGCCGGCCCACGGGCGCGAGCGCCGCGCTGCTGCTGATGGGCTCGATCGGCCTGTTCGTGCACGCCCACGAAGCGGTGCCCGACCTCGCCTCGCTGGCGGCGGGCTGCGCGGGACTCGCCTTCCTGATGCAATCCAACCGGAAGAAGGCGGGCACCGGTTTCGCGTTCGGCGCGGCTCTCGGGCTGGCGTTCCTCGCGAACGGACCGCTGGTGCCGGCGGTGCTGGGCGCGACCGCATTGCTCGCGCACCTCGCCTGCGGCGAGTGGCGCGATGCGCGCGCGCCGCGTTTTCTCGGCGCAGCGGCGCTCGCTTTCGTCGTGCTCGCCGTTTCCTGGCCGCTGGCGCTGTACCTGCGCGCGCTCGAGCTCGCGCAGGCGTGGTGGCTGGGCGCCACGCATGCGCACGGCGGCTTCGTCGAGAACCTGCGCTACTACGTCGTCACGGCGAGCTGGTTCGCCTGGCCGGCCTGGCCGCTCGCGGTCTGGTCGGGGTGGACCCTGCGGCGCGAATGGCGCACGCCGCGGGTTTTCGTGCCGCTCGCCGCCGTGGTGCTCACGCTGCCCGCGATCGCCTGGCTGGGGCCTCAGCAGGACATCAATACCATCGCCCTGCTCGCGCCCCTCGCGCTGCTGGGCGCGCACGGCGTGGCGCGGCTGCGGCGCAGCGCGGCCAACCTGCTCGACTGGTTCGGCGCCATGACATTCTCGTTCTTCGCCGCCCTGATCTGGCTGGGCTACATCGCGATGATGACCGGCCTGCCGCCGAAGATCGCCAACAATTTCGCCAAGACCGCGCCGGGCTTTTTCCCGCAATTCGAACCGCTGCCCTTTTGCGCCGGGCTCGCGCTGGCGCTGGCCTGGCTCTACCTCGCGTTCTTCACCGCGCCCTCGCCCACGCGCGGCGTGCTGCGCTGGGCGGCAGGCGTGGCGCTGCTCTGGGGAACCTTTGCCACGCTCTGGCTGCCCTGGGCCGATCACCTGAAGAGCTACGCCGGCGTCGCGCTGCAGCTGAAATCGACGTTGCCCGCCGCCTCCGGTTGCATCGCCGCGATCGAACTCGCGACGCCGCAGCGCGCCGCCCTCAGCTTTCATGCCGGCATCCGCACCGAATCGCTGCAGCCGGCCAGCAAGGCCGGCACCCCGAAGTGCCGTTTCATCATCGTGCAGGGCCATCCGCGCCGCGAAACCACGCCGGGGCCGGGCTGGCACAAGCTGGCCGACGTCGGCAGGCCCGGCGACCGGGGCGAGCGCTATCGCCTGTATCGTTATGGGGGTTGACCCCGCCGGATGAACACCACCCCACCCACCGCCTGCGCCGCATGGAAGAAGCTCGAGGCGCACGCCGGCAGCTGGCGGGCCGCGCAGCTCGCCGAGCTGCAGGCGGGCGATCCCGCGCGCGGCCGGCAGATGATCGCCGAGGCGCCCGGCGTGCGGCTGGATTACTCGCGCCAGCGCGCGGGCGCGCTCGCGCTGCGCCTGCTCGCGCAGCTCGCCGCCGAGCGCGGCTTTAGCGAATGGCGGGCGGCCCTTTTCGCCGGTGAAAAAATAAACGGCACCGAAGACCGCGCCGCCACGCATGCCGCACTGCGCTCTGGCGATAGCGCGCCTGAAGATGTGAAGTTGAACCTGGCAAGAATGCTTTTTCTTTCGAATTCGATTCGAGAAAAAAAACAATACCGCCGCATCGTCAACCTCGGCACCGGCGGCTCCGACCTCGGCGCGCGCATGCTGGCCGACGCGTTCGGCGACGGTGCGCTGGACGTGCGCTTCGTCGCGAACATCGATCCGCTCGAACTGGAGCGCGCCCTGGCCGGCGCCGCTCCGGAGGCAACCTTGATTGTCGCCGTCTCGAAAACATTTTCGACGCAGGAAACGATTTCGAATGCCGCCACTGCTCGCCGTCTCGGCTTTGATAACCTGATCGCAATAACGGCAAATCCGAAAGCTGCCGCGCAATTCGGCGCGCGCGAGATCCTTGCGCTGCCCGAATCCGTGGGCGGCCGCTATTCGGTCTGGTCCGCGGCCGGCTTCGCCGGCCTGCTGGCGATCGGCGGCGCGGCCTTCGGCGAGTTCCTCGCCGGCGCGCGCGACATGGACGAGCATTTCCAGCGGGAGCCGGCAGAGAGCAATGTCCCGGCGCTGATGGCGCTGCTGGGCCTGTGGAACGTGAATTTCCACGGTATTCACGCGCACGCGGTGCTGCCCTACGCGCACCGCCTGCGCCAGCTGCCCGCCTACCTGCAGCAGCTGGAGATGGAATCGAACGGCAAGAGCGTGGACCGCGAAGGCCGGCCGGTCGCCTACGCGACCTGCCCGGTGATTTTCGGCGCCGAAGGCACGCCCGCGCAGCATGCGTTCATGCAGCTGCTGCACCAGGGAACGCAGCCGGTGGCGGCGGATTTCATCGACTGCTCTGTGAACGAAACGCTCTCGGCCAACGTGCATGCCCAGGCGGATGCCCTGGCCTATGGATCCAACGACGAGGCGCTGCCGCCGCACCGCAGGCAGCCGGGCAACCGGCCCTCGAGTATCCTGACCTTCAGGAGTTTCACGCCGCGCGACCTCGGCCGCCTGGTCGCGCTCTACGAGCACAAGGTGTTCGCGCAGGGCGTCCTCTGGAACATCAACAGCTTCGACCAGTGGGGCGTCGAGCTGGGGAAAGAACTGGCGCAACGGATACTCAACGGGAGGTAGCGTGGATCAGGAAACATTCAATCTCAGCATCCGCAAGTTCCTGAAAATGGTGGGCGTCGGCTCGCAGCGCGAGATCGAGCAGGCGGTGCAAAAGGCGCTTGAAGGAAAACCCGGATCGCAGCGCCTTCGCGGCGATGAAACCTTCATGGCGAAAGTGACGCTGGAGATTCCGTCGCTCGGGCTGAAAGTGCCTTTCGAGGCCGAGATAAAGCTAAAATGACGCCATGAATAAAGCCCGCGAATTCGATCAGTCGGTCGTGCCGGAGCTGCAGGCCCTGCTCGGTGACCGCGTCTCCACCTCGCATGCGGTGCGCGAGCACCACGGCAAGGACGAGTCCTACTTCCCCTACGCGCTTCCCGACGTTGTGGTCTTCGCAAGGACCACGGAAGAAGTCCGGGACATCGTCAACATCTGCCGCAGCCACCGCGTGCCGATGATTCCCTACGGCGTCGGCACCTCGCTCGAGGGCCATATCCTTGCGGTGCAGGGCGGCGTGTGCATCGACCTGTCGCAGATGAACAAGGTCCTGAACATCCACGAGTCCGACCTGGACGCGGTGGTGCAGGCGGGCGTGACGCGCAAGCAACTGAACGAACACATCAAGCACACGGGCCTGTTCTTCCCGGTGGACCCGGGCGCGGATGCGACGCTGGGCGGCATGGCGGCGACGCGCGCCTCCGGTACCAACGCGGTGCGCTACGGCACCATGCGCGAGAACGTGCTGTCGCTCAAGGTGGTGCTCGCCGACGGGCGCGTGATCCAGACTTCGCGCCGCGCCAAGAAGTCCGCGGCGGGCTACGACCTGACGCGCCTCTTTGTCGGCTCCGAGGGGACGCTGGGCATCATCACCGAGGTGACGGTGCGCCTCTACCCCGTGCAGGAAGCCATGTCGGCGGCGGTCTGCGCCTTCGAATCGGTGGACGGTTGCACCAACACCGTGATCCAGACCATCCAGGCTGGCGTGCCGATCGCGCGCTGCGACATCGTCTGCGAAAAGACGGTGGACGCCATCAACAAATACAAGAAAACGAGCTATCGCGTCGCCCCTACCGTATTTTTTGAATTTCATGGGACGAAAACATCCGTGGTGGAACAGGCCGAGATGGTGCAGGCGATCGCCAAGGAAAACGGCGGCATGGATTTCGTCTGGGCGACCAAGCCCGAGGAGCGCACCGCGCTCTGGCAGGCGCGCCACGACGCCTACTTCGCTTGCCTGCAGATCAAGCCCGGCGTGCGCGCCGTGTCCACCGACGTATGCGTGCCGATTTCGCGCCTCGCGGAATGCGTGGCCGAGACCATGGTCGACGTGAAGGACTACATCAACCCGGTGCCGCTGCTGGGGCACATCGGCGACGGCAACTTCCACCTCATGCTGATGGTGGACCCGGACCGGCCCGAGCAGACCGAGATCGCCAAGCAGTTCAACCAGCGGCTGATCGAACGCGCCCTCAAGATGGAAGGCACCTGCACCGGCGAGCACGGCGTGGGCATGGGCAAGATGGGCTCGATGCGCATGGAACTGGGCGACGACATGATGGACCTGATGCGCGACATCAAGAAAGTCTTCGACCCGGAAGGCCTGATGAATCCCGGCAAAGTGGTTCCTTTGCCCTGATTCTTTTTCTTTATTTTAAATTTTTTATGAATCCTGAACAAAAATTGACACAGCTTGGCATCACGCTCAACCCGGTGTCCTCGCCGGTCGCCAACTACGTCAATGCGGTGCGCACCGGCAACCTGCTCTACCTGGCCGGCAAGGGCCCACAGCTGGACGCGCACGGCCACCGGCCC
>JBDTRO010000235.1:0-6785 GCA_039931635.1 Betaproteobacteria bacterium | reverse complement strand
CCTGGATGCCCATGTCGCCGAAGGTCGAGATGATGGCTTCGATCTGCTCGGCGTCGACCAGGTCATCGGGCAGGTGGTCGTTGATCTCCGAGTAGGTGAGGAAGCCGCGGTCCTTGCCGAGCTTGATCAGGTTCTTCAGGCGCGTGCGGCGCGTCTCGGCGTCTTCCTTGGGCAGCTCCGGCGGAATCAGCCAGGCGTCCTTCTTGCCTTTGCGCCCCGGGCGCCCCTTGAGCTTGGATTTCGCCGCCGCGACGTTGGCTTCGAGCAGTTCCAACGCCTGTTTGGCGGTCGTCTTGAGCGCGGCCTTGCCCTTCTTTGCGTCGACCTTGGGCGCGCCTTTGGCAGGCGGCACCTTCGTGTGCGCAACGGGTTTCTTTGCTATGAGCTTTTTGAGCGGTTTCTTGGCGGCCTTGACTTTCTTCGCCGCCGGACGCGCCTTGGGCGCCAGTTTTTTCTTCAAAACCTTGTTTTTAATGACTTTCTTCTTGGCCTTGGTGACTTTGGAAAGTTTCGATTTGCGCTTGGGCTTGGCCATTCTTGCCTCATGAGCGCCCCGCAAATGCCGGAGCGGAAAAAGGGCGCGATTCTACCCTATGCAGCGCGCCAAGTCCTAGGTTTGACCGTCGGACGCAAGCTTTTGTTCGAGTTGCTTTATCTCTGCAATCATCATGCCGTACCTGACATGCTCATCCTTGGTGAGAGCCCCCTTCTGGAGCCTATCCAGCAGATCGTCCCGCTCCTGCTTCTTACGCCTGATGTCGAGTTTTCGAAGCTCCTGCACCACATGGTCCCGGACCTCCGCCCTCGTGAGCTTGAGTTCCAAGGCATAGGCCTGCGCACGGAAGAGAAAATCGGCGTAAGGCTCTTCCTGGAACCGCTCGATCAGCATCGCATCCGCGCTTTTTGCCGCCGCGGCGTCCGTCCGGCACCACTTCGCGACTTCCGCCAGCACCTGGCCTTCTTCGGTCCCGGAATCTATGGCGGAGAAATCGATTTCGGTGGCCACACCCGGAAACGCCGTGACATACGCGAGCAATTTCCATTCATGCGACTGGGCGGCGCGGGCCTGAACTTTCGCCGGCGCCGGCCGGCGATACTCGGGAACGTTGGCCGCGCTTGAAGGGCCGGAACCGAGCAGCTGCCCCATGTCCTCAACCGACACGCGCCCGAGCGTGGCGAACTCCCGCACCAGCTGCATGCGCAGCGCCGGGGCGGTGAGTTTTTCCAGGTGTGCTTTGGACGCCGTGAGAAAACCAGCGCGCCCTTCGGCGTTGTTCAGGTCGTGCTCCGACCGGAGCTCGGCGATCAGGAACTCGGACAAAGTGGGCGCGTCACGCACCAGCTGCTCGAAGGCGTCCTTGCCGTGCGTGCGGATGTAGCTGTCCGGGTCGTCTTCCTCGGGCAGGAAAAGAAAGCGGATCGGCTTGGCGTCGGTGGCGAGCGGCAAGCTGACCTCGAGCGCGCGCCAGGCCGCCTTGCGGCCCGCCTTGTCGCCGTCGAAGGAAAACACCAGCTCGTCGGTCAGGCGCAGGAGCTTGGAGATGTGCACCGGCGTGGTGGCCGTGCCCAGCGTCGCGACCGAATAGCCGACCCCGAACTGCGCCAGCGCCACCACATCCATGTAGCCCTCGACCACCAGCACCCGGCCGGCGGCGCGCATCGCATCGCGCGCCTGCACCAGGCCGTAGACTTCGCGTCCTTTTTCGAACAACGGCGTCTCCGGCGAATTCAGATATTTGGGTGTGTCCTCCGCCTTCATCACACGTCCGCCGAAGCCGATCACCACGCCACGCGCACTCAGGATCGGGAACATGATGCGGTCGCGGAAGCGGTCGTAGCGCTTGCCCTCGTTGGCGATCACCAGCCCCGCCTCCACCAGCGACTTGTGCTCGTACTCGGGAAAGGCGCCCTTCAGGCCCTGCCAGTCGTCCGGCGCGAAGCCGATGCGAAAGCGGGCGGCGATCTCGCCGGTCAGGCCGCGGCCTTTCAGGTACTCGATGGCGCGCGGCGCCTTCTTCAGTTCGGCGCGGTAGAACTCCATCGCGGTTTCCATCACCGCGGCGAGTCCCGTCTCCTGCTCCTTGCGCTCCGCTTCGCGCCGCGCGTCCTCGCCGCTGCGCGGCTGCATCTCCGGCACCTGCATGCCAGTGGACGAGGCCAGGTCCTTCACCGCATCCACATAGCCCATGCCGCCATAGGACATCAGGAAGCCGATCGCGTTGCCGTGCGCTCCGCAGCCGAAGCAGTGGTAGAACTGCTTCGCCGGGCTGACCGTGAACGAGGGAGACTTCTCGTTATGGAACGGGCACAGGCCCTGGAAATTCGCGCCACCTTTTTTCAGCCGCACGTAGCGGGAAACCACCTCGACGATGTCGACGCGGTTCAGGAGATCCTGCTTGAATGATTCGGGGATCACGGGCGGGTCCCGAATTCTAGAACGTCAACCAGCCAGTTTGGCCTTCACCAGTCCAGAAACCTTGCCCATGTCGGTGCGGCCTGCGAGCCGGGGTTTCAGCAAGCCCATGACTTTGCCCATATCTTTGGCGCCGGCTGCGCCGGCTTCCGCGATTGCCGCTGCGATTGCCGCGGCGACCTCCGCCTCCGTCAGCTGCTGCGGCAGGTAGCCCGCGAGCACCGCGATCTCGGCTTTCTCGACATCGGCCAGGTCGTTGCGGGCGGCCTTCTCATACTGGGCGATGGACTCGCGCCGCTGCTTGACCATCTTGTCGATGATCGCCAGCACGTCGGCATCCGTGAGCTCCGTGCCGGATAAAACCAGGCGCTCGTCCACCTCCTTCTGCTTCATCGCCGCCAGCAGCAGGCGCACTGTCCCCAGGCGGGCGGTGTCCTTGGCCCGCATCGCGGCCTTCATGTCTTCGGTGACCCGGGTTTTCAGGCTCATGAAATCAAAACGCCCCGGCAGCAGGCCGAGGCGTCCAGGATATCCAGTGGAACTTCCTAGTACATCTTCTTCGGCAGCAGCTGGCTGCGCAGGCGCTTGTGGTGGCGCTTTACGGCGGCGGCCAGCTTGCGCTTTCTTTCGGTGGTCGGCTTCTCGTAGAACTCGCGCGCGCGCAGTTCGGTGAGGAGGCCGGTTTTCTCCACGGTGCGCTTGAAGCGGCGCATCGCACCTTCGAAGGGCTCATTTTCCTTGATGCGTACGGTCGGCATGCGGTTCCTGTGTCCTGGGGATTCCGGAAAGGGCGAGATTCTATCAGGATCAGGGGGTTCCAAGGCACAATCGGCATATGCCGATCCTGGACGCGCCAATGCTGATTCTCGGCATCGAGACCTCCTGCGATGAGACCGGCCTGGCGCTGTACGAGACCCAGCCGGCGCGCCTGCTCGCCCACGCTGTGCATTCCCAGGTCGCGATGCACGAGGCCTACGGGGGCGTCGTGCCCGAGCTCGCGTCCCGGGACCACGCCCGGCGGTTGGTCCCCCTCGCCCGCCAGGTACTCGAGAGCGCCGGGCGCTCGATCAAGGAGGTCGGCGCCATCGCCTATACCGAGGGGCCGGGCCTCGCCGGCGCGCTGCTCGCCGGCGCGGCATTCGCGCGCAGCCTTGCGCTGGCGCTGGCGGTACCGGCCATCGGCATCCATCACCTGGAAGGCCACCTTCTGTCGCCCTTGCTTTCCACCCGCGCGCCGCAGTTTCCGTTCGTCGCGCTGCTGGTGTCCGGCGGGCACACGCAGCTGATGCGCGTTGAGCAGGTGGGCCGCTACGAACTGCTGGGCGAGACCCAGGACGACGCAGCGGGCGAGGCCTTCGACAAGACGGCACAGTTGCTCGGCCTGGGCTATCCGGGCGGGCCTGCACTTTCGAAACTCGCGGAATCTGGCAGGCCCGGGCGCTGCAAGCTGCCGCGCCCGATGATCGCCAGCGGCGATCTGGAATTCAGTTTTTCCGGCCTGAAGACCGCTGTCTTGACGCTGATGAAAAAAGAAACGCTCCCGGAAAAGAAAGACCTGGCGCGCGAGTTCGTCGACGCCGTGGTCGAGGTGCTGGTCGCGAAGTGTGCGCTGGCGATGCAGCAGACCGGCCTGACGCAGCTCGTCGTCGCCGGCGGCGTCGGCGCCAATAGGCAGCTGCGCGCGGCGCTCGATGCGAACGCAGCCAAGTCCGGCTTCGATGTGTTTTATCCCGAACCTGAGTTATGTACCGACAACGGCGCCATGATCGCCTTCGCTGCCGCGCTGCGCCTGCAGGCCGGGAACACGGCGCCGGTTTCAGATCACGCGTTCGGCGTCCGGCCTCGCTGGGAACTTGCTTCGCTCAGCTAGCTTTCTCGCGTTTCATTCGTACCGCATACGCTTCCAGGTGCGTCGCCGCAATCTCCAGCACCGGAGTCGCGAGGCCATGCTTGCGCGCAGTCGCAAGTAGCGCGCCCAGGATGTGATCGCCTTCGGCCTGCCCGCCGGATTCGACGTCGCGCAGCATCGAAGCGGAGAACGTCGAGCCCTGCTTTGTGAGTATGCCGCGGTAATTCTGCAGCACCGCGTCCGGCGTCGGAAAACCTTCCGCCCGGGCAACCGACACATGCTCGCCCAGCAGCGCAAGCGTGATCTTCTCGCCCGAACCCGTCGCGACGATATCGCCGACGGGCGAGCGCATGAGGCAGGTCATTCCCGCCAGGGTCGCGAGCAGCACCCATTTGTCCCACAGCGCCTGCTCGATTTTTTCCACCAGATTGAAACTGGCCTTGGCGCCGGCGCCGGCCGCGGCGAATGCGTCGCAGACGGATTTCTGCGCCGCGTGACGCGGGCCGAATGCCACCCGGTGGAATTCGTTCAAGTGCCTGATCTCGCCATCGGGCGCCAGGGTCGAGCCGATATAGGCAACGCCGCCCAGCACGCGTTCGCGTGTGAAGCACGCATCCAGCATGTCCAGGTGCGCCATGCCGTTGAGCAGTGGCAGCACGTTTCCTTTGCCGCCGGCCATGGCCGGCGCGATTGCATCGACGGCGCTCGGCAGGTCGTAGGCCTTGGCCGTGAGAATCACGAGGTCGTAGACGGGCTTCACTTGCGCCGCGACCACGCATTTGGGCGTCAGGGTTACGTCGCCGCCCACCTTGCTGGAGATGCGCAGGCCGGACTTCGCGAGCATTTCCGCGCGCTTCGGCCGCACCAGGAAAGTCACGTCCGCGCCCGCTTCCGCAAGCCTCCCGCCGAAATAACCGCCGACCGCGCCCGCTCCCAATACCAGGATTTTCATGTCTTCTTTCCTCCAAGACGCGGCTCGGTGCCGCTGGCGAGCCGCAGGATGTTTTCGCGATGACGCCAGATGAGCAGTAGCGAGATCGCACCTACGACCGGGGTTATGGGCGCCAGGCCAAACAGGGACCAGGCCCAAAATACGGCAAAAATTGCCGCGATGATGGATGCGAGAGAAATTATGCGAAAGAAAAATACAATGATGCCGAAGGTAGCAAGCGTGCCCAGACCAAGATACAGGCTGAGCGCCAGCAATACGCCGGCCGCCGTGGCAACGCCCTTCCCGCCCCGAAATCCGTGAAACGCGGGATAGAGATGGCCCAGGAACGCCATCGCGCCCGCGAGTGGCGCATCAAACCCGGCTATCGGTCCCTCGCCTGTGTAGAGCACCGTAAGCCCCACCGCGAGCGCGCCCTTGCCCGCATCGCCGATCAGCGTCACGGCGGCGGCAAGCTTATTACCCGTGCGCAGAACGTTGGTGGCGCCGGGATTTCCCGAACCGTAGCTGTGCGGATCGGGCAGCCCCATCGCCTTGCTGACGACCACGGCAAAGGAAACCGAGCCGAGGGCGTAAGCCGCCACCGCAATTGCCACCGTTTCAATTAGAAGCGTTTGCATAGGGCCGTGATTCTATAATCAGCGGGCATGGACACCATCATGATCCGCGATCTGCGCGTTGAAGTGCTGATCGGCATCCACAAGCGCGAGCGCTATGTAGCCCAGAACGTGTCCATCGACCTGGACATCGGCATACCCGGGACCGCTGTGTTCGCGAGCGACAAGGTCGCCGACACCATCGACTACGCGCAAGTGGCCCTTAAGATCAAGGCGCTCGCCGGCAGCGGGCATTTCCGCCTGGTCGAGACTTTCGCCGACCGCATCGCCAGTCTGCTGATGGCCGATTTCAAGGCTCCCTGGGTGAAGGTCAGCGCCGCCAAGATCGGCATCCTGCCGAATGCCAAGTTCGTCGGCGTATCAATCGAGCGCGGCGTCCACTAACTGGGGATCGAGCGTTCTTGCGATTTCTCCAGGCGCAATGCCGACCAGGAATCCGCGCCGGCCGCCGTTGATATAGATCTTCGGCAGTTCCAGAACCGAACGCTCGAGAAATATCGGCATCTTCTTTTTCGTGCCGAACGGCGAAGTTCCGCCCACCTGGTAGCCCGAGTGCCGCTGAGCGACCTCGGGTTTGCAGGGCTCGATGCGCTTCCTGCCCGCCTGGCGCGCGAGGTTCTTGGTCGATACCTTCTTGTCGCCGTGCATCAGCACGATCAGCGGCTTGGCGGCTTCGTCCTGCATCACCAGCGTTTTCACGACATGGTGCTCGGGCACGCCCAGCGAATCGGCGGAGACTTCAGTGCCGCCGCGCTCGACGTATTCGTATTCATGCTCCGAATAGGCGACCTGGTTCGCCTTCAGAAACACGGTTGCGGGCGTATCAGCCACGGGGATGGTGCTTCGCGTGCAGCGCTTTCATCCGCTCGCGTGCGACATGCGTGTAGATCTGCGTCGTGGATATGTCGGCGTGGCCGAGCAGCATCTGCACCACGCGCAGATCCGCACCGTGGTTGA
>JBDTRO010000234.1:0-7645 GCA_039931635.1 Betaproteobacteria bacterium | reverse complement strand
TCACCGGCAGCTTTGCTGCCGGCCTGATAGCGCTCGACCTCGGCTTCCTTGATGCGGCAATAGTAGTCCACGAACGCCGGTCCCATCGCCTCGCGCAGCCGCTTGCCTGCCTTCAGGTACCCGAGCGCTTCGGCGAGTGAGCGGGGAAGCAGGTCCGCATTTTTGTCCTCATACGGGTTTCTCGAAGGGGGAGGCAACGGCAATTTCCGCTCAATGCCGTCCAGACCGGCATGGATCTGCGACGCGAAGTACAGGTACGGATTCGCGCCGGGCTCGCCAATGCGATTCTCGATGCGCGTGGCAGGGTCGCCCGGGCCGCCCAGCACCCGCAGCATGGCGCCGCGGCTGTCGCGGCCCCAGATGACGCGCTCGGGCGCGAGCGAGTAGGGGCGGTAGCGCTTGTAGCCGTTGATCGTCGGCGTGGCGAAGGGGCAGGCCGCCCGCGCGTGCTCCAGCAGGCCGGCGAGATACTGTGCGCCGATTGGAGAGAGCGCTTGGTCTTTTTCTTTCGGGATAAAAGAATTTTTTCTATCAGAAAGATTAAAAAGACTCTGGTGCAAATGCCAACCGCTCGACATGACGTTGGGCAGCTTCGGGCGGCACATGAAGGTGGCGTGATAGCCGTGCCGTCGCAGCGCCTGCTTGGCCGCGCTGCGGAACAGGAGCATGGTATCCGCGGCCGCCAGGCCTTCCTGCGCGCTGAGCGTGATCTCCGCCTGGCTCGGGCCGAACTCGCATTCGAAGCTGCGCAGCGGCAGGCCGAGGCCCGTGAGACCGGCGCGCAGGATCTCGAGCGCCGGTTCCAACTGGTCGAAGCGCGCCTCGGAAAGAAGCTGGTATCCGGTGTTCAGCAGTTCCACCGACGGCGGCGAACCCGGCTGTCCGGCATCTTCGGGGCGCAGGCGCGAGTCCGCGATGCGGAAGATGTGGAATTCCACCTCCAGCCCCGCAAGCAATCCGTAGCCCGCCCTGGCGAGCTTCGAGAGCGCGTCCTTGAGGATCGCGCGCGTGTCGAAGGGCACGGGCTTGCCGTTAGGAAACCTGAGGTCGCACAGCAGCCAACCCGTCTTGTGCGCCCAGGGCAGCACGCGAAAGGAAGCCGGGTCCGCGACCATCACAGCATCGGCCGCGCCCTCGAACTCCGGCATGCCGAGTCCGGCGCCCGGCGTGAACACCGGGAACACGGTCTTGTTGGACGTGTCCTTGAACAGCAGCGAACTCGGGAAGCCGACGCCGTTCTTCAGCGCCGCGGGAACCTCGGCGGCGGCAATGGATTTCGAGCGCAGAATGCCGTGCTGGTCGGCGAACGAGAAGCGGACCGTCTCGACCTTGCGGCTCTTGATTTCCTTCAACAACGCATTCATGCGGCCTTATCGGCCCAGGGGGCGCGATTGCGGCGAACCGCGTCGGCTTCCTTGTAGTAGTCCTCCCAGCGCCCGGTCGCGCCGATGCCATCGACGGCGGGCGGCCCGGTGAGGGCGGAGGCCTGGGCGGCGTCGAGCATCATGAGTGTTTTTTCTCCACGGGCGTTCTTGTTTATGGCATCGAGGAGCAGGCGCCGGTAGAGAACGATCCCCTTGTCGCTCGAGCCGAGGTTCTCCCTGGTGCGGTCGGCGATCTGCCCGGGCGACTCGCAGGCGAACTGGTCGTGGATGTTGATATCGAAGCCCATGCCCGTGTAGGTGGCCTTGCGCTGCTGCTCGGCGTCGAAGCCCCAGCCGTTGGCGCGGTTCGGGACCGGCTTGTAGTCGGGCGCGGGATAGGTCTTCAGGCGCTGCTCGCGCATCGTCTTCTTGTCTATCGGCGCGGTGAAGCTGGTGAAGATCGAGTACCAGTAGCAGCCGCGGTCGTCCACCGGCACGTGCCACTGGGTGATCGTCATTTCCGCGTTCATCGGAATCACGAACGTCTGCGGAAAGAGAATGTGCGTGGAGCGGCCGTGCGTCTGCTTCTCGTCGATCCTGCGCAGGGTGACGAGGCGCATGCCGTAGTCCGTGCGCGCGACGGTTATTTCAGGCTGATCGTATTCGCGCAGCACTTTGGAGATTGGCAGGTCCGAATCCGAAGGCTGGCCGCGAAACTGCTTGCCGTAGCTCCCGGCCGTGTCCTCGTCTTCGAAGTAGCGGTGCAGGAAGGAGGCATGCGCCGGGTCGATGCCGACCTCCAGTGCCTGCAGCCAGTTGCAGTCCCAGTAACCCTTGAACGCAAAGGTGTAGGCGTCGGGTGCCGTGAAGCAGTCGAAATGCGGAAATGCGGAGGGCTCGCCCGCGCCCAGCCACGCGAACACAATGCCGCTGCGTTCGACCACCGGATAGCTGCGTTGTTTGATGTGCTCGCAAAGGCGGCTGCCTTGCGGTTCGGCGGGCGTTTCCAGGCATTTGCCATTGACGTCGAACAGCCAGCCGTGGAACACGCAGCGCAGGTTGCCGTGCTCGTAACGGCCGTAGGCAAGGTCGGCGCCGCGGTGCGGGCAGTGACGGTCGAGCAGGCCGAACTTGTTTTGTTTGTCTTTGAACAAAACAAAAGATTGACCCAGTATGGTCCGGGCCAGAACGGGCCTTTCCCCCTCGAATTCATCCACCAGGGCAATCGGCTGCCAATAGTTGCGCAGCAGGCTGCCGGCCGGCGTGCCCGGGCCGACACGCGTCATGAGTTCGTTTTGTTTCGCGCTGATCATGCAAGACTCCCGGACAATTATAAGCACGATGCACATCGCAGTCGTCGGATGCGGGAGCATCGGAGTCCGCGCCGGCACCTGCCTGCCGGTCGGCAGGTCCGGAAGGTGGGAGCAGCTGCCCTGCTGGCTGGTCGACCCGCTGGGCCATTGATATGAATTACGCACCGAACGAAACGGGACTAGTATCCTTCATTCGCTGGGCAGGTATTTCTTTGCCGGGCGCCAAAGGAGCGCATATCAATGGGATTCAAGTGGCTATCTTCATTCAAGGATGTGCCATGGTCGAAAGTCCTTGAACTCGCTCCTTCCATCGTAGACGGGGGAAAGAAGGTTTGGGCAAGGGTTGCGAGTGAAAAGGTACCAGACACCACGGTTCCGAATCCGGCCACACAGCCGGCACTGTTCAATGCGGAAACCGTTGCGGCGCTCGAAGTCAAGGTCTCGCTTCTTCAGCGCCGTATCAGTCAGCTTTCGGAAGAGGCCGTGGCGTCCTTTGACGTAGTCAGGTCAATTGCCGGTCAGCACTCCGAGCTTGTCAGGGTCGTGGACATTTTGCTTGCGCGCACTCGTACATTGATTTGGATATGCGCGGCCCTGGGGGTTGCGGTGGCCGTTCTATTGCTGGTTGCGATATACAGATAGTTGCGATGCTGACGGTTTCGATCGCTTCCGGCCGTGAGTAATGGATTGTTGCGCGGGCTGGTAGTTCTCGTCATCGCGCTGCTTGTGGTTTATCAAGTCGGTGCATGGATATACCTCGCGTTCGGCCTGGCTGCGGGCATCGTTTCCGCGACGCTCGTCGCATCGGTTTCGTTTTTTAGCTCGCGCATGGCGCGAAGCGGTGGCGGCCGCACGGCATGGTTCCTCATCCCGACCCTGCTATTCACAGTCGTTCCCCTGGGTGCGAAGATTTGGACGTTTGTCACGGAAAGCGGAAGCCTGTGGGATCGTATGATCGAATTGGTGCCGTTCATCGTCGGATTCGCCGCGCCCGTTTTTCTGCTTCTGGTTGTATACGTCGGTCTGCGAAATCGTGCCGACGCAGGTTGAACGGGGCATCACCAGCGGCTCGCCTTCGCCGTCGGTCAGATAGGCGATCGTTGGCCGGCCCGGCCGGGCGAGCTCGTGTCAGCTAATCTTGCGATTCCCGGTAGAGGCTGAGTGCCTTCATGGCGGGAAAGTCGTTGAACGAGAACAGCACGGCTTCGCTGGATGCGCTGTGGCGATATTTCGCCCAGGAGGGGATGCAGAAAATGTCCTTCTCTTCCCACTCGAAGCGCTGGTCTCCGATCTCGGACCAGCCGTGGCCCGAGGCGACCTGGTAGATGACGCTGCCGGTATGCCTTTTGAATTTGCTGTCAGAAATCAATTCCAGGCGGGCGCCCATGGTGGGCATGACGGAACCCCCCGTGAGCGGGTTCTTGTATTCGAAGAACTTTTCCTTTTTCAATTCGGAAAAGCACGAATCCCATTTATACAAAAACACCGGCGAGTATGGCTTCTTCCAGTTCTCGCGCGACAGCGGCGAGGGCGTCTGCACGGTCTGCGGATGCACTTCGTAGGAATTCGCGTCCAGCGCGTTCATCATCGGGATGTCGAGGCCGTCCTGCCAGATGCACTGCGTGCCGTTCTCGTCGACGCCATGGTCGTGCCAGGTGCGGCTTGGCGTCAGGACAAAATCCCGCGCGCCCAGTTCCAGGCGTTCGCCGTCCACTACCGTGTAGGCGCCCCGGCCTTCCATGACGAAGCGCAGCGCGGACGCATGGTGTCGGTGCGCCGAAGTGAATTCACCCGGGTTCATGATCTGCACGCCGGTGTAGAGCAGTCCCGCCGCCGCACTCCATTCCTTGCGACCCGGATTCACCAGCATCACTACGCGCCGCGCCGCTTTCTCCGCATCCACCAGGTCGGGGGCCTTGCGCACCAGCGGCCCGATGTCGCGCCATTTCCACAGCATCGGCACCGACTTGGGCTGCGGAAACCAGGGCTCGATCTCGTTTGCGACGTTCCAGAGCGCGCCCAGGTCGCGCTTTTCCAGCTCGCGGTAGTAGGCCTCAAGCGCCGGCGTGTCCTCGACGTTCGCACGGCCGACGACGTTTTCTCTTTTCACATGATCTCCAGACTGCGTCCGGCTAGTCTAGCGCCAGTCCGAGACGGGTGGCGGCTTTGGCGAGCCTGGCATCCAGCGTCCAGATCGGCCAGCGTGCAAGGGCGCAGGCCGTGAGCAGGTGGATATCCACGAGACCCATTCCCTTGCCATGCAGCTCGTGCCGCGCGATGAACGCCAGCAGCGCCTCGTCGCCGGCCTTGCCGAGGCCAGGCAGCGCGGCCAGCAATCCAAGTATCTCGCCGCGGTTGCGAAGATTGCCGCAGGCGAGTTCGCCGACGACGAACGGGTGGCAGAGCACCTCGCCGGCTTCGAGCAGGGCGGCAAGTCGCGGCTCGCCCCGCCGCAGGTGCTCGACCCAGACGGAGGTGTCAGCCAGGACCATTCAGGCGGTGCGGCGGCGGGGAATCGGGCGCAGGCGCCGCTCGCTGCGACCCAGCGCCGCAAGCCGTTGGGCGCTGGCCTTCGCGATCAGTGCTTCAAGCCCCAGGCGGACCAGCGCGGTCTTCTCGGTGATGCCGGTCAGCGCGGCGGCCTTCTGCAGCGCGGCGCGGTCGATATTCAGGGTCGTCCGGTCTGTGGTTTTCATGCATACAATACTGCCATACTTGTATGCATGCGGCAAGGCGACGCTACCCGCCCGGGTAAGCGGTAGCAGGCCCGATTGGATGGGCGGATTCAATCCACGGCTGCCCCAGCAGACCGGCGCGTATGCGCAGGCGCCACAGCTGTCCATCCTTTGAAGTCCCATTGTAAGCAGGCACGCCAACGGTATCAATGCTTACGACGCCGGATCCAGGCCAGGAGTCCAGCACATACATCGTAAGACCTCGATACATCCGGGTTCCACGCGGGCCCACGACATAGCTCTTCAATTGCGGCAGGTCGTGGACCTGGGCTTCGCTGTCGTCAAAGCGCTCATTCAAATAGGCCAGAACGCCGAATTGCGCCACCGCCAGGAATGGCATCAAGACGAGCAGCCAGACCCTCAGCGGGGCGGCAATCATCGGATGGCGCCGGAGATAGCGCCGGCCAACGAGAAAAGCCACCACCCAGGCGATGAGCGCGATTGGCGAGGTTGCGATCATGAAAATCATGAAATCGGCAAGCAGCGGGCGTGTGAAGTAGATCGCCGCGAACCCGGTCAGGACAAGAAGCAGGGCGCCCACAGGAGCCGCGAACAGCACGAACCGCTCGACATGCCTTCCTACGCGCGCGGATTCGTCCACCTTGCTTACACGCCCAGGTACCGGTGCTGGATATCCTCGCTTGAGGACAACTGCGCGGAATCTCCGGTCCAGACCACGCGGCCTTTTTCCAGCATGTAGTGCACGTCCGCAATCCGCATCAGCGCCTTCACGTCCTTGTCGATGACCAGGATCGAAAGGCCGGCGGCCTTCAGGCGTTCGATGGATTTGTAGATCTCGACGCGGATCAGTGGCGCCAGGCCCTCGGTGGCTTCATCCAGGATCAGGAGGCGGGGGTTGGTCATCAGTGCGCGGCCGATGGCGAGCATCTGCTGCTCGCCGCCGGAGAGCTGGTTGCCGAAGTTGCCGGTCCTCCTGCTCAAATTGGGAAACAAATCAAAGACTTTCGCGAGCGTCCAGGGATCGCGCTCGCTCCGGCGGTTGGCCGCGGTGGCGACCAGGTTTTCGCGCACGGTGAGGTTGGGGAAGATCTGCCGGCCCTCGGGCACGAGGCCAAGCCCCAGTTGGGCAACGCGGTAGCTCGCGATGTTGTGCAGGGATTTGCCATGAAAAAAAACCGTTCCCGCCCTGGCGCGGAGCATCCCCATGATCGAGTGCACGGTGGTGGTCTTGCCCATGCCGTTGCGCCCGAGCAGGGTTGCGACCTGGCCCGCCTCGACGCGCAGGGAAACGCCGAACAGGACCTGCGAAAGTCCGTAGGAAGCCTCGAGTCCCTGGACGTCCAGCATCAGAGATCCTCTCCCAGATAGGCCGCCCTTACTTCCGGATTGGCGCGGATTTCCATCGGCGTTCCCGTCGCGATGATGCGTCCGTAGACCAGCACGGAGATGCGGTCGGCGAGCGAGAACACGGCGTCCATGTCGTGCTCGACGAGGACGATGGTCTTGTCGCCCTTGAGGGAGGCGAGGAATTCGATCATGCGCTGCGACTCGTCGGTGCCCATCCCGGCCACCGGTTCATCCAGCAGCATCAGCCGCGGACGCGTAGCGAGCACCATGGCGATCTCCAGCTGGCGCTGTTCGCCGTGGGAGAGATTTGCGGCCAAAGTGAATTTTCTTTCATGCAAACCAATTTTTTCCAGAATGCGGGTAGCAGGTTCCGTCAGGGATCGATCTTCGCGCGCCGCGTGCCAGAAACGAAAGCTGTGGCCGGCGTGCGCCTGTACCGCCAGCGCGACGTTGTCCAGCGCGCTGAAGTCGCGGTAGATACTGGTGATCTGGAAGGAGCGGGCAAGGCCTTTGCGCGAGCGCTTGTCCCAGGCCAGGCCGGTGATGTCCTCGCCGGCGAAATGGATGCTGCCCGTGTCTGGATGGAGTTCGCCCGAAAGCTGCTTGATGAAGGTGGTCTTGCCGGCGCCGTTCGGGCCGATCACGGCATGCGTCTCGCCCTCGCGCACGTCGAATGTCACGCCGTCGGTCGCGACCAGCGCGCCGAAGGATTTGTGGAGCTTTCTGGTTTCGAGCAGGCTAGTCATTTTTACCCGGCAACAGACCGGCAAGACCCCGCCTGGCAAACAATACGACGAGCACCAGGATCACGCCGAGGTAAAGCTGCCAATGGTCTCTGACCCACTGCGGCAGCACGCTCCAGCCCTGCAGCGCATCCTCGAGCAGCAACAAGGTCGCGGCGCCCAGCAGCGGTCCGGCCGTGCTG
>JBDTRO010000233.1:0-1781 GCA_039931635.1 Betaproteobacteria bacterium | reverse complement strand
GACCTCGCGCTCACGACGGTGGTGCGCGGCAAGATCATGCTGGCGATGCAGAAGGGCGAGAAAATTCCCGAAGGCTGGGCGCTGGACCGCGATGGCAAGCCGACAACCGATCCGAAGGAAGCGATCGAGGGCGGCAGCCTGTTTCCGATCGGCGGCGCCAAGGGCGCGATGCTGGCGCTCGCTTTCGAACTCATCTGCGCCGCGCTCACCGGTGCCGCAATCGGTACCGAGGCCGATTCTTTCTTCTCCGACAAAGGCAACAAGCCGAAGATCGGCCACGCCTTCCTTGCCATCGATCCGGGCGCGCTTGCCGGCCACGGCCGCTACTTCGAGCGCGTCGAGACGGTGATCACCACGATGCTCGCGGACGAAGGCGTGCGCCTGCCCGGTTCGCGCCGCTTTGCCTCCGAGAAGAAACTGCGCGCCGAAGGCATCGAAATCGCCGATGACCTGCTGGCGAAGATAGAGAAGCTGGCGGCCTGAGATGAACTGGGACGCGATCGTCGAATTTCCGAAAATGAAGGTCGCAGTAGCGACGCGCAATGTGGATGGCAAGCCGTGCGTCTCTTCCATTCGCTACCTGCCACCCGCCACTGCGACGAAAGCTCCGGAGAACGCGCTCGCGGAGCGGGCCGTGCGCCAACTCGAGCGCTACCGCGAAAATGCCGACGCGAAGTTCGACCTGCCGCTGCTGATCGAGGGCACCGATTTCCAGCGTGGCGTATGGGAGATCATGCGCGCGATTCCGCGCGGCCGGACGCTGACCTACGGAGAGGTGGCGCGGAAGTTGGGTGACGGGTCTTTCGGCACGGCCCGCGTCGTTGGCCAGGCCTGCGGCGACAACAAATTGCCGATCGTGATTCCCTGCCACCGGGTGGTCGGCGCGGACGGCATCGGCGGTTTCTCGCACACCACTGAGGGCTACCTGATAGAGGTCAAGCGCTGGCTATTGATGCACGAGGCCGGTACCTTCGAATTGCGACCTTGAGTACGCTAGCAGCCCTCGATTCGTTCGCCGATGCGTTGTGGCTTGAGGACGGGCTGTCGAAAAACACGCTTGCCTCATACCGCCGCGATCTGGAGCAATTCGCGGCCTTTCTGAAAAAGACCCCTTTGGAAAAAGCGCGCGAGGAGGATCTGTTCGCATTCCTCGCCGCCCGCCGGGGCCGCGCTTCAAGCGCAGCGCGCATGCTCTCCAGCCTGAAGCGCTTTTACGGCTGGTGCCTGCGCGAGCGGAAAATCAAGGCCGATCCGACGCTCAGGCTTGATCCGCCCAGGCGCGCGCCCCGCTTTCCCAAGGTTCTGTCGGAAGCCGACGTCGAGGCGCTGCTCGCGGCGCCCGACGTGCGCACGCCGCTGGGCATGCGCGACCGCGCGATGTTCGAAGTGCTCTATGCCGCCGGCCTGCGCGTCTCGGAACTGACCGGGTTGAAGGTGTTCGAAGTGAATCTGGACGCGGGCGTGCTGCGCATCATGGGCAAGGGCTCGAAGGAGCGCCTGGTGCCGCTGGGAGAGGAAGCGGTGGACTGGGTGCGCCGCTACATGAAGGATTTCAGGCTGACGCTGCTGAAGAAAAAGTCCTCCGACCATCTGTTCATCACCGCCCGTGGCGCCGGCATGACGAGGCAGGCGTTCTGGCAGAACATCAAGCGCTACGGCGCGCGCGCCGTGCCGAACAAGCATTTTTCGCCGCACGTGCTGCGCCACGCGTTCGCCACGCACCTCATCAACCACGGTGCGGATCTGCGCGTGGTGCAGATGCTGCTCGGCCACGCCGACAT
>JBDTRO010000232.1:0-1798 GCA_039931635.1 Betaproteobacteria bacterium | reverse complement strand
GCCGGGGGATTGGCCAGCTGGTCCCGCGCCGCCTTGTCCAGGGCGGCGACTTTCCTTACCTCCTGCGTGCGCGCGACGCCGGCCATGCTCCTGGCGTAGTCCTTCACCGCTGCGACGCATTCCTTGCACATGAACTTGCCGGTTCGCTGGCCGCCTTCCGTGAGCTGCGCGACCGCGTGCTCGACACACAGCGGCTGCTCGCAGTTCTGGCATTTCGACACGGCGGCGTGGCCGCAGGGATGCTTGCGCAGGAGGCCGGTCTCTATCGTGCAGGTGTTCATGCCCCATCGTACTCCACGGTCCTGAAACGGTTACTCGACCATTACTCGACGGCCCTCGCAAGGCGAAAACCGGTGAGATTGTCCCGGTGGTCGGCGTTGTTGCGGTAGCGCGTGGCGGAACGGGCGAAACGCGGCACCGTGCTCCAGGACCCGCCGCGCAGGACGCGCTGCGCGCAATCGCCGCTCGTCCACGCGGACCCGTCCGCGGGCGCGCCCGCGTAGCTCCCGTTCCAGCAGTCCTCGGTCCACTCCCAGACGTTGCCGATCATGTCGTGCAGCCCGAAACGGTTGGCCGCATAGCCGCCCGCCGGCGCGGTGAAGTAATGGCCGTCGGTGCATTCGTGCTTCTGGCCGAAGCCCCAGGTCTGGAAGCGGCTCTGGTCGGCGACGTTGGCGTAGCGGCAGGCCTGCGTCGGATCGTCGCCCCAGAAGCGGGCCGCGGGGCTGCCCGCGCGCGCGGCGTATTCCCACTCCGCTTCGCTCGGCAGCCGGTAGCGCCTGCCGGTTTTTTTCGAGAGCCATTGCGCGTAGGCGCGCGCGTCGTTCCAGCTCACGCAGAGTACCGGGTGCGACTCCGCCTGCGCCAGGCCCGGGCTGCGCCAGGTGGTGGGCACCTGCGTGCCGGGAATGCCCGCGGCGGGATCGGCGTAAATGAATCCGGAGCAGCCTTGCGCGCGCTCGGCTTCAGTCTTGTAGCCGGACTCATCCGCGAAGCGCCTGAAATCGGCCACCGTCACCTCGTTGCGTCCCAGCGCGTAAAGCGCGATCGCCACCTGGCGCTGCGGCCCCTCGTCCACGCCGCGCCCGGCCTCCGGGGCGGGCGAACCCATCGTGAACTCGCCCGCCGGAATGACCACCATGCGCGGGCAATCGGGGCAGTCCTGGAATACCGTGCCCGGCCGCGGCACCGCGCGCGGGGCTTCCTTCACGTTCGCCGCCGCCTGCGCCCTCGCCCGCTCCTCGGCCTGCGCCATCGCGCCGGCCTGTGCCTTGGCCGCCAGTTCCGCCTCGCGCCGCGCCTTGTCGTCGATTTTCAGCGCCAGCGCCTTCGCCTTGTCCGCCGCAGCTTGCTTCGCGTCCGCCGCGGCGCTGACGCCGACCGAAGCAAGCTGCGCCGCTTCAGCCGCCGCCTTTGCATCGAGTTGCGCCTCCGCTGCCATCTTGGCGCGGATTTCTTCTTCCAGGCGCAGGCGGGATTCCGTCGCGCTGCGCAGGCCGCCGACCTCGGCCGCCGTCTCCTGCTTGAGCTGGAAGTGGTAGAGAATTCCGGCGATCGCCGCGGTCGCGAGCACGATGGCCGCCGCAATCACCGGCCCGCGCCTCTTTTCGCGCCGGGCGATTTTATTCTTCAGCTCCGCCACCGCAAGGGCATATTCCTCCTGCTCGCGCCACGCCCGCTCCACGACCTCCCGCTCCTCCAGCCGGGCGAGCTCCGCGGCGTCGATCCTGACGGCGTCGATCCTGACGGTGGCGTCCGGATCGGACGGCACAGCGGGCACCACGATTTCAACCGGCAA
>JBDTRO010000231.1:0-15354 GCA_039931635.1 Betaproteobacteria bacterium | reverse complement strand
ACCTGGTGTCCTGGGGCGCGATCGGCGCGCGCACCACCGAGTCGCAGGTGCACCGCGAGCTTTCCTCGGGGTTGTCCGCTCCCGTGGGCTTCAAGAACGGCACCGACGGCAACGTGCGCATCGCCGTGGACGCGATCCTCGCCGCGCGCCAGAAGCACCATTTCCTGTCGGTGCACAAGAGCGGCCAGGTTGCGATAGTCGAGACGCGCGGCAACGACGATTGCCACATCATCCTGCGCGGCGGCAAGACGCCGAACTACGACGCGGCCAGCGTCAAGGCGGCCTGCGAAGAACTGGAGAAATCCAGGCTCGACTGCCGCCTGATGATTGACTTCTCGCATGCCAACGCGGCAAAGCAGTACAAGCGCCAGATGGACGTCGCGCGCGACGTCGGCGGGCAGATCGCAGGCGGCACGCGCTGCATCATGGGCGCGATGGTGGAATCGCACCTGGTGGAGGGCAAGCAGGAACTTGTGGCGGGCAAGTCCCTGACCTTTGGCCAGAGCATCACCGATCCGTGCATCGGGTGGGAGGATTCGGTCGCATTGCTCGATACGCTTGCCGACGCCGTGAAAGCGCGCCGCAGGAAAGAGAAAGGCAGGCGCTGAACTTCGACCTGCCGCTGGCGCCGGGGGCCCTGGCCCTGGCGGCGCTGGTGATCGTGCTCGCCTACGCGGTGTACGGACTGACCGGTTTCGGTTCGACCGTGATCGCGCTGCCGGTCCTAGTGCAGCTGATCCCGCTCAAGGTCGCGGTGCCATTGCTGATGCTGCTCGACGTGTCGGCGTTCGCGTTGTCCGGCGCGCGTTTCCGGCACCGGATTGCCTATCGCGAATTAGGCTGGTTGATTCCGTTCATGCTCGCGGGCATGGCGTTGGGCCTGACTTTGCTGATCCAGGTAGCCGAACAGAAGCTGCTGGCGGTGTTGGGCGCGTTTTTGCTGCTCTATGCTGGCTACGGCCTCACTCGCCGCGGCGCGGCGCTGCGCCTGGCGCGTGCCTGGTGCGCGCCAATCGGCCTCGCCGGCGGCGCTCTGGCGGCGCTGTTCGGCACCGGTGGCGTGCTGTTCGCGATCTACAACGCGGGGCGCGTTGGCGACAAGGGTGCGCTGCGCGCGACCAACGCGGCGATGATCCTGATCTCCTCCGGCGTGCGGGCATTGCTGTTCGCCGCCGCAGGATTGCTGTCGCAGGACGGGCTGTTCGCCGCCGTGCTGCTGCTGTTGCCGGCGGTGTTCGGCGGCGTCTGGCTCGGCAACCGCCTGCACGCCGCCGTGCCGGCGGCCGCGGTCGTGAAAGCGGTGTACGCTGTGCTGGTGATCGCCGGCCTGCTGCTTCTCGCGCGTTCCCTGCCCGAGCTATTCGCCCTTTGATCGCGCCCAGTTCCAGACCGTGGTTGCTGTTCGTGCTCGCCGCGACCCTGGTATTCCGCGTCTGGCTCTCGGCGGCCGCGCCGGTCACCGCCGACGAGGCCTATTTCATCCTCTGGGGCCGCGCGCCCGCGCTGGGCTTCTACGACCATCCGCCGATGGTCGGCTGGCTGCTGGCGCCGCTGAGCGCGATCTCCGAAGCGCCGTGGCTGCTGCGCCTGCCGGCCGTGCTGGTGCCCCCGATTGCCGCGCTTGGCGCATGGTTCGCGCTGCGCGCCTGGTTCGGACGCGACGAGGACACGGCGAACCTGGCGGCGCTCGCGGTGCTGCTGGTACCGATGAACGTCTGGAACGTACTCATCACCACGGATACGCCGCTGGTGGTGTTTTCCGTGGCCTCGCTGCTGCTGTTCGCGCGCGCCGCCCAGAAGGGCTCGAACGGCCTGTTTCTCGCGGCGGGGATGCTCCTTGGCCTCGCATTTCTGTCGAAATATTTCGCGGTCCTGCTCGGGCTCGCGTACCTGGCCTGGGCAATCAGCTCGAAATTGCCCAGGGCATTCGCGCTCGTGTTTCTCGGCGGCCTGCCGTTCGGGCTGCTGAATCTCTACTGGAACTACGAAGCCTGCTGGTGCAACGTCATGTTCAACGCGATCAACCGGCACGATGAAGACGGCGGCTTGTCGCTGGCGACGCCCGCGCTTTACGTGGCGTCGCTCGCCTATCTGGCCGCGCCGCTGCTCTGGTTCGCGTGGCGCGGGAGGGCGCGGCTGCGCGCCGCCTGGCAGCGGCCGCCCGAGCGCGCGCTGCTGCTCGCGTGGCTGGTGCCGCTGGCGGTGTTCGCCGCGCTCAGCCCGGTCAAGCGCATCGGCCTGCACTGGCTGCTGTCGTTTCTTCCCGCGCTTGTGTTGAGCGTGGCGCTCGCTCTCGAGCGCCGCCCGCTGTTGCTGAGCGTGCAGTTCCTGGGCGCGCTCGCCGTGCTGCATGCGGTGCCGATCGGGATCGTGGCGGCATTGCCGCTGGAGACCTGGCAATCTTCGCAGTTCTCGCAGCGGCTGGTGTTTCCGGGACGAATTGCCGAACTGCTGGCGGCGATTGCGCCGGAGCTGCCGGGCAAGGTTCTCGCGGCCGATAGCTATGCCTCCGCCGCGCTGCTGGCGTATCACGCGCGTCATCCTGTGCCGGTCTTCGGCCGGGGGACATCCCACGCGCGGCAGGACGACATCGCGACGGATTGGCGTGCCTACGCCGGGAAGGATCTGGTGGTGCTGCGGCGCGAGCCGCCCCTCGCGCAGGATTACCAGCCGTATTTCCGCACCATCGAAACGCGGAAGGTCCCCCTGGGCGGCGGCGTCTATCACGCGCTCATCGGCCGCGGTTTCGACTACGAGGCGTACCGCGCCGGCGTGCTGGCCGATGTGCGCGCGCGCTACTATCGCATTCCCGCCGTGCTGCCGGCCGGACGCTGCTATTTCTTCGAGCGCTACTTCCCGCGATGAAGCGCGTCTTCGCGTACCTGGAGCTGCTGCGCCCGCGGCAATGGATCAAGAATGCGTTCGTGCTGGTCGGTTTGATATTCGGGCACGCTTACCTCGATCCGGCCATGCTCCAGGCCGCGCTCTCGGCGACCATCGCGTTCTGCCTCGCCTCGGGCGCGGTGTACGCCTTCAACGACGCGCGCGACGCGGCACAGGACCGCGATCACCCGGACAAGCGCGCCCGGCCGGTGGCGCGGGGCGCGGTTTCGACGGGAGAAGCGCTGGCGTTGTCGGCCGCAATCGGCGCGGCCGCACTGCTGCTTGCCGCGTGGACGGGGTGGAAGGTCGCCGCAATCGTCGCCGCCTACCTCGGCCTCAGCGCGGCCTATACGCTTGCCTTGAAGACGGTTCCCGTGCTCGACGTGGTGGTCATCGCCGCCGGTTTCATGCTGCGTCTGCTCGCAGGCACGCTGGGCATCGGCATCGCGCCTTCGAACTGGTTGCTCGCCTGCGGGTTCCTCCTCACCCTTTTTCTCGGCTTCGCCAAGCGGCGCGCCGAGATCGGCCGCCTCACGCAGGAGGACGCGGGCCGCCACCGCGCCGTATTGGAGGAGTACAGCATCGGATTCCTGGATAAGGCGATCGCGCTCTGCGCCACGGGCATGGTCGCGGCCTACGCCTGGTACACGCTGGCCGCGGAAACCGCGCTGTTGCACGGCACCGGCAGCCTTGCCCTGACGCTGCCCTGGGTGCTGCTGGGCACCCTGCGGTACCTGTACCGCTTGCGGTTGCGCGGCGGCGGCGGCGATCCGACCGAGGAGTTGCTGCGCGATCCCCTGCTGGCGGCTTCCGTCACAGGCTGGCTGGCGACCGTGCTCTGGTTGATCGGCTAGAATCCGTCCCGGAGAATCTCCCATGGCCGAACGACCCGCGCACCTCTCCCACCTCGAGCATCTCGGGGATGCGACCAAATTTTCGCCGCAGATCCACGCGCTGATCCCGAAGTGCGACCTGCTGGAGAATTTTTCGCCCGCCGAGGTGCGGCTGCTGGCGCATTTCATGGACGTCTACCAGGCGCCGCTGGGAGCCGAGATCATCCGCGAAGGCGAGGGCGGCGACTTCATGCTGATGCTGATCGAGGGCAAGGTCGAGGTGCACAAGCGCGACCGATGGAACACATCGCAGCTGATCGCAGTGGTGGAGGCGGGCAAGACGCTGGGCGAGATGTCGATGATCGACGGCGAACCGCGTTTCGCCACCTGCGTCGCTGCCGAGCCGACCGTGCTGGCCGTGCTCGACCGGGAAAATCTCGCGCGCATCATCGTCGAGCAGCCGATGCTGGGCGCCAAGATCCTGATGGAGCTGGTGCTGATGCTGTCGCAACGGCTGCGCTCGACCAGCGGCCGCCTCCTGCATCTGATCGACGAGCAGTCCCACCGCGCCACGAACCTGCTGTAATGATTTCCTCCGTCCTGGCGACGGACCCGCCATGACGAAAGCCCGCCTTGCGTTGCTCCTGCTGATTGTCGCGGCTGGCGCGGCGTACTTCGCGTTCGGCGGGCACCAGCTCCTCAGGGCGGACAACCTGCAGGCGCTGCTGGCGAAGTTCCTGGACCTCTACCAGGCGCGGCCCGTGCAGACCGGCCTCGCGTTCTTCACGCTCTACGTCGCGGTCACCGGGCTGTCGCTGCCGGGCGCGGCGGTCATGACCCTGCTCGCCGGCGCGATTTTCGGTCTCGCGTGGGGCGTGGCGATCGTTTCATTCGCGTCCACCATCGGCGCAACGCTTGCCTTCCTCGCCTCGCGCTTCCTGCTGCGCGACTGGGTGCAGGCCGGATTCGGCGGGAAGATGAAGCTGGTGAACGAGGGCGTCGCGAAGGAAGGCGCGTTCTATCTGTTCGCGCTGCGGCTGGTGCCGGCGTTTCCGTTCGTCGCCGTCAACCTGCTGATGGGGCTCACCTCGATCCGGACGTGGACCTATTTCTGGGTTAGCCAGGTCGGCATGTTCGCCGGCACCGTCGCTTACGTCTACGCGGGCAGCAAGCTGGGAGAGTTCAGGATCTCAGCCGGCTTGGTTGCCGCCTTTGTGCTGCTCGGTTTTTTTCCGCTGATAGCGAAGCGCGTCCTGGACGCGGTGAAGGCGCGCCGCGTTTATGCGCGCTGGAGCAAGCCGGCGAAGTTCGACCGTAACCTGGTGGTGATCGGCGCGGGTTCGGCGGGCCTGGTATCGGCCTACATCGCCGCGGCGGTCAAGGCGAGGGTGACGCTGGTCGAGAAGCACCGGATGGGCGGCGATTGCCTCTATACCGGCTGCGTGCCGTCCAAGGCCCTGATCCGGTCGGCGAAGTTCGTCGCCCAGGCGCGCAAGTCCAAGGACCTTGGCATAAAGACTGCAACGGTTGATTTCGAATTCGCCGACGTCATGGAACGCGTGCAGCGCGTCATCAGCACCATTGAGCCGCACGATTCCGTCGCCCGTTACGCCGGTCTTGGCGTGGAATGCATCCAGGGCGAGGCGAAGATCGTTTCACCGTGGGCCGTTGAAGTAACGGCAGCGGGCGGTCAGAAGCAGACCCTCACGACCCGGTCCATCGTCATCGCCGCGGGAGCGCGGCCGTTCGTGCCGCTGATTCCGGGCATCGAGAAGGTCGGTTGCCTTACGTCCGACACCGTCTGGGGGCTGCGCAAGCTTCCCGCGCGGCTGGTGGTGCTGGGCGGCGGCCCGATCGGCTCGGAGCTGGCGCAGGCTTTCGCGCGCCTGGGGTCCAAGGTCACCCAGGTCGAGATGCTGCCGCGCATTCTGATCCGCGAGGATCCGGAAATCTCCGCCATGGTGATGGAGCGGTTCGCCGCCGAGGGCGTGGACGTGCGCGTCAATCACAAGGCGAAGGAATTTCGCCTCGAGGACGGCCGCCGGCTGCTGGTCTGCGAGCATGAGGGGAAGGAAGTGCGGATCGAATTCGACGAGGTGCTGTGCGCGGTCGGGCGCATCGCCAACACCGAGGGCTACGGGCTGGAGGAACTGGGCATTCCGACTACCAGGGCGCGCACCGTCGAGACCAACGAATACCTGCAGACGCTCTATCCAAACATCTATGCCTGCGGCGATGTCGCCGGGCCGTTCCAGTTCACCCATACCGCGGCGCACCAGGCCTGGTACGCGGCCGTGAACGCGCTGTTCGGATCGCTGCGGCGGTTCCGCGCCGACTATTCGGTGATTCCCTGGGCGACCTTCACCGACCCGGAGGTTGCGCGCGTCGGCCTGAACGAAACCGAGGCGAAGGAGAAGGGCATCGCTTACGAAGTCTCGGTCTACGGCATCGACGAACTGGATCGCGCGATCGCCGACGAAACCGCTCATGGGCTGGTGAAAGTGCTGACCGTGCCCGGCAAGGACCGGATCCTCGGCGTGACGATCGCCGGCGAACATGCCGGGGACCTGATTGCGGAGTTCGTTGCCGCGATGCGCCACGGCCTGGGGCTGAACAAGATCCTCGGCACCATCCACATCTACCCGACGTTGGCAGAGGCCAACAAGTATGCCGCCGGCGTCTGGAAGAAGGCGCATGCGCCGCAGGGCCTGTTGCGCCTGGTGGAACGCTTTCATGCCTGGAGCAGGGGATGACCGGGTCGAAGCTCTCGATCGTCATTCCCGCGCTGAACGAGGCGCCGGTAATCGAAGCGACGCTGGCTTCGCTCGCGCCGCTGCGCGCGCGCGGCCACGAAGTAGTTGTGGCCGATGGCGGCAGCGAGGACGCGACGCGCGCGCTCGCCGCGCCGCTCGCCGACCGAATCGTCGTCGCAGCGCGCGGTCGCGCGCAGCAGATGAACGCCGGCGCCGCGGTGGCGAGCGGCGACGCGCTGCTGTTCCTGCATGCCGACACGCGCCTGCCCGCGAATGCCGATCAGTTGATTTTTGATGCCATGAAGAAGAATCTGTGGGGAAGATTCGACGTGGTGATCGAGGGGCGCTCGACGCTGCTGCCGGTGATCGCCAGTCTCATGAACCTGCGTTCGCGCCTGAGCGGCATCGCGACCGGCGACCAGGCGATCTTCGTGCGCCGCGAGGCGTTTGCCGGCTTTCCGGAGATTGCGCTCATGGAGGACGTCGCGTTCAGCAAGGCGATGAAGCGGCGGTCGCCGCCCGCCTGCCTGCGCGCGAAGGCGGTGACTTCAGGACGCCGCTGGGAACAGCGTGGCGTCCTGCGGACAATGGTACTGATGTGGCGGCTGCGCCTCGCCTATTTTCTCGGCGCAGCCCCGGACGACCTTGCGCGGCGCTACGCCAACAAGGCCTGAGGCGGCGCTCATCGTTTTCGCGCGGGCGCCCGTGCCGGGACGCGTGAAGACGCGCCTGGTGCCTTTGCTGGGCGAGAAGGGCGCCGCCCGGCTGCATGCGCGGCTGGTGGAAAAGACGCTCGAGACCGCGCGCGCTTCGGGAATCGACGACATTTACCTGTACGGCGCTCCCGGCATCAAGAGCGCCTTTTTCACGCACGCCAGGCGGCGCTACGGCGTTCGTCTTGAATCCCAGGGCCGCGGCGACATCGGCGATCGCATGTATCGCGCGTTCAGGCGCGCGCTACGCAGCCACGCGCACGTGGTTCTGGTCGGCAGCGACTGTCCGGCGCTCAGGCCCGCCGACCTGCGTGCCGCCGCGCGCGCCCTGCGAGAGGGCGCCGACGCCGTGCTGGCGCCCGCCGAGGACGGCGGGTATCCCCTGCTCGGGCTGCGGCGGGTTTCCCGGCGCCTGTTCGACGGCATTCCATGGAGCGGGCCAAAGGTGCTGGCGAAGACGCGCCGCCGGCTCAAGGCGCTGCGCTGGCGCTGGCGGGAACTGCGCACCCTGTGGGACGTGGACCGGCCCGAAGACGTGGCGCGGCTGCGCCGGGCGCGGCTGCTGGCGCCTAGATAGCGCCGGACTTGCGCAGCAGTTCCGCAACGCGCTCGGCCATCAGCCGGTAACCCTGCGCGTTCGGATGGACCTGGTCGGCCTTGAGGCTCACGTCCCGGAGAATTTTCGTCAGCACGTCGCCTTCGTAGGGAATGCCGAACTGCTTCGCGATCTCGCCGTAGAAATCGGGCGGCGTCAGGGTAAATCCGATGTCGGGCGTGCCGATCAGCAGCACGCCGATACCGCGCGCCTTGGCCAGGCGGATCATGGCACGTACATTTTCCGCCGCCTGCGCCTTGGGCAGCCGGCGCAGGAAGTCGTTGCCACCATGGCAGAGGATCAGCAGGCGCGGCCGGTGTTCATCCAGCGCGGCGGGCAGCCGTTCCAGGCCGGTCGCGCTGACTTCTCCCGGCACACCTTCGCGCACCACGCGCCGCCCAGTGATGCGCGCAAGCTGCGCCGGGTAGCTCTCGGCTTCGTTCGCGCCGGTGCCGTAGGTGAGGCTGTCGCCGAAGGCGAGCACGACCGCATCGGGCGCCAGCGGCGGCAGTTTTGCTTGCTGACTGCAACCTGTCGTAATCAGCAGGAGCGCCGCAACAAGTGCACCGAAACGGAACCCGGGCGCCGTCCCCGATAGACGCAAGCGCATGGACCCCATGCTACACTCGCTTGAGAGTGGGAGGAGACGCGTGAAAATCAAAAGTCCGCAGGATTGGTGGGCCGGTTTGATGTTTATAGCCTTCGGGCTGTTCTTCATCGTATTTGCGCTCGGCACGCCTGAATTCATCAACAACATGATGGGCAGCAAGCTCATTGCCGGTTACCAGATGGGCAGCTCGGTGCGCATGGGGCCGGCGTACTTCCCGGTCATGCTTGGCGCGCTGCTCGCGGTCCTTGGCCTGATCGTGCTGCTCAGTTCCCTCGCCGCGGTCGGGCCGGCGGTCGCCAAGTTCCACTTCCGTCCGCTGATTTTCATCGCGATATCGAGTCTCGCCTTCGCCTACCTGCTCAAGCCGCTCGGCCTGGTGCTCGCTTCGGTGATCCTGATCTTCATCTGCGCCTACGGCGGGCATGAGTTCAAGTGGAAAGAGGTCGCGATCATGAGTGTCGTGCTCGCGGTGTTCTCGGTGATCGTGTTCGTGAAAGGGCTCACTCTGCCCTTCCCGGTCTGCCCGGACTTCATCGAAGTCTGTCCGATCCGCTAGGGGGCGCCATGGAAGGCATTTTCGGCAATCTCGCGACCGGCTTCATCGAAGTCTTCAAGTTGCAGCCCGTCACCATGTGGGGCATGACCCTGCAGCATGTGCCCTTCAACATCATCATGTGCCTGATCGGCTGCCTGCTAGGCACGCTGATCGGCGTGCTGCCCGGCATCGGGCCGGTGGCGACCATCGCGATGCTCCTGCCGGTTACGTTCAACCTGTCGCCGATCGCGGCGCTGATCATGCTCGCCGGCATCTACTATGGCGCGCAGTACGGCGGCTCGACCACCGCGATCCTGGTCAATATTCCGGGCGAGTCGTCCTCCGTGGTCACCTGCATCGACGGCTACCAGATGGCGCGCCAGGGCCGCGCCGGCCCCGCGCTCGCCACCGCGGCGATCGGCTCGTTCTTCGCCGGCTGCGTCTCGACGCTGGTGGTCGCGATGTTCGCGCCGCCGCTTGCGGAGGTGGCGCTGAAATTCGGCCCCGCGGAGTATTTCTCCCTGATGGTGCTGGGTCTCGTCGCCGCGGTCGTGCTGGCGTCTGGCTCGCTGATCAAGGCGATCGCGATGGTGATCCTCGGCCTGCTGCTGGGGCTGGTGGGCACCGACGTCAATTCGGGCGTGCTGCGCTTTGCCTTCGGCATCTCTGAACTCGCCGACGGCATCGGCTTCGTCACCGTCGCGATGGGCATGTTCGGCATCTGCGAGATCATCGCCAACCTCGAGCAAAAGGAGCACCGCGAGGTGTTCACCAGCACCGTCGGCAAGCTGATGCCGAGCAAAGAGGACTGGCGGCGCATGATCATGCCGATCCTGCGCGGCACGGCGCTCGGCTCGGCGCTTGGCATCCTGCCCGGTGGCGGCGCGCTGCTCGCCTCCTTCGGCGCCTATACGCTGGAGAAAAAAGTCTCCAAGTATTCGCACGAGTTCGGCAAGGGCGCGATCGAGGGCGTGGCCGCTCCCGAGTCGGCCAACAATGCCGGCGCGCAGACGTCCTTCATTCCGCTCCTCACCCTCGGCATCCCGTCCAACGCCGTGATGGCGCTGATGATCGGCGCCATGATGATCCAGGGCATCGCGCCCGGTCCGCAGGTGATGACTGAACGGCCCCAGCTGTTCTGGGGAATGATCTGCTCGATGTGGGTCGGCAACCTGATGTTGGTGATCCTCAACCTGCCGCTCATCGGCATGTGGATCAAGCTGCTGACAGTACCCTACCGGTACCTCTATCCGTCGATCCTGCTGTTCATGGCGATCGGCGTGTTCAGTATTTCGAACCAGCCCTTCGATTGCTTCCTGATGGCCTGCTTCGGCCTGTTCGGCTACGTCTGCGTCAAGCTCGGCTGCGAGCCCGCGCCGCTGATCCTGGGCTTCATCCTCGGGCCGATGATGGAGGAGAACCTGCGGCGCGCGATGCTGCTCTCGCGCGGCGACCCGTGGGTATTCATCAGCCCCTCGAAGCCGATCAGCATGGGCGTCCTCATTGCCGCGATCGCGCTGCTGGTGATCATCGCGCTGCCCGCGCTGCGCAAGAAGCGCGAAGAAGTCTTCGTGGAAGAGACCTAGGCACTTTGCTGCGCCTGCTGCTCCTGATCCTGCTCGCCGCCGCGGCCAATCCGGCGGCGGCACAGGCCTGGCCCTCCAAGCCCCTCCGGCTGGTCGCGCCCTATGCGGCAGGCGGGCCGATCGACATTTCGGCGCGTCTGCTGGCGGCAAAACTGCAGGATTCCCTCGGGCAGCCCGTGATGGTGGAGAACCGGCCCGGCGCTGGGGGCAACATCGGCGTCGACCTGATCGCCAAAGGCCCTGCGGACGGCTACAACCTCGTGATGAGCGCGATTGCGACGCTGGCGATCAATCCTTCGCTCTATCCGAACCTGCCCTACGATCCGCTGCAGGACCTGAGGCACGTCACGCTGCTGGTGCAGGTGCCCAATGTCCTCATCGTCACCAACGACCTGCCGGCAAAGAACGTGAAGGAGTTGATCGCCCTCGCCAGGCAGCGCCCGGGCAAGCTCGATTTCGGCTCCGGTTCCAGCGGGTCCACCGGCCACCTCGCGGGCGAGATGTTCAAGATCATGACCGGCACCTACATGGTGCACATCCCCTACAAGGGCTCGGCGCCCGCGCTCGCCGACATGATGGGCGGCCGCATTCACCTGATGTTCGACAACCTCGCGAGTGCCTTGCCAAGCATCCGCTCGGACAAGGTGCGCGCCCTGGCGACCACCACCCTGAAGCGCTCGAGCTTCCTGCCCGAACTTCCGACCTTGGATGAATCGGGCCTGAAAGGTTTCAACATGACTACCTGGTGGGGAATATCGGTGGCCGCGAAGACGCCGCAGCCCGTGATCGAGCGCCTTTCGATGGAAATCCTGAAGGCGATGGACGCCCCGGACTTCAAGGATCGTCTGCGCAATATGGGTTCAGAACCGCCGGCGATACGCACGCCGGATCAGTTTTCTTCTTTCGTGTCTTCTGAATTGAAAATCTACACGGAACTCGTAAAACGGTCGGGCGCCAAAGCCGACTAGAGCGCGGCGACGGTTTGTACCTCGACCAGGTACTGTTCACCCACCAGCCGGTCGATGATGAGCAGGGTATTAGGCGGGTATTTGCCGTCCGGGAACATTCCGGGAAATTCGCGCAGCCGCCAGGTCATGAATTTTGGAATGTCCTGCGAGTGCACGAGGTACGTAGTGAACTGCACGACGTTGCCCCAGCCGGCGCCCGCCGATTTCAGGGCCGTCTCGACCTGGCGGAAAACCCCGGTGCACTGGGTGTCGAAATCGTCACCGGTGGCGAGCATGCCCGCGATATAGAGCGTCTCCGAGGCACCTTTGACCCGCGTCATGTGCGAGTACTGGCCGAGCGGCTTGCCCAGCGCGTCGATGTTCAGAACCTTGATATCCGCCACGGTCATTTCCCCGCGGTTTTCGGCTTGCTGCGGGCCGCGAGCTGCGCCTTGACCATCGCTACCATCGCCATGCGCTCCACCGGCTTCACCGCATAGGCGGTGGCGCCCGCCTTCAGGCAGCGGTCCTGCGTCGCCTTGTCCGCGAGCACCGAGACGATGATGACCGGCGTGGCGACATTGGGCGAGGCGCGGCGGATCTCCCTCAGCACCTCGAAGCCGCCGATGCCGGGCATCAGCAGGTCGAGCAGGATCGTGTCGTAGGCGTAATTGCGCGCCAGGCGCAGCGCCTGTTCGCAGGTGCCGGCGAGCGTCACTTCGGCCTTGAGCGCGGAAGTGAGAATTCTGGCCAGCAGGAGGCGCATCGATTCCTCGTCGTCCACGATCAGCACGCGGTGGCGCGTCGTCTTGTCGGCGGGGTCGCGCGCGCTCATCGTTGGCAGATCATCGCGCCATCCTGGCAGCGAGATCGATGAAATCCTTGGCGTTGTAGTCGAAATCCGGTTCCGGCTTTACATCCACCTTCACCTTTGGACCCTTCTCGCGCGGCCGGCGCACGAAGGCGGTCGCGAGGCCGCAGGCCTGCGCCGCGCGCAGGTCGTCCTTGTGCGCCGCCACCATCATGACCTCCGCGGGCTCGAATCCCAGCATCGCCGCGGCACCGAGGTAGGCCTCGGGGTCGGGCTTGTAGTGATGGAACAATTCCGCCGACAGCACGGCGTCCCATGGCAGGCCGCCGTGCTTCGCCATGTTCACCAGCAACGCGACATTGCCGTTCGAAAGCGTGGCAATGACATGGCGGCGCTTGAGCAGCGCCAGGCCGCGGCGCGCGTCGGGCCAGGGATCGAGCCGGTGCCAGACGAGGTTCAGGTGGTCGATCTCGTCTTCGGTCAGGCCCGTGAGGGAAAAACGCGCCAGCAACTCGTCCAGGATCAGCCGGTGCAGCTGGTCGATGTTCATCCACGGCAGCTCGCCCGAGCGCACGCGCGCCATCGCGGGCCGGTAGCTGGCGCGCCAGGCATCGGCGAAAGAGTCCCAATCGACGCTCAGTTTTTTTTCGCGGCCGAGCGCGCGGCATTCGCGGATGATCGAGCCGCGCCAGTCCACCACCGTGCCGAAGACATCGAATATCAGGGCGCGGATCGCGCGTGGGCGGGCGGGCATGGGCAGATTCTAACGCCCGCCGCCCGTTATTTACTGCAACTGGATGGTTCCGGACGCGGTGATAAGGATTCGCGTGCTGCCGGGCTCGACGGCGGGCTGGCCAACCGATTCGGAGGACATGGCGCGCGCCTGCATCGCGAACACCGGGCGCGGCGGCGTGCCGCCGGCGGAGACTCGCAGGTCGCGCACCCGGTAGCCTTTGGCCTTCATCGCATCGCGCACCACTCGGGCGCGTTCGTCGAAAGCCGCGAGGGCTTCGCCGATCAGGGCATTCTCCGCCTTGCGCCGCGTGTCACCCGACACCGACTGGGTCATGCCTACGATCATGAGGTTTGCCTGCAGCTTGCCGATCAGTTCGGTGGCGGCGGCGAAATCGCCCGATTCCAGGCGCAACTCCTGCCGCACGCGCCAGCGCGTCACGCGGTTCTTTTCGTAGACCGGGATCGTCTGGTAGCCCGCCGATTGGGCCTTCACGGATTTGTAGGCGAGGGCCGCAGTGAGCGCTCGTTGCATCGCGCGGTTGACGCCGTCGGCGAGCTGGGCCGGGTCTGCGCCTTCGGCCTCCGCGGCCAGCGTGGCGGTGAGCAGGTCGTTTGCGACCTCGCGCTCCGCCTGCGCCTCGAGCGTGACGAGATTGAACAAGGCCTCTGGCGCCTGGGCATCGGCAAACGCCGGCACCAGGAGGAGGGCCAACACGAGGGTGCGCGTCATCATCGGGCCTTTTTTTTCTTCCGTTCATGGCGCCAGAGCACGTCGCCGCGCTTGCCGGCACGGTTTAGCGCCCGCCCAAGCACGAACAGCAGGTCCGAGAGCCTGTTCAGGTACTGCCGCGCGCGTTCGCCGACCGGTTCGGCCCGGCCGAGCGCGACGACGCTGCGCTCGGCGCGGCGGCAGGCGGTGCGCGAGAGATGGGCCAGGGCGGCGGCCCGGGTGCCGCCGGGCAGGATGAATTCCTTCAGCGCCGGCAGGCGCCTGTTGTACGTCTCCAGCAGCTCATCCAGGTGCGCCACGTGCGCCTCGGTGACCATCGTGTGCCCGGGGATGCAGACTTCGCCGCCGAGATCGAACAGCCCGTGCTGAATCTGCAGCAGCGCCTCGCGCAGTTTCGCCGGCATCTTCTCGGCCAGCAGCACGCCGATGCTGGAATTCAGTTCGTCTATGTCACCCAGCGCCTGGATGCGGGCCGAGTCCTTGGCGACACGCGTGCCGTCGCCCAGCCCGGTCTCGCCCCTGTCACCGGTGCGCGTTGCGATTTTCGACAGCCGGTTTCCCATGTCACGATTCGAGCAGCAGCGCGAGCGCGATGATGCCCGGGATCGCCTGCACGAACAGGATCTTGCGGTTCACGGTGGCGCCGCCGAACAGCCCGGCCACGATCACGCAGCCGAGGAAAAACACCTTTATCTGTATTCCCGCGGCGCCCATGGAAAGGCCCCATACCAGCCCGGCCACGAGAAAGCCGTTGTACAGGCCCTGGTTGGCCGCCAGCCCTTTGGAAGCCGCCGCGAACTCCGGCGTCAGCTTGAACGTGCGCATGCCGTAGGGCTTGTCCCAGAGGAACATCTCGAGCACCAGGAAATACGCGTGCAGCAGGGCGACCAGTGCGATCAGGATGTTTGCGGCTGTGGCCATGCGCGGCTCCTCAGGTATTCAGGATCGCCCGCCAGGCCCTGCGCTTGCGTGCAAGGGACAGCGACGCGTGTGCGGGGCTCGTGGAAGGTAAGCGACTATACCGCAGCGTGCGCGTGCCCAGCGCCGCCCGGACGTTCCTGTCGAACGAGGCCGCAGCCTTGGCGCCGTTGAAGAATACGTGGGTGATCTCCCGGTGCCTGCGGAAGAAGGCGGGGAAGTCGTTGGCAATTTCCGTGTCGCGTTCGATCATCGAGTCCAGGCTGCCGTGACGCGTGCAGGATTGCAGTACATCCCACACTGCGATGCGCGCCGTCCTGAGGGCCTGGATTCTTTTCCGGTAAGGCGATTGCGGGTCGATATCGAGAAGTCCGCAGACGATTTTCCAGAACGCATTTTGCTTGTGGGCGTAGTACTGGCCGGCTGCCAGCGAGGCGCGTCCCGGCATGCTCCCCAGGATCAGTACTCGCGCGCGCCGGTGCGCGATCGGGGCGAAACTGCGGACGCGAGGCTTGGGCACCTGCTCAGGTCAGTTGCGCCGGGTCGCCGATGCGCATGACGATAAAATGGCTAGCGGACCTTCTTTAGAACCTGGCTTTCGAGCTCGCCCCGCGCGAGGGCGGTGACAATGCGCTCGCCTTCCGCGACCTGGGAAGCATCGCGAACGATCTCGTCTTTCATGTTCAGCGTGACGCTGTAGCCGCG
>JBDTRO010000230.1:0-16199 GCA_039931635.1 Betaproteobacteria bacterium | reverse complement strand
GTCGGTCCAGGCGGTGAGGCCCGGGATGGGTTCGATGTCGTCGGCATCCGCGAAGCGCTTGTCGGAGAGCAGTTTGGCGTTGTCGGTCACCAGCACGTAGGCGGTGCTGGAATACTTGCCGTCGGAGGGGTCGTCCTTCATGAGGATGGCCTTCATGCCCTCGGCCTCGGCGACGAGCTTGAGCACCGGCGAGAGGTTCACGAAGCGGTTGGTGACGTTATAGACCACCACGCCGCCGGGAGCGAGGTGGCGCCGGTAGGCCTGCAGCGCTTCGCGCGTGAGCAGGTGGATCGGGATCGAGCCGCTGGAAAAGGCATCCACCGAGATAAGGTCGAAGTTCTGCGGCGGGTCGCGTTCCATGTTCAGGCGCCCGTCGCCGGTGACGACTTCGATCTTCGCCTGGGAATCCGACAGGTACCAGAACTGCTCGCGCGCGATCTTGACCACGTCCGGATCGAGTTCGTAGATGCGGAAGCTGTCGCCGGGCGTGCCCCAGGCGGTGAAGACGCCCACGCCCAGGCCGATGACGCCGACGCGGCGCGGCTTGCCGCCGTAGAAGTCGAGCGCTTTCGCGATTCCCGCACCGGGGCCGAAATAGCTGATCGGCTGCTTGCGCAGGACCGGATCGGTGTACTGCCAGCCGTGGTTGATCACGCCGTGCACCAGGGCGCGCGTGATGAGCGCGTCTTCGCCGCGGTCGTATTCCTTGACGCGCAGCGTGCCGTAGAAGTTGCGCGTCATCACGATCGCGTCGGTGCGGACGTAGTCCACGTATTTGTAGCCGTGCCAGCTCACGACGCCGGTCACGGCGAGCGCGATCACCGCGGCGGCGCGCAGCAGACGTTTCGCGACGCTGCCGTCCGTCGCACTGCCTGCGCCGCGGCAGGTGAGCAGGACGGCCAGCGCGCCACAGGCGGCGAGCGCGATCGGCAGTTCGACGAAAGTGCTGAACACGTGGGGCGCGATCAGCCCGACGAACAGGCCGCCCGCCGCGCCGCCGACGGAAATCATCAGGTAGAAGCGTGTCAGGTAGCGCGGCGCCGGCCGCATCGCGGCGAGTTCGCCGTGGCAGAACAGGCAGGCAATGAACAACCCCGCGCAGTAAAGTGCGATGGTGTAGCGGATCTTCATCACGCCCAGGTTCTCGTAGAGCATGTAGGACATCGCCACCAGCAGCACGAACAGCACCGGCAGGCCCCATAGGCGCGAGTACCAGCCGCTGCGGGCGCGGGCGCCGCCGACGTCGAATACAAGGATGAAGGACAGCAGGTACAGAACCAGCGGCACGATCCAGACGAAGGGCACCGAGGCCACGTTCTGCGTGATGTGGCTGGTGACGGCCAGCAGCATGAGGGAGCCCAGCGCCGACATGGCGAGCCACAGCGCGTAGTCGGATGCGCGCGGCCCGGGCTCGCCGGTCGAGGGATTCATGACCGTCGGCTCCGGATTGGTGAGTGGCGGCCGGCCGGCGGCCCGCCACGCGGAGCCCGCGCACAACACTGCGAACAGCACGTACACCGCGCTCCAGGCGTAAGACTGGGTCTGCAGCGACGTCGCCGGCTCGATCAATGGCGGATAGGCGATCAGTGCGGCAAGCGATGCGAGGTTGGAGAGCGCGAACAGGCGGTAGACGACGGCGCCCGGGAAGCTGCGCGCGAACCAGGCCTGCACCAGCGGGCCGGTGGTGGAAAGCAGGAAGTAGGGCAGGCCGATGGTCATCACCAGCAGGAGCAGGATGCGCGCGGTCGGCTCGGTGTCCGGCGACGGTTTCCAGCTCTCGGAAGCGAGAATCGGGAGGAAAGCGAGGCTTGCCGCGAGCAGCACCGTGTGCACGATCGCCTGCGTGCGCGGCGCCAGCCGGCGCACCAGCGCATCGGCGTAGGCATAGCCGCCGAGCAGCACCAATTGGAAGAACACGAGGCAAACCGTCCACACTGAAGCGTTGCCGCCGAACCAGGGCAGGATCTGCTTGGCGATGATGGGCTGCACCAGGAACAGCAGAAATGCGCTGGTAAAGACAGTGGCTGCGAAAAGATACATAGGCCGCAAGGTTCCGGTGACGTGCTGACGTGCAGACGTGCAGACGTGCAGACGTGCAAAAAGGCGTGAATTATACGGACAACGGTTCTTCGTCCATGTTCGAGGTCTGTTCGCGCAGCTCCAGGATGCGATCCTGCCAGTAGCGCGGCGTGCCGAACCATGGAAACGCGGCCGGGAACGCGGGATCTTCCCAGCGCCGCGCGAGCCAGTAGGAATAATGGATCAGCCGCAGCGTGCGCAGCGGCTCGATCAGGCCGAGTTGCTCCCGGTTGAAGGCCTGGAACTGCTCGTAGCCCTCGACCAGCGCGCGCAACTGCCCGGCCGCGGTCGCCCGGTCGCCCGCCAGCAGCATCCACAGGTCCTGCACCGCAGGACCCATGCGTGCGTCGTCCAGATCGACGAAATGCGGACCGTCATGCGTCCAGAGGATATTGCCTGCATGACAATCGCCGTGCAGCCGGATCGCCTTGCCCTGGATCTCCTCAAAGCGATTCTTCGCGCCCTGCAAAGCAAGGTCCGCAGTCGTGACCCAGGTGTTCTTCAGGTCTTCGGGGATCATGCCCGAGGCGAGCAGCCAGTCGCGCGGCTCGTAACCGAAGGTGTCGATATTCAGCGCCGGGCGCGCCTTGAACGGCCGGATGGCGCCGACGGCGTGGATGCGGCCGAGGAAGCGCCCGATCCATTCGAGCACCTTTTCGTCTTCCAGCTCGGGCGCGCGGCCGCCGCGGCGCGGAAACACGGCGAAACGGATGTCGTTGAAAGTGTTGAGGGTCTTGCCGTCCAGTTCGAAGGGCGCCACCACCGGGATTTCGCGCTCCACCAGCTCGGCCGCGAAGCTGTGCTCCTCCAGCAGCTGCGCATCGCTCCAGCGGTTCGGGCGGTAGAACTTCGCCACCACGTAGGAATCGTCCTCGAGGCTGACCTGATAGACGCGATTTTCGTAGCTGTTGAGCGCGAGCAGGCGCCCGTCGCCGCGCAAGCCGACGCTTTCGAGCGCATCCAGCACCGCGTCCGGCGTCAGGCTTTCGTAAGGCTTTGAGTTCACGCGCACATTCTAGGGCGCTTGACAGCCCGGCCGCGCCGATTAATACTAAACCTTATGGTTAAGTATGAAGATCCGGACCTCAATGACTCTGTCCTCAACAACGTGTTCTCGGCGCTGGCCGACCCCACGCGCCGCGGCGTGCTCGAATCGCTCGCCGGCGGCAGCCTTGGGGTGAGCGAACTCGCGGCGCCTTCGGGAATGTCGCTGCCGGGCTTCATGAAGCACCTGCGCGTGCTCGAGGACGCCGGCCTGATCGCGCGCGAGAAGGAAGGGCGGGTGGTGAGCTGCGAGCTCTCCGCCGCGCCGATGAAGAACGCCTCCGCATGGATGTCGCGCTACGAAAAATTCTGGAGCGACAAGCTCGATTCGCTCGCCCGTTACCTGTACCAGCAAGAGGAAATGCAGACATGGAACAAGCCAGGCTCGAAACCAAGCCCTCGCTCAATCTCAGGCGCCACTACCCCGTCGCGCCGGAAAAGGTCTGGCGCGCGTGGACCGACCCGCAAGCGATAGCGAAATGGTGGGGACCGGGCGACAACGCCCGGGTGTCCGCAGCGGAACTCGACCTGCGCGTCGGTGGGCGCTTCCGCATCGTGTTCGGCGGCGCCGAGGGGCGCGACCACGAATGCGCCGGCATCTACCGCGAGGTGGTGCGGAATCGCAAGCTCGTGTTTACCTGGTGCTGGCCCAACAGCACGCCCGAGCGCGTGTCGCAGGTGACGATCCTGTTCAAGCCGGCCGGCGGCGGCACCGACTTCGATTTCCTGCACGAACAGTTCTTCGACGAGGCGGCGCGCGACGGCCACAAGCGCGGCTGGGGCGAATCCCTCATGAAGCTTGAACGTTTCCTGGCTGCCGGATTGCCGGCGCTCACCGTCACGCGTGACTATCCGTTCGCGGTGGAAAAGGTCTGGCGCGCATGGACCGATCCGCAGGCGCTCGGGCAATGGTTCCGGCCCGACGCATCCTTCTCGGTTCCGCTGGCTGAAGCCGACGTTCGCGTGGGCGGGAGCTTTCGCGTCCTGATGGTCAACGCGAAAGGCGGGGAGTTCGACCTGTCCGGGGTCTACCGTGAAGTCGTGCCCGAACGCAAACTGGTCATGACCTGGAGCTGGAAGAATCAGCCCGGGCACGAGTCGCTGGTGAGCGTGGATTTCCTGCCGTCAGGCAAGGGCACGCGAATTGAACTCCGGCACGAGGGCTACCTGGACTTCGAGAACGAGCCGACGCACCAGGAAGGCTGGAACGGCGCATTGGAAAAGCTCGAAAATCACCTTGGAGAAACACATGGCATACGTTGACGGATTCGTCGTACCTGTACCCAAACGCGGCAAGCAGGCCTACGTGCGCATGGCGCGCACCGCCGGCAAGGTCTGGCGCGAGCACGGCGCGCTCGCCTACAAGGAGTGCATCGCCGATGATGTGAAGTGGGGCAAGCGCACTTCGTTCCCGCGCAGCGTCAAGTTGAAGGCGAGCGAGACGGTCTGGTTTTCCTTCATCGTCTACAAATCCCGCAAGGACCGGGACCGCGTAATGGCGAAAGTGATGAAGGACAAGCGCCTCGCTTCGATGATGGACCCGAAAAAGATGCCGTTCGACGCCAGGCGCATGATCTTCGGCGGCTTCAAGGTCGTGGTCGATCTGTAACGGACAAGGAGGAAATATCATGGCCGGCAATACTGTTCGTCTCCACCGCGTATTGCGCGCGCCGCCAGCCCGCGTCTATCGCGCATTTCTGAATGCCGAAGCGATGGCGAAGTGGATTCCTCCCAACGGCTTCACCTGCACGGTCCATCACCTGGAAGCGAAGGTCGGCGGGACGTTCAGGATGTCGTTCACGAACTTCAACAGCGGCAACGGCCACTCCTTCGGCGGCGAGTACCTAGAGCTGGTGCCGAATGAACGGATCCGCTACACCGACAAGTTCGAGGATCCGAATCTTCCGGGCGTGATCCAGGTCACGGTCTCGCTGAAAGCGGTTTCCTGCGGAACCGACCTGAATATCGTCCAGGAAGGGATTCCCGACGTGATTCCGGTGGAGATGTGCTATCTCGGCTGGCAGGAATCCCTCGCGGCGCTGGCGAAGCTCGTCGAGCCCGAGATTCCCGGGTAACCGGAGCGCGCAAATGCTCAAGATCATCGCAATCGCCGTCGTTGTGCTCGTCGCAGGACTCCTGATTTACGCCGCCCAGCGTCCCGACACCTTCCGCGTCGAACGCTCCGCCAGCGTCAAGGCGCCGCCCGAGAAGGTTTACGCGCTGATCGAGGACCTGAAGGCCTGGAGCGCCTGGTCGCCTTACGAGAAGAAGGACCCGGCCATGAAGCGCACCTTCGGCCCCGCGACGGCCGGCAAGGGAGCTGTGTACGAGTGGGACGGCAACAAGAACGTCGGCAAGGGCCGCATGGAAATCACAAGTGCTACGCAGCCCTCTAAGATCGTCATCAAGCTGGATTTCCTCGAGCCTTTCGAGGGCCACAACACGGCCGAATTCGCGATCGACGCAAAAGGCGACGCCACAACGGTGACCTGGTCGATGTACGGACCCGCCAACTTCGTCTCGAAGCTGATGGGCGTGTTCTTCAACATGGACAAGATGATCGGCACGGATTTCGAGGCCGGCCTCGCCAACCTGAAATCAATCGCTGAGAAATAAGGAGATGTCGTGAACAAGACGCAAGCTGAAGCAAAGCAGGTCCAGCCCTATCTTTTCTTCGATGGCCGCTGCGAGGAGGCCATCGAGTTCTACAAGAGCGTGCTCGGCGCCAAGGTGGACATGATGATGCGCTTCAAGGAAAGCCCCGACCCGGTGCCGCCCGGCATGTGCGGACCGAACTCCGACGACAAGGTGATGCATTCCGCCTTCCGCATCGGCGAGACGCTGATCATGGCCTCCGATGGCATGGCCGGCGGCAAGCCAGAATTCAAGGGCTTCTCCCTGTCGGTGAACGCGAAAGATGCAGCCGAGGCCGACCGGATGTTCGCCGCGCTCGGCAAGGGCGGCAGTGTCACCATGCCGCTTGGCAAGACCTTCTTTTCGCCGCGCTTCGGCATGGTGACCGACAAGTTCGGCGTGGGCTGGATGGTCATCGTCCCGCAGGCGATGTAGCCATGCAAAAGGTCGATGCAGAGGCCGCTGCGTGAGCGTCGCCGCCTGATGCGCTTCAACTACGGCTGGGTGGTCGTTGCGGCCGGCGCCTTGATGACTTGCGTCGCCTTCGGCGCCCTGTTTTCGCTCGCCGTTTTCCTGCAGCCGATGGCCGACGCGACCGGCTGGTCGCGCGCGGGTATTTCGGGCGCGATGACCCTCGTGTTCCTCTCCATGGGTGCGGGCGGATTCGTCTGGGGCACGCTGAGCGACCGCATCGGCGCGCGGCCGGTCGTGCTCGCGGGATCCGTCCTGCTCGCCCTCGGGCTCGCGCTGGCGAGCCGCGCCGGCAGCCTGCTGGAGTTCCAGCTTACGTACGGCCTGCTCGTCGGCTTCGCCGCCGGAAGTTTCTTCCCGCCCTTCATCGCGGTGGTGAGCAACTGGTTCGACAACCGGCGCGCGCTTGCCGTTTCGCTCACTACGGCGGGCGTGGGCATGGCGCCCCTCACCATCGCGCCATTCGCGAGCTGGCTGCTGACGACGACGGACTGGCGCGGCGCGCAAATGACGATCGCGGCCCTCGTCGCGCTGCTCCTTGTGCCGGCGTCGCTGCTGGTGCGCCAGCCGCCGGCGCCGCTCGCGGGCATGCCGGCGCCGGGTGCCGGCGATGGACGCGGGATGTCGCTCGGCAAAGCGCTGCGCTCGCTGCCGTTCGTTGTCCTTGGCGCCACCTACTTCGCCTGCTGCGCGATGCATTCCGGGCCGATTTTCCACACCATCAGCTATGCCATCTTCTGTGGCGTTCCGGCGATGGCGGCGGTGAGCATTTACAGCCTCGAAGGGCTGGCCGGCCTGGGCGGGCGCGTGCTGTTCGGGATGCTCGGCGATCGCTATGGCGCAAAGCCGGTGCTCATCGCCGGCCTTTTCGTGCAGGCAGTTGCCGCCGGAGCCTTCGTTTTTGCGAGTCGGTTGGGCGAGTTCTACGCGGTGTCGTTCGTCTTCGGCCTGGCGTACGGGGGCGTGATGCCGCTTTACGCGGTGCTCGCGCGCAGCTACTTCGGGCCGCACATCATGGGCGGCGTGATCGGCGCCGCGAGCCTGGTCTCGAGTCTCGGCATGGCGCTCGGGCCGCTCGCCGGCGGCTGGATATTCGATGCCCTCGGTACGTATACCTGGCTCTACGTCGGTTCGTTCGCCGTCGGCCTGGGCGCGGTGGCGATCGCGCTCGCTTTCCCACCGCAGAAGACTCCGAAGGAGGTCGCATATGGGTAATCCCGTCGTGCATTGGGAATTGATGTCGAAGGAACCGGAGAAGGTCTCCGCCTTCTACGCGAAGATCTTTGGCTGGAAGGTGCAGCATCGGCCCGAGATGAACTATCGCATCATCGATACCGGGGGCGAGGGCGGAATCAATGGTGGCATCCTGAAGCCGGACCGGGAAGGTCCCTGGCCGGGCAACATGCTGTTCTATATCGCAGTCGACGACCTCTCCGCCTACCGTAAGAAAGTGATGAAGGCGGGCGGCAAGATCCATGTCGAGGAACAGAAGGTGCCCGGCATGGGAAAGTTCTCGCTGTTCACCGATCCCGAGGGACGCATGATGGGTTTGTGGAAAACAAAAACATGAAAAAGGCATACACGCGGCACTTGTAGCGATTCGATGTGCAACTGCAACAATCGCCGGCTAATCCCGGGGTAGAATTTACGTCCTCGCGCTTCAAAACCAAGAAAATACCCATGCAGATCAAACAGTTTCTACCGGCACTGCTATTGCCGGTGCTGGCCGCTTGCGGTCCCGGTGGACAGGGCGGCCACGGCGGTTTCCCGCCCGCCCAGGTATCGGTGATGACGGTCGAACCGAAATCGCTGCCCGCGAGCTTCGAATACACCGGCCAGACGCTCGGCTCGCGCGAAGTGGAAGTGCGCGCGCGCGTCACCGGGATCCTGCAAACGCGCAATTTCGTCGAGGGCGGTCCGGTGGTGAAGGGCCAGTCGCTGTTCAACATCGACCCGGCGCAGTTCGTCGCCGTGGCGGTACGCGCCGAGGCGGATGTGGCGGGTGCGGACGCGCGCCTCGCGCAAGCAAGGAAGAACGCTGCCCGCCTGAAGCCGCTGTACGCGGAAAAAGCTGTGAGCCAGAAGGAGTTCGATGACGCGACGTCCGCGGAGGCGATTGCCGATGCGGACCTCAAGGGCGCCAAGGCCCGCCTGACCGAGGCGCAGCTGAATCTGCTGTACACGAGGGTCGAGTCGCCGGTGACCGGGGTCGCAGGCCGCGCGCAGCGCTCCGAGGGCTCGCTGGTGTCCGGACCGGACGTGCTGCTCACCACAGTGACGCAGGTGGACCCGATCTGGGTCAGCTTCGGCATTTCCGACAACGACCAGCTGAAGGTCAACAGCGAAGCCGCGGCCGGCAGGCTGGAACTGCCCAAGGGCGGCAAGTTCGAAGTGTCGGTGAAACTCGCCGACGGCACGGTGTACGGGCAGACCGGCAAGCTGAATTTTTCCGACGTGCGCATCTCGGGCACCACCGGGACCAGCGAGACCCGCGCCGAATTTCCGAACCCGAAGGGCGTGCTGCGCCCCGGGCAGTTCGTGCGCGTGACGCTCCAGGGCGCGACCCGGCCCAATGCGGTCGTGGTGCCGCAGCGCGCTGTGCTCGAAGGCCCGCAGGGCAAGTTCGTTTACGTGCTGAGCGCCGAGAGCAAGGCTGATCCGCGCCCGGTGCAGGTTGGCGACTGGCTGGGCGACGAGTGGATCATCCAGTCGGGCCTGAAGGCAGGCGACAAGGTGATCATCGACGGCATGGCGCGAATTTTCGCGCCCGGTTCGCCGGTACAGGTTTCCGAACCCAAAAAAGAAGCAGCGCCCAGGAAATGATTTCGCGTTTCTTCATCGACCGCCCCATCTTCGCGGCGGTCCTCTCCATATTCATCCTGATCGCGGGCCTCGCTTCCATGCGGGTGCTGCCGATCGCGCAGTACCCGGAGATCGCGCCGCCGGTGGTGACCGTGCGCGCGGTCTACCCGGGCGCCTCCGCGGAAGTGCTGGAGCAGACGGTGGCTGCGCCGCTCGAGAACGCGATCACCGGCATCGAGAAGATGATCTACATGAGCTCGACCTCGACCTCGCAGGGCGTGGTCGAGATCCAGGTCACATTCGACATCGGCACCGACGTCGACCAGGCGGCGCTGAACGTCAACAACAGGGTCAAGCAGGCCGAGCCGCGGCTGCCGCAGGAAGTGCGCCGCCAGGGCGTGACGGTGGAGAAGGGTTCCTCGGCATTCCTGCAGGTACTGGCGTTCTACTCGCCCGACGGCACGCGCGACGACCTGTTCATCAGCAACTATGTGACGCTGAACGTGCTGGACGCAGTCAAGCGCGTGCCGGGCACCACCAACGTGCAGATATTCGGCGCCAAGGATTACGCGATGCGGATCTGGGTCAAGCCCGACCGCATGACACAGCTCAAGCTCACCACCTCCGACCTGCTGCGCGCGGTGAACGAGCAGAACGCGCAGTTCGCCGCCGGCAAGATCGGCCAGAGCCCGACCGGCGGCCCGCAGGAACTGGTCTACACCGTCACCACCAAGGGGCGCCTTGCCGACCCGCGCGAGTTCGAGAACATCATCGTGCGCGCCAACCCCGACGGCTCGACGCTGCGGCTGAAGGACGTGGCGCGCGTCGAGCTCGCGTCGCGCGACAACGATTTCATCGGCCGCATCAACGGCAAACCCGCCACGCTGGTGGGTATTTTCCTGTTGCCCGGCGCCAACGCGCTGGAAGTCGCCGGCAGCGTGAAGAAAACGATGTCCGGGCTGGCCGAGCGCTTCCCCCCGGGCTACACCTATTCCATCCCCTACGACACCACGCGCTTCGTCGAGGTCTCGATCCGCGAGGTGGTGATCACGCTGGTCGAGGCGATGCTGCTGGTGACGCTGGTGGTGTTCCTGTTCCTGCAGAACTGGCGCGCGACGCTGATCCCGATTGCCGCGGTGCCGGTGTCGCTGATCGGCACCTTCGCGGGCCTGTTCCTGCTTGGCTACTCGATCAACACACTGACCCTGTTCGGCATGGTGCTCGCCATCGGCATCGTGGTGGACGACGCTATCGTGGTGCTGGAGAACGTCGAGCGCATCATGCGCGAAGAGCACCTGCCTGCGCGCGACGCCGCGGTCAAGGCGATGGCGGAAGTGACCAGTCCGATCATCGCCATCGTGCTGACCCTGTGCGCGGTGTTCGTGCCAATCGCGTTCCTGGGCGGCCTGACCGGCGAGCTCTACCGGCAGTTCGCGGTGACCATCTCGATCGCGGTGGTGATCTCCGGCCTGGTCGCGCTCACGCTCACGCCGTCGCTGTGCGTGGCAATGCTGGTAAGGCAACATGCAGAACCCGGGAAGTTTTTCAGAGCGTTCAATAGCTGGTTCTCACGCGTCACCGGCAGGTATTCGGACGGCGTGGCCTGGATGATCCGGCGCGGCATGGTCGGCGTGGTCCTGTTTCTCTGCATGGTCGCGATCACCGCGGGGCTGTGGCGCATCACGCCCGGCAGCCTCGTTCCCGACGAGGACCAGGGCTATTACATCGCCGCGGTGATCCTGCCCGACGGCGCGACCCTGCAGCGCACCGACAAGGTCGTGTCGGAGGTGATCGGGATCATCAAGTCAAACCCGAACAATGAGGACGTGGTTGCGTTTACCGGCCTCGACTTCCTGGGCGGCGGCTTCCGCAATAACGCCGCCACCATCTTCGTCACGCAGAAGCCCTGGGACGACCGCAAGGTCACGGCCGCCCAGCTGGTGGGCGAGCTCTTCATGAAGACCGCTCACATCAAGGAAGCACTGGTGCTCGCGTTCAACCCGCCGCCGATCTTCGGCCTGGGCACCGCGGGCGGCTTCGAGTTCTACCTGCAGAACCGCGGCGAGGGCGGCTCGAAGCGCATGGCCGAGGTGCTCGGCAAGTTCCTCGGCGCCGCCAACACGGATCCGAAGCTGGGCGGCGTGCAGACGCTGTGGCGCGCCACTGTGCCCCAGCTCTACGTGGATGTGAACCGCGAGAAGGCGAAGGCGCTTGGCGTGCCGATCAACGACGTCTTCGACACGCTCGCGGCCACGCTCGGCAACTTCTACGTCAACGACTTCAACCGCTTCGGGCGCACCTGGCAGGTGCTGATGTCGGCCGAACCGGCGTTCCGCAAGCGCCCGGAGGACATCGGCGGCATCTATGTCAGGAGCGAATCGAACCAGATGATTCCGCTCTCCGCGCTCGCGGACGTCCGCTTCAGTTCCGGCCCCGACGCGCTTGGCCGCTTCAACAACCTGCCCGCGGTGAAGCTGTTCGGGCAGGGCGCGCCGGGCGTCTCCTCGGGCCAGGCGATCGCCGAGGTCGAACGGCTGGCGAAGGAAGTGCTGCCGCCCGAATTCAGCTACGACTGGGGCGGCGCCTCGTTCCAGGAAAAGAAATCGAGCGGCACCTCGGGCCTCGCGCTGGGCCTTGCCGCGGTGATGGTGTTCCTGATCCTCGCCGCGCAGTACGAGAAGTGGTCGCTGCCGCTGTCGGTCCTGCTCGCGCTGCCCTTCGGCACCTTCGGCGCGCTCGCCGCGGTCTGGCTGCGCGGCTTCACCAATGATGTCTACTTCCAGATTGGCCTGGTGACGCTGCTCGGCCTCGCGGCGAAGAACGCGATCCTGATCGTCGAATACGCGGTGATGAAGCACCACGAGGGCATGTCGGCCTCGGCGGCGGCGCTGGAGGCGGCGCGGCTGCGCTTCCGGCCGATCCTGATGACCTCGCTCGCCTTCATCCTCGGCGTGCTGCCGCTGGCGATCTCCACCGGCGCCGGCGCCGGGGCGCGGCATTCGGTAGGCACGGGCGTGATGGGCGGCATGATCGCCGCGACCTTCCTCGCGATTTTCTTCGTGCCGATGTTCTTCAAGCTGATCACCGACCGGCACCTGACGGAAAAGCGCTCGACCGCGGAAATCCGGCAGGAGATCGAGGCAGCGCGCAAGCAGAAGGAGGCCGGCGTTGAATAAGGCCCTCTTCGCATCCCTGCTCCTGCTGGCCGGTTGCGCCACGCAACCCGACTACAAGCGCCCCGCCGTCGAGCTTCCCGCCGCGTGGCAGGAGAGCGCTGCGGCCAGGGACGGCAACTGGTGGCGCATCTACGCCGATCCGGCGCTGGAGAAGCTGGTCGAGGAAGCGCTCACGCGCAACACCAATCTCGCGCTCGCCACCGCGCGCGTGGACGAGGCGCGTGCCTTGCTCGCCCAGGCCGATGCTTCCTTCTACCCGTCGGTGGATGCCAACCTGTCGCGCAGCCGCAGTCTTTCGTCCGCGGCGACCGGACTGCTGCCGCCCGGCGTCGAGCGCGAACGCAACAACTACCGCGCCACGCTGAACGTCGCCTATGAAGTGGACCTGTGGGGCCGGCTGCGCGCGACGTCTCAGGCCGCGCGGGCCGACTTGCTCGCGAGCGAGGCCGCGCGCGACACGGTCAGGATCACGCTCGCGGCCGACGTGGCGAAAACGTATTTCGGGTTGCGCTCGCTGGACGCCCAGGTCGACAGCACGCGCCGCACGCTGGGCCTGCGCGAGGATGGACTCCGGCTGCAGCAAAAGCGTTTCGACGGCGGCGTGATCTCCGAATTCGACTACCGCCAACTGGAGGCCGAAGCCGCGGCGGCGCGCGCGCAACTGCCGCCGCTGGAGCGCGACCGCGAGATCCAGGAAGCTGCGCTGTCGGTTCTGTTGGGACGCAGCCCCAGGGAAATTTTTGCAAGCAGCATGCCGCGAATTACGGGCGATGAAAGCGGCCTGCTGCCCGCGGCTGTGCCCTCGGGCCTGCCCTCCGAGCTGCTGCTGCGGCGCCCGGACCTGGTGGAGGCCGAGCAGCGGCTGATCGCCGCCAACGCGCGCGTCGCGGTGGCGCGCAGCGCCTACTTCCCGTCGATCCAGCTCACCGGCATGCTCGGCAGCGAGGCGCAGATGCTTTCCAGCCTGTTCTCCGGGCCGGCCGGCATCTGGTCGTTCGCGGCGGCGGTCGCGGCGCCGATTTTCGCGGGCGGCCGGCTGGAGGCGCAGATCGGCGCGGCCGAAGCGCGCGAGAAGCAGGCGCTGGCGGGCTACCAGGGCGCGATCCAGAACGCGTTCCGCGAAGTGCGCGCGGCGCTCGCCGCCCAGGCACGGGCGCGAGAGAGCTTCGAAGCGGAGGGCGCGCGCGCGGCCGCGCTCGGTTCCGCGCTCAGGCTCGCCCGCCTGCGCTACGATAACGGCCTCGCGAGCCAGCTGGACGTGATCGATGCCCGGCGCAACCTGCTGGCCGCGGAAATCGCGCGCTACGAAGCGTTGCGCGCCCAGAGAGCCGCGGTGGCAGACTTGTTCAAGGCGCTTGGTGGCTGAATCGGACAACCTGGTTGAAATTTCGGAATTGCATTTCTCTTATGGAGACCTGCCGATCTTTCGCGGCCTGTCGCTCAAGATCCCGCGCGGCAAGGTGGTGGCGATCCTCGGCGGCAGCGGCAGCGGCAAATCCACGCTGCTCAAGCTGATCGGCGGCCAGCTCGCGCCCTCGCGCGGCTGGATCCGCGTGGACGGCAAGCTGGTGCACAAGCTCTCCATCGACGACCTCTACGCCCTGCGCCGCAAGATGGGCATGATGTTCCAGTCCAGCGGCCTGTTCACCGACCTGTCGGTGTACGAGAATATCGCGTTTGCGATCCGCGAGCATTACGACCTGCCCGAGGAACTGATCCGCGCGCTGGTGCTGATGAAGCTGGACGCGGTCGGCCTGCGCGGTGCGCGCGACATGATGCCGGGAGACCTGTCCGGCGGCATGACCCGGCGCGTGGCGCTGGCGCGCGCAATCGCCACGGACCCGATGCTGGCGATGTACGACGAGCCCTTCGCCGGGCTGGATCCGATTTCGCTGAACGTGATCGCAACCCTGATCCGCAAGCTGAACGATGCGCTCGGCCTGACCTCGATCGTCGTCACCTACGACGTGTCCGAGTCGCTCAAGCTGGTGGATTACATCTACGTGATCGCGGATGGCAAGCTCATGGGCGAGGGCACCCCCGACGCATTGCTGGCCTCGGAAGATCCCTACCTGCAGCAGTTCCTCAAGGCGCTGCCGGACGGCCCGGTGCGCTTCCACTTCCCCGCCAAGCCTCTGGCGGAAGAACTGCGGCTTACGCCTTCCCGTCCTTCGGAATGAATTTCAGCGCCACGCCGTTGTTGCAGTAGCGCTTGCCGGTGGGTTGAGGGCCGTCTTCGAACAGGTGGCCATGGTGGCCGCCGCAGCGCGCGCAGTGGTATTCGGTGCGCGGGTACAGGATCTTGTAGTCCGTCTTGGTCTTCAGGGCGCCCGGAATCATGGTGAAGAACGACGGCCAGCCAGTGCCGCTGTCGAACTTCATCTCGGAAGTAAAAAGAGGCAGGCCGCAACCGGCGCAGACGAACACGCCCGCGCGCTTTTCGCGGTCCAGCGGGCTGGTGCCGGCGCGCTCGGTGTCCTCTTCGCGCAGCACGCCGTAGGAGGCGGGCTGCAGGCGCTTTTTCCACTCGTCCTTGGAGAGCTTGAGCTCCTCCGCCGCATTGGGCACTTCGGTCCCCGGCGCAAGCAGGGCCTTCCAGTTGTCTTGCATGTCCTTGATCCCTTTCAAAGTCTTCGACTGGGCGTGCGCGTGCGTGAAGAAGGGACCCAGCGCGAGAAATGTCAGCAGCGAACGGCGGTTCATGCCTTCCTCCTTTCGGCCATTATTACCGATTGGTCGAAGGAAGGCACGAAACCTGACAGCGCCCGTCGCGTCAGAACTGCAGGCCGATCCGCACCCGCGCGTCCCCGATGGGGAGCGTGCCGTAGATCACGGGCCGCGGGGGAGCGTAATAGACCGGCGGCGGCGCGTAATACACCGGCTGCGGCGCGTAGTCGTAGTAGTAGGGCGCGACCACCACGCGTTGCGGCGCGTGCCTGAAGTGGTGGTGGCTGTAGTGGCGCGGCCCGTAGCCCCTGTAATGGTCGTCGCGGGCATAGGCGCCGGACGCTGCCAGAAGTGCCGTTCCCGCAACCACCGCCAGTGCAAGTCTTTTCGTTAACATGGTCGTCTCCTTTTTTGTGACGTACCCATTTGACGCGCCTGCGGCCCGTTTGTCCGTTACCCGGGTGCAAACTCTGTAACCACTTGTAATATGCGCTCCAGGAGGAATTCAGATGCGCCACTGCCTGCTTCTCGCTGCTCTCGTTCTGACCGCGCCCGCCCTGCAGGCGCAGGATGCCTGGCCCTCGAAACCGATCAACATGATCGTCGCCTTCCCGCCCGGGGGCGTCGCCGACATCGTCGGCCGGCCGCTCGCGGCGGCGATGGAAAAAACGCTCAGGCAGCCGGTGCTCGTGATCAACCGCCCCGGCGCAGGCGGGGCGACTGGAACTGCCTCGGTCGCGAAGGCGTCGCCGGACGGCTACACCATCCTGATGGCGCTCTCGTCGATCTCGATTTTCCCGGTGTCGGACCGTATCAACGGCGCGCAGCCGACGTACGAAATGAAGGAGTTCGCGCCGATCGCCCTGGTGACGGCCGATCCCACGGTGCTGGTAGTGCGCGCCGACGGCCCGTACAAGACGCTCAAGGACTTCGTCGACGCAGCGAAGGCGAGCCCAGGGAAGATCAACTATTCGTCGTCGGGCGTCTACGGCACGCTGCACGTGGCGATGGAAATCTTCGCCAATGCCGCCGGCATCAAGCTGTTCCACGTTCCCTACAGCGGTGGCGGACCCGCTGTGACCGCCTTGCTCGGCGGCCAGGTCGAGGCGCTGGCCTCCGGACCCGCGGCGGCCATCGGCCAGATCAAGGGCGGCAAGATGCGCGCACTTGCCAGCTGGGCCGACCGGCGCATCCAGATGATGCCGGACCTGCAGACGTTCAAGGAGCTTGGCTACGACGCCGAGTTCTACATCTGGTCCGGCGTCGTCGCGCCGGCGGCCACGCCGGCGCCGATTCTCGCCCGGCTGCGCGAGGCGGTACGCGAAG
>JBDTRO010000229.1:0-11181 GCA_039931635.1 Betaproteobacteria bacterium | reverse complement strand
CTTGAACCCTGCTACGGTGGCCCTGAGACGTTTGGGGAGCTTTAAGGGTGGCAAGTGCGAGGGCAGATGCCCTAAGCCCTACCAAACGCGCCCAGATTGCCAAGAAAGCGGGGTTGGCGCGCTGGAAAGGACCGAAAACAAAGTCTTAGGAAATCTCCGCTTCTAATTTCTTTAGTAGCTCTATATGCACATTGGTATGGCAAGTTGCAAATGAGTAGAGGCGTCCTTCAGCGCTTTTAGTGTTCAATTCCCTGTCAATCCTAAAAGATGCCATCTGACCAAGAGCATTGTTGCGGTCAGCTGAGATTTGCCAAGCAAGAAATCCGAGCGGATTCTCTTTTTCCTCCCCGACTTTCGATGACACTTCCTTGAAAAAGGAATTCATCTTGGCGCTGAAAAATTTCGGGAGTTTGTCGAAAGAAAAGTTTATTTCGCTAGTATAAAGTTTCTTGAATGGGTGGGTTGATGGGTCGGGCAAATCGTTTTCTTTTGCCATCCACTTAAGTGCGTCCTCCAGAAACGCGTCTGCGTCGCTGGTAGAGGATCTAGTCTCGACTACGAATCCGTCGCCGTGAATGATGAAGCTGGATATGGCGACGGTTTTGCCCTTGTTTTCAAAAGCCCCGTTTTCAAATCGCACGCTGTCGGCTGTGGGCGATGGCGGCGATGTGGGGGGCGAGTCGTAAGGAGATTTTTCAAATCTATACTTCTTCTTCAGAGCCTCAAGGGCCGGTCTAATGTAGACGCCTTTGGGATTTAGAAAGTATGGAGGAAGCAGCCATATAGCCCTTGCTGTCCGAATCGCGTAAATCCTCATGCCGTAGCCCCTTCATGTTTGTTTGCATAGTCAACAGCACCACGACGAAGGCGTGAATCCCCAATAGGAGCGTCTTGTGGATTTTCTTCTATTCTGTCGGCTCGAAAGTTTTTCACGCGACCTGCTCTAGACGCAAATTCAACTAGTTCTTTTGGGGATTCCTTCTCGACCGCATTTGCGTCATGCCGAAGCCATGCCTCTTGAGTTGGCGGAATTGCTCCATCCCTAATCCATTGAAAGTCCAAAATTGGCTCACACCCTATTGCAAGCAACAGATTACTGAGGCTATTCAGTTCTAGATTGGTAGGCGTGTTCATCCAGCGCGTAACCAAGCCAGGATCTACATCTAGCTTCTTAGCCAAATCCGCTTTCGACATTTTTGATGCGCTAAAGGCATCTTGAACCATCGCGTAGAGCCGAAACTTCAGACGATTCTGGAAATATTCAAAATGCGTCGGCGGAATCGGAAGAGACTCAAGAATTTCAACAAGGAGCGCCGTTCTTTGTGATGTAGTCATTGATTTTCTTCCCAGTGAATGGCTGAAATTGCGGGAAAAGGGCATGCCAGGATTGCTTGCAGGATTCGGTAATTTCCCAAGGGTATTTTCCTAACTTGCAGCGGAATTCCCAACACAAGGCTACGAAGTAGTCTGGGCCAGCAAAGCTTCCGAAAATTCTGATTTGCGGGTCCATCTTGCTTCTGATTTCCCAAACTTCATCGCTCCATTTGTGAAGCAACCTGAGATTCGCGTCCTCTTTATCTTCGCTAGGGTCGTCGGCATTTGGCAGAGCTATACGCAACTTGCCACCAGAAACGAAATGCTCGACCTCTACTTGAAGTTGAGCTCGTCGTGTCCGCCAATCCTCTGAACCACTTCTCTCCATAACAAGTGTGTTGACCTTGGGTGCGAGGGCCATGCTGCGTGTGCCAAGAAACCCCAAGGGAGACTGGCCTAGGAATAGCTCCTTGACCTTGACCCTTGTTACTATCTGAGCGTATATTGACTTATAAGTCAATTCTATTAACACCCTTATATCCTAATAACCTCGCAGCCCGATAAATAGTACTAAATATCAATAGCTTATGAAGTTCTTTAGACTGCACTGCTACTTTCGGGCGCATTCGCCGATCCCTGCGCGTTACTCCGGCCATCCAAGCAGATCTAACGGACCGCGTGCGTAGTCTTTACGAAATTGCTGCTCTTGCTGATGTGCAAAAACCAATGAAACTTGAGCCTTAAATGGCAAAACGACCCACTACCTAAGCCTTTGTTTTTATGTAGAAGTGCGTCCTGCCATGCTATACTCTAAAGCTAACTTGTAACCGTACGCGGGGACCCCGGCATGGCTGTAGAACGTACCTTTTCGATCATCAAACCCGACGCGGTGGCAAAGAATGTGATCGGCCAGATTCTTGCGCGCTTCGAGGGGGCCGGCCTGAAGGTCGTCGCTGCGCGCATGATGCACCTGTCGCGCGCGCAGGCGGAAGGGTTCTACGCGGTGCACCGCGAGCGCCCGTTTTTCAAGGACCTGGTGGATTTCATGATTTCCGGGCCGGTGCTGGTGCAGGTGCTGCAGGGGGAGAACGCGATCCTGAAGAACCGCGACCTGATGGGCGCCACCGATCCGAAGAAGGCCGCGAAGGGCACGATCCGCGCCGACTTCGCCGACTCGATCGACGCCAACGCGGTGCACGGTTCGGATGCGCCGGAGACCGCGCGCGGCGAGATCGCCTTCTTTTTCCCGGGCTACGAAGTATTCCCACGCTGACATGGCCGCCAACCTTCTCGACCTGGACTCGGAGGGCATGGAAAAGCTCTTCGCCAGCCTTGGCGAGAAGGCGTTTCGCGCGCGCCAGGTGCTGAAGTGGATCCATCGCCGCGGCGCCGCCGATTTCACCGCGATGACAGACATCGCGAAAGACCTGCGCACCAAGCTGAACAAAGCCGCGGTGATCGAACCCCCGGTGGTCGTCGGCGACGGCACTGCTGCGGACGGCACGCGCAAGTGGCTGTTGAAGGTGGACGGCGCCAACGCGGTGGAGGCGGTATTCATTCCGGAGGATGGCCGCGGCACGCTGTGCGTTTCCAGCCAGGCCGGATGCACGCTGGATTGCGAATTCTGCGCGACCGGCAAGCAGGGCTTCAATCGCAACCTGAGCGCGGCAGAGATCATCGGGCAGTTGTGGCTGGCCAATCGGGCATTGGGTTTCCATACCGGCGGCCCCAGGGCGGTGAGCAATGTGGTGTTCATGGGCATGGGCGAGCCGATGCTCAACCTGGATGCGGTGATTCCAGCGGCGCGCCTGATGATCGACGACAACGGCTATGGCCTGTCGCGCCGGCGCGTCACGGTGTCCACCTCGGGCGTGGTGCCGGGCATGGACCGCCTGGCGGGGGAATGCCCGGTGGCGCTTGCCGTATCGCTGCACGCGCCCGACGATGCGTTGCGTGACCGGCTCGTGCCGATCAACCGCAAGTATCCGATCCGCCAGCTGATCGCTGCCTGCAACCGGTATCTCAAGCGCGCGCCGCGCGACTTCATCACCTTCGAATACGTGATGCTGGACGGCGTCAACGATTCCGAGGCGCAGGCGAAAGCCCTGCTCGGCATCGCGGCCGGGGTGCGCTGCAAGTTCAACCTGATTCCGTTCAATCCGTTCAACGGTTCCGGCTTCAAGCGCTCAGGGGTGGAGCGCATCCGGCGCTTTTCCGAAGTGCTGCAGCGCGCCGGACTCACCGTCACCACGCGCAAGACGCGCGGCGAGGGGATCGACGCCGCCTGCGGCCAGCTCGCGGGCGAGGTTACCGACCGTACCCGGCGCAGCAAGACAGTCCCGATCACGGAGCTTCATGCATGAAACTTCAGTTCTGCATCGCGCTTGCCACCACCGCGCTGCTCGCCGGCTGCGGCGGCATGCAGGCCTCTTCGGGTACCGAGCCGGTCATGGAATCGGTCAGCATTACCGGCGAGCCTGGGGATGCGCGCAACCGCGCCAAGGTTCACGCAGAGCTTGCCTCGCTTTATTTCAACCGCGGCAATATGGCGATTGCCTTGGAAGAGCTGCGCATCGCCGCCTCCGCGGATGCCAACTATCCGCTGACTTACAGCCTGTACGGGCTGGTCTACATGGAATTGCGCGAACCGCAGCTGGCGCAATCGAATTTCGAGCGCGCGTTGCGCCTCGCGCCCACCGACCCCGACATCAACCATAACTACGGCTGGTTCCTCTGCCAGAGCGGGCGCGAGAACGAATCCATCAAGTACTTCCTGCAGGCGGTGCGCAATCCGCTATACCTCACGCCGTGGCGCTCGTATTCCGCCGCCGGCAGCTGCGCGCTGCGCAAGAACAACCTGAAGGAGGCCGAGGAGTTCTTCCAGCGCGCGCTCACGCAGCAGCCGGACGATCCGGCTGCGCTGCTGCAACTGGGCCAGATCCGCTACCGGCAGGGCAGCCTGGAAGAGGCCCGCAAGCTGGTCGCACGCCACAACCGTCTGGTCGAACCGACGGCGGAATCGCTTTGGCTCGGGCTGCGCGTCGAGCGCAAGCTCGGTGAACGCCTCGCGGAATCGGGCTACGCGAACCAGTTGCGGCGCCGCTTCGCCGCTTCGCGCGAGTACCAGCAGCTGCAGCGCGGGGAATATGACTGAGGACACCAGCGTCGCCGATGCCGCCGACGGCGTAGGCGACGAACTGGCGAGGGCACGCTCGGCGCTGGGGCTCTCGGTGGCCGATATTGCGCGCCAGCTGAAGTTCGCGGCCCGGCAGATCGATGCGATGGAGCAGGGGCGCTTCGAGGATCTGCCCAGCGGCACTTTTGCGCGCGGCATGGTGCGTTCCTATGCGCGCCTGCTGAAGCTGGACGCCGAGCCGCTGGTGCGCCGGATGGCGGCGCGCGTTTCGGCGCCGGACAATGCCGGGGCTGTCGCCAGCACCCGGCGGCCAATTCCAATCACCGACAGCAACCGGCGCGGCAACCTCATCTACGCTGCGCTGTCGGTGGCGATTCTCGGCGTGGTCGCCGCCGTGGTGTTCGAATGGCAGCGCGATAACTCCAACGCGGCACGGCTGAGTTTCGTGCCTGCCGCGCGGGTGCCGGTGGAACCGCAGCGACTGGCCGCGGCGTCCTCCCCGGGCACGCCCGTCGACCTGAAGCCGGCGGACATCGCCGCGCCGCAGCCGGTCAGCGAGACTCCGCGCGTGGCGCCGGCGCGGGCCGCGGAAGGCAACCGGCGGATTACGCTCAAGTTCGAGCGCGCATCCTGGGTCGAGATTCGCGGCCGGGACGGCAAGGCCCTCCTGTCCCAGCTTAACCCCGCAGGCAGCGAAAAGGCGGTCGAAGGCAGGCCGCCGTTCGCGCTCATCATCGGCAACGCGCAGCACGTGCAGCTCTCCTACGACGACCGGCAGATCGACCTCGCGCCGCACGTCAAGGTCGAGGTGGCGCGCTTCACGCTCGAATAGGCGCACAGCAATGGGCGCGGCTCGCAGGATTTCCAGGCAGGTCATGGTCGGCAAGGTCCCGATCGGCGGCGCCGCACCTGTCGTCGTGCAGTCCATGACCAATACCGATACCGCGGACGCGCAATCCACCGCGCGCCAGGTGCTCGAGCTGTGGCGCGCCGGGTCGGAACTGGTACGCATCACTGTCGATACGCCGGCAGCCGCCGCGCAGGTTGCCAGGATCCGCGGCCTGCTGGATGCGGCCGGCTGTGACGTGCCGCTGGTCGGCGATTTCCATTTCAACGGCCACAAGCTGCTGACCCGGTTTCCCGATTGCGCGCAGGCACTGGCCAAGTACCGCGTCAATCCGGGCAATGTCGGTAAAGGGGCGAAGAGAGATGACCAGTTCGCAACCATGATCGAGGCGGCGCTGAAATACGGCAAGCCGGTGCGCATCGGCGTCAACTGGGGCAGCCTGGATCCGGAATTGCTCGCCCGCATGATGGACGAGAATGCCCGGCGCAGCGAACCAATGAACGCGGATGACGTCATGCGCGAGGCGTTGATCGTCTCCGGCCTGGAATCGGCGGCGCAGGCGGTGAACATCGGCCTGCCGCCCGAACGCATCGTGATTTCCTGCAAGGTGAGCGGCGTGCAGGACCTGATCAGCGTCTACCGGGAGCTTGCCCGCCGCTGCGACTTCGCGCTGCATCTCGGACTGACCGAAGCCGGCATGGGATCGAAGGGCATCGTCGCTTCTTCGGCCGCCATGGCGGTGCTGCTGCAGGAAGGCATCGGCGACACGATCCGCGTCTCGCTCACCCCGGAACCGAATGGCGACCGCACCCGCGAAGTGGTGGTGGCGCAGGAACTGCTCCAGACCATGGGCCTGCGCAGCTTCACGCCGATGGTGGCCGCATGTCCGGGCTGCGGTCGCACTACCAGTGCCGATTTCCAGGAGCTTGCGCAGCGCATCCAGGAATTTCTCAGGACCCAGATGCCGGTATGGAAGCACAGCTATCCGGGTGTCGAGGAGATGCGCGTCGCCGTGATGGGCTGCGTGGTGAACGGGCCGGGCGAATCCAGGCACGCGGACATCGGCATCAGCCTGCCCGGCACCAACGAAGTGCCCGCGGCGCCGGTCTACGTGGACGGCGAAAGGACCGTGACGCTCAAGGGCGACCGCATCGCCGAGGAATTCCAGGCAATCGTCGAAATCTATGTCAGGGACAACTACTCGCCGGGCGTCAAGCGGCGGAGGACGCGCGGCAAGGCGATCCCGGTCACGGCGGTGTCATGAACGTGACGCTGCAGGCGATCCGCGGCATGAACGACGTGCTGCCGGAAGAGATGGCCTTGTGGCGCTCTTTCGGCGCCATCGTCGAAAACTGCCTGGAACGCTGGGGCTACCGCGCGATCCGGATGCCGCTGGTCGAGAACACGGCGTTGTTCCGCCGCGCCATCGGCGAGGCGACCGATATCGTCGAAAAGGAGATGTATTCCTGGCGCGATGAACTGAATGCCGAAGAGCTGACCCTGCGCCCTGAAGGCACCGCCTCCTGCGTGCGGGCCGCGATCGAACACAGCCTGATTTACGACGGCCCGAAGCGGCTTTGGTACGGCGGACCGATGTACCGCCACGAGCGGCCGCAGAAGGGACGCTACCGCGAGTTCTACCAGTATGGCGCGGAGGCGTTCGGGTACCCGGGTCCCGATGTGGATGCCGAACTTATCGTGATGTGCGCGCGGCTCTGGCCCGAACTCGGACTGCAGGGCGTCCGCCTGGAACTGAACACCATCGGCTCGGCCGAGGAGCGCGCACGCCACCGCGCGGACCTGGTGCGGCACCTGCAGGCGAACGAATCGAAACTCGATGCGGATGCGAAGCGCCGCCTGCAGTCCAACCCGCTGCGCATCCTCGACTCGAAGAACCCGATGGTGCAGGAGGTGGTGGCGAAGGCCCCGCTGCTGTCGGGCTATCTGGGCGCGGAATCGCTCGCGCATTTCGGGCAGCTGAAGAAACTTCTGTCGGCCGCGGGAGTCGAATTCACGCTCAATCCGCGCCTGGTGCGCGGCCTGGATTACTACAATCTCACCGTGTTCGAATGGATCACGGACGCGCTGGGCGCGCAGGGCACGGTCTGCGGCGGCGGGCGCTACGACGGGTTATTCGCGCAGCTCGGCGGCAAGCCCGCGCCAGGCGTGGGCTTCGCGATGGGCTGCGAGCGGCTCGTGGCGCTGATGAAGGATTCCGGCAACGCGCCCGCCGCGCAGAAGCCGGACGCCTATGTGCTGCACCAGGGCGAAGGCACGCTCGAGGTCGCGTTCACGGTCGCCGACGCGTTGCGCTCGGCGGGGCATGCGGTGGTGCTGCATGCGGGCGGCGGCAGTTTCAAGTCGCAGATGAAGAAGGCCGATGCGAGCGGCGCGTGGCTGGCGCTGATCGTCGGCGAGGACGAGGTGCATGCAGGCGAGATCTCGGTGAAATCCCTGCGCGGCAGCGGGGACCAGCGCCGTATCGGCCGGGCGCGCGTGGTGGAGGAATTCGCAGCGACATTGCAAAGGGTCAAGGCATAGGCATGGCATACGATCTGGAAGAACAGGAACAGCTCGCGTCGGTCAAAGGCTGGTGGCACGACAACGGCACGCGCCTGCTGACGGCGATCGCCGTGGTGGCGATCGGCGTGTCAGGCTGGCAGGGCTGGCGCATCTGGCAGGCGAACCTGGTGCAGCAGGCGGGCGCGCAGTACGAACTGCTGCTCAAAGCCGCGCAGGAAGGCGACGCCAAGGGGCTGCGCGATGCGGGCGGCACGCTGGTCGAGAATTTTTCGGGCACGCTGTATGCGTCGATGGGCGCGCTGGTCGCCGCGCGTTTTCATGTCGAGCACGCGGACCCGAAGAACGCCAAGGCCCAGCTGCAGTGGGTGGTTGAGCGCTCGCCATCCGACGAGTTGCGCGATCTCGCGCGCTTGCGGCTGGCCGCAGTCCTGTTCGACGAGAAGGCCCACGACGAGGCGCTGGCGCTGCTGGAGGCAAAGCACGCGGATCCCTACGAAGCGCAGTACGCCGCGTTGAAGGGCGACATCCTGGTGGCGAAGAACAAGGCCGCCGAAGCGAAGGCCGCCTACCGCCTCGCGCTGCAGAAGACCGGCGAGAAAAGCGCCGCGTTCCGCAACAGCGTACAGCTCCGGCTGGACGCGCTCGGAGGGTGACCGTGCGCCGCCTATTGCTTGCGCTGCTCGCGGCCGCGGGACTGCCGGCCTGCTCCAGCCTGCCAAGCAGCATCAATCCGCTCGACTGGTTCGGCAGCACGTCGACCGGCCCCAAGCCCGCCGAACTGCCGGTGCTGACCAATGCGCAGGCCGTGAAGGTTCTGTGGACGTCCAGCATCGGCGCCGCAGAGGGGTTCTTTTTCAGCCCGGTGATGGTTGGCGACGGCGTCTATGCCGCATCGCGCGCCGGCACGGTGACGCGGCTGGACGCGGCATCGGGCCAGGCCAGGTGGCGCGTGTCGCTCGGCAAGCGCATCTCCAGCGGCGTCGGCAGCGACGGCACGCTGGTGGTGGTCGCTGCCGAGGATGGCGAAGTGTTCGCGCTGGATGCGCAGAACGGGGTCGTGAAATGGCGCTCGCGCGTATCGAGCGAAGTGCTGGCGCAGCCCAAGGTGAGCGAAGGCCTCGCGCTGGTGCGCAGCGCCGACAGCAAGATATTCGCATTCGGCGTCGAGGACGGGAAACGCCGCTGGGTGTACCAGCGCCCGGCGTCCGCGCTCATCGTGCGCTCGCCGGTCGGCCTGACCATGCACCTGGGATCGGCCTACGCCGGCTTTTCGGGCGGCAAGCTGGTCGCGGTCTCGCTCGCCAACGGCCAGGCGCGCTGGGAAGCGACCGTGGCGCTGCCCAAGGGGGCGACCGAACTGGAAAGAGTCACCGACATCGTGGGCGATCCGTCGGCGCTGGGCAGGGAAGTCTGCGCCGCGGCCTACCAGGGACGAGTCGCCTGCTATGACGGGCAGAACGGCAACCAGCTCTGGTCGCGCGAAATGTCGACGCTGACCGGCGTGACCTTCGACGCGCGCTATGCGTTCGTGAGCGACGACAAGGGCGCGGTGCACGCGCTGGACCGCGGCACCGGCCGTAGCGTCTGGAAGCAGGATCGCCTGGCTAACCGGCAGCTCTCGCTGCCGCTGCCGCTGGGCACCGAAGTCGCGCTGGGCGACCTGCAGGGCTTCGTGCATTTCGTGGCGCGCGAATCGGGCGCCTTTCTCGCGCGCGTCGCCACCGACGGCAGCCCGGTACGCGCCGCGCCGATCAAGCTGCCCGATGGTTTCCTGGTCCAGACCCAGAACGGCGGCCTGTACGCATTGACGCTGAATTGACGTGAAACCCGGGAAAAGGGAACCGGCATGAAGCCGGTTATCGCGCTGGTCGGCAGGCCGAACGTCGGCAAAAGCACCCTGTTCAACCGCTTGACGCGGCGCCGCGATGCCATCGTGGTCGATGTCCCTGGCGTTACGCGCGACCGGCATTACGGCGAAGGCCTGCTCGGCGGCCGGGCCTGCATCGTCATCGACACCGGCGGCCTGCAGCCCGATACGGACGACGGCATCTATGCCGAAATGGCGCGCCAGACCGAGCAGGCGATTGTCGAGGCCGATGCGGTGGTACTGGTCACCGACGCGCGCGCGGGCCTGACCCCCGGCGACCGCGTGATCGCGGACAAGCTGCGGCGCCTGAAAGAGCGGGTCTGGATCGCCGCCAACAAATCGGAGGGCATGGACCCGGAAACCGCCGCGGCCGAATTCCACGAACTGGGCCTCGGCAGCCCGGCCGCCATCTCCGCCGCGCACGGCAACGGCGTGGTGGCGCTGATCGAAGCCGTGCTGCGGCCATTTCCGGATGAACCCGAAGCGGTCGACGACGCGAAGAACCCGCGCGTCGCGATCGTCGGCCGGCCCAATGTCGGCAAGTCCACCCTGGTGAATGCGCTGGTCGGCGAGGAGCGCGTGCTCGTCTATGGCGAACCCGGCACCACGCGCGATGCGATCGAAGTGCCGTTCGAGCGCAACGGCCGTCGCTACACGCTGGTGGACACCGCCGGGCTGCGCAAGCGCGGTAAATCGCACGGCGCGGTGGTGGAGAAATTCTCCATCGTCAAGACGCTGCAGGCGATCGAGGCGGCGAACGTCGCGGTGCTGGTGCTCGATGCCGTGGAAGGCATCTCGGAGCAGGACGCGCACGTCGCCAGCTACATCCTCGACCGCGGCCGCGCGGTAACCATCGCCGTGAACAAGTGGGAGGCGGCCGACAAGTCGATGCGCGATCGCCTCAAGGACGAACTGCGCTGGCAGCTCGGCTTCCTCGGCTTCGCGGACACGCTTTTCATTTCCGCGAAATCGGGCAAGGGAGTGAACGAGGTCCTGCGCTCGGCGGACGCGGCCTACGCGGCGGCGATCGCGAAGCTCTCGACGCCGAAGCTGACGCGCGCGCTGATCGCGGCGGTCGAGCGCCAGATGCCGCCCCACCGCAGGGGCTATGCGCGCCCCAAGATGCGTTATGCGCACCAGGGCGGCTCCAACCCGCCGCGCGTCATTATCCACGGCAACTCGCTGCAGCACGTGCCCGACGCCTACAAGCGGTTTCTGGAGGGCTGGTTTCGCGAGGTTTTCAAGCTGCAGGGCACGCCGCTGCGCATCGAACTGCGCACCGGCAGGAACCCCTACGACGAGAACAGGAAAGCCCCGGTGCGCAAGCGTACGTTGGGGCATAGCAAATCAGCACCAAGGGTCAAGGTCGGCGGCAAGTCAAAAAAGAAATTTCGCCAGAAAGCGTCCGGGCGCAAGCGCGCCTAACCCGGCGCCTGCGAGGCCGAGCAGGGTGCCCACCATGAAGCCCTTGTGCGCGCGCACGTTGCCGCGGCG